>NZ_CAWUDG010000005.1:0-324746 GCF_963920885.1 Anabaena sp. CCY 0017 | reverse complement strand
CTTATCTAATATAACGAGCGCTCCTATCTTTGTCAACTGTTTTTTCAATTTATTTGGAATCTTTTTTTTCATGTCTCTGAAACTCCCCACAGTGCTAGGTTGTAGGCAACAATGGTTTATGCACTTTGCTGATTATGGGAGGGTAGAGCGTGAATTTTCAGTCTGTCATTACTTTATTGCATCAGTTTTGGGGTGAACGTGGTTGCTTAATTGCCCAGCCTTACGACATTGAGAAGGGGGCGGGTACTAAAAACCCTCATACATTTTTAAGGGCGTTGGGGCCCGAACCTTGGTCTGTTGCTTATGTTGAACCGTGTCGTCGTCCTACTGATGGCCGTTACGGCGAAAATCCGAATCGTTTTCAACATTATTATCAGTACCAAGTGTTGATTAAGCCGTCACCGGATAATATTCAAGATATTTATCTCGATTCTTTAAGGGTTTTGGGCATTCGTCCAGAAGATCATGATGTTCGGTTTGTGGAGGATAACTGGGAAGATGCGACGGTGGGCGCTTGGGGTACTGGTTGGGAAGTCTGGTTAGATGGAATGGAAATTACTCAATTTACCTATTTCCAACAGTGTGGGGGAATTGATTGTCGTCCTGTATCGATTGAAATTACTTACGGGTTGGAGCGGCTGGTGATGTATCTCCAGCAGGTGGGAGCTATTACTAAGATTGATTGGACGGACACTATTACTTATGGTGATGTTTTTCTGCAAAGTGAGATTGAGCAGTGTACTTACAATTTTGAGGGGTCGAATCCTGAGTTGCTGCTGACACTGTTTACTTTATATGAGCAGGAAGCTAGTCAATTGACTGAGCGTGGGTTGGTTGTACCGAGTCTGGATTATGTGATGAAGTGTTCGCACACGTTTAATTTGCTGGATGCTAGGGGTGTGATTTCGGTGACGGAGAGAACTCGTTACATTGGGAGGATTCGTCATTTGGCTCGGAAGGTGGCTCATCTATATGTTGAGCAACGAGAAAAGTTGGGTTTTCCTCTGCTGAAGGGGATAGCAGTTTAAGTTTGGTAATGTATTAAGAGGAATGTGGATTAATAAAATACAGAACCTCACCCCCAACCCCTCTCCTTGGTAAGGAGAGGGGAGAATTTGAAAATATAGAACTTCACCCCCACCTTGGTAACTACGGTGTACACACAAGTCAGGAAATTCTCTTTTGCGTCATAAAACCCCACCCCTAGCCCCTCCGGTGCAAGCGAGGAGGGGAACAAGATTTAATCAGAAATCTTGTTTTTAGGGCTGGAAACTCTCTTTGAATCAGGATGTGTGTACACCGTAGCCTTGGTAAGGAGAGGGGAGAATTTGAGGGACATCAAAGGCGAAGTCTGTGCAGATTAGGACTTTTGAACAGCTACAAATGAGTGATTAGCGGGTATCTTTGCCCCGTTCACAAGATAATCTTTGGGGATATTTTTTTATTGGGAAGTTTCTAAATCAACTGTCAGTTATATTTGCTTAAGTATAAATGGAAGTTTGTGGTTTGTAGTTATTTGTTTAGCATTCGGGGTTTTCAGGGCTAAAGCCCTTACTACGAACACGTAAGTTTTTTTATGAGTGATTTATGATTCAGACAAGTGGTGTGTTTATCTGTCTTGGCTTTATTCTAGGATTGCTGTTGACGGGTGTTCCTGGGGGTGGGTTTTGGGTTCTGGGTTGTGGGGTTGTGGGAGCAGTTCTGTTTGGAAGACGCAGATTAGGGCGATTTGCTCAAAAATCCGAAAATGCTGGTGGTAAAACTGAGGGTGTCCCTAATATTTGGCAAAATACTCCCCATCCTAGAATATGGCTGGTTGCTGGGTTGGTGGGGTTGTTAGCAACTGGGTATTTTCAATGGCGATCGCCACAACCAAATGAAAATGATATAAGTACGTTTATTGCTTCAGAAAATAACGGTAATCAACAACAATTGGTGATTGTGCGTGGGGAGGTGGCGAGTAATCCCCGTTTGACTCGTAGCCAACGAGGTCAATTTGTGTTAGCAGCGACTCAACTGGATGAGGTGAAAAATGAAACTGGCCCGGTAGATGTTTCTAAGGGGGTGACAGGTAAATTATATGTGACAGTGCCAATACTTCAGGCTACTGGGTTATATCCTGGTCAACAAGTTGCGGTGACTGGAGTTTTATACAAGCCGAGAACTGCATCAAATCCTGGTGCTTTCGATTTTCAGAAGTTTCTCCAGCAACAGGGAATATTTGCTGGTTTGACTGGCAGACAGATTAATGTCCTTGATCAGTATGATGAACGTAAGTGGGGATGGTGGCAAGTTCGGCAACGCATTGTGCGATCGCAAGTTCGTTGGTTAGGTGTTCCAGCCGGTCCCCTTGTTAGTGCAATGGTTCTGGGTAGTAGGGCGGTTGATTTACCCTACGATATCCGTGATTTGTTTGTGAAAGCTGGTTTGGCTCACACTTTGGCTGCTTCAGGATTTCACGTTTCTTTGGTCTTGGGTTTGATTCTACAGCTGACAAGTCGTGCATCTAAGGGAACACAATTTACTTTTGGCTGTTTGGCGTTAATTATTTTCCTGAGTTTAACAGGGTTTCAGCCTTCGGTGCTGCGAGCCGTAATTATGGGTTTTGCGGCGTTAGTTGGTTTGCTATTAAAAAGAAAGGTTAAACAATTTGGCTCTCTGCTCTTGGCTGCAACTATATTATTGTTGATTAACCCGTTATGGATTTGGGATTTAGGCTTTCAACTGAGTTTTTTAGCCACACTAGGGTTAATTGTTACAGTTCCGGCACTTGTGAAACGCTTAGATTGGCTACCACTGGCGATCGCCTCTTTAATTGCTGTTCCTCTGGCTGCTACAATTTGGACTTTACCACTGCAACTGTTCGTGTTTGGGGTTGTACCTGCTTATGCTTTGCTACTGAATATCATCAGTACTCCTTTGATTGCAACCATTAGTATAGGTGGAATTATCAGTGCGATCGCCGCATTAGTTTGGCCTGCTGGTGGCAGCGCTTTGGCTGGTGTATTATATTTTCCTACTGATTGGTTGATTAAATTAGTCGAATCATTTAATAACTTACCGGGTAATTCTCTCAGTGTAGGAAGTATATCTACGTGGCAGTTAGTAGGGATATATGCAGTCGTTATTGCGGTTTGGCTAGTCCGTTGGTGGCAGAAACGCTGGTGGTTTGCAGCTTTAATGGCTATTAGTTTGGTACTGATTCCACTTTGGTACTCTGCAAATACATTATTTAGAATTACGGTCTTAGCCGCAGGTACAGAACCAGTTGTAGTCATTCAAGACCGAGGAACGGTGACGCTGATTAATAGTGGTGATGAGGGGACTGGACGCTTCACAATTTTACCATTTCTACAACAGCAGGGCGTTAATCAAATAGATTGGGCGATTGCCTATGGCAGTGCGCGGAGCGCAATCGCTAGTAATTCTAAATATCAAGATAACAATGCTTGGTTGGAAGTGCTGCAAACTCTACCTATCAAAAATTTTTATGAATATTCACCCAATTTAAAAAATACCATTGGTATTCAGGCAATTCAACAGGAAGTTCAAAAGCAAGAAGGAACATATCAGCCTTTAGCACCGGGTCAAACAGTAAATACTGGTTCGGTAGTGGCTCAGTTAATTAATGAGCAGTTACCTATTTTACAATTTCAAATTCAAGGTCAGAATTGGCTATTGGTAGGTAATGTTAAGCCTACTGAAGTGGAACAGCTATATAAGGCGGGAAGCTTGCTGCGTCCGCAAGTGTTGTGGTGTAGCCCTCAGTCTTTGAGAGATTTAGTACAAATGTTTCAACCACAGGTGGCGATCGCCTCTTATGGTAATGTTGATTCAAAAACTCTGTCTGAATTGAGTAAAAACCAGACACAATTATTTTTAACTAGAGATGACGGCGCTATCCAATGGACACCCAACGGTAAATTTGAGGCGTTTGTTCAAGCAACAGAAAATAAATCTTCGGTTTTTTAAGAGGGTGCGAACAACGACCGAATTTAAATATGCGTTTTCGGTGAAGCCTGATTGTGTTTGTCAAATGATTTTCAGATATCCTCTCAAGTTTTGATACCTTTAAACATTTCCTGTGCTTTCTGAAAAGCTTCTTTCATCACAGCCTGAATTTTTTGAGGATCGGGCTTCTTACCACCCATTAAGTCACCAAAATAAACACAAGCACCTTCTCCCAGCGCCCAAGTGTAAGCAGCAGCCCAAGAAGCAGCGATGACGCTACCAAAACCAGGCACAAATTTGATTAACTCTCGTGCAACAGCTTGGGCTAAAAAACCACCTGCGATCGCACTAACAACACCTCCTGCCTGTGATGGTGTTACCGTTTGCCCATATAATTTACCTAGAAGACCTACCATTGAGACTTGCAAGGAAGTCAAAACTGGCATAGTAGCAAATGGTAATGGCACAGCCGCCAAGGCCGCTGCCATAATCGAAAATGGGAGAATGTAACGCCGACCAGTATCCCGGTAAATGTCGCCCAGTTGCTTACCAGCTGCATCGTCTAATAACTGATAAATTGCACGGGATTCTGCTTCTGGAAGTATTTCCGCTAGGGAATCCCGTAATACTTCTAAGCCATAAAATACAGGATGATAGCCATCTTCTTCTAAAGTGAAATCAATCAGAACAGAGCGATCGTATAATCCAGCAAAAGCTTCCTCAATGGCTGTAAAGGCGCGGTTGACTTCCTCATAGTCTGGTGGATAATCAGGATGGTCATCTGTACTGGGGGGATAAACTTCATGTAAACAGGTAACAGCCAGCAGAGAGGGAATCTCTGGGTACTGCTGACGGAGTTTTTCCGCAATTTGTCGCAGTGTCTCAGTGGCGAAATCATTGATTTTAACTGTCAAAACCAGGACTCTAGCCCGACGGTTAGATTCTTGTAAATCATTAATCAAATCCTGAATAACCGCTTGGGTATCCTGATTCACGTCTCCCAGTCCCACCGTATCTGTGAAAATCAGCAACGGTAGTTCATTAGAAGGATAGGCGTAACGCTGGGTATGTTGAGTGTGGGGGCGAAAACCCTGACCGACAATTTCCGCAGATACTCCCGTTAAGCCCCGGACAATTGAACTTTTGCCAGTTTGGGGCTTACCAATCAGCAAAGCCTCTGTGGTTGGGAGTTCGGCTCTAACTGTCGCCAAAATCTCTGCTACCTCAGCCTCACTCACACTAAACCATTGAACTATGGTCTGTGTTACTTGCTCTACAGGTACGAGATTCCCCAAGCGGTTTGTAGTTTTATTCCAGATATTAATAATACGGTTTGACCAAGCACTATCTACCGACTTAGTTTTGCCATCAGTCGGCTCGGTAAATTGCTGAGAATCAACTGACTCCCGGTCAGCATCGGATTTTTTGGTCATTTTTCAATACTAGCAAAAATGCTGGACTTAAAATAGTTTGAAAATTATATTGTGCAATAAAATTATTGTATGCTATACTTAGTTATGTCTGTGTGCAAGCTAAAACGTATCTCCATTTTATGTGAAGTTTGTATATTAAGACATTGAGCTAATTAAATATTTTCTCTTTTTGCGGGCGTAGTTTAGTGGTAAAACTTTAGCCTTCCAAGCTAATAATGCGGGTTCGATTCCCGCCGCCCGCTTAAACAAAAACCCCTGTAAGTTAACTCTTGTAGGGGTTTTTTAACAAATTGAAAAACTAAAATACAAGTAAGAGAATTTGACGAGGAATAACGATGAGTACGCTAGTCAAATCAATCAGCTTAGAAGAATTCCTGCAATTTCCCGAAACTAAACCCGCTTCCGAATATATAGACGGAAAAGTTAGCCAAAAATCCATGCCTCAAGGAGAACATAGCCTATTACAAGTAGAACTTTGTGAAGCAATTAACAGAACAGCCAAACCTCCAAAAATTGCCCTTGCTTTCCCCGAACTGCGTTGTGTTTTTGGCGGTGCTGCCATAATTCCTGATATTGCAGTATTTCGTTGGGAACGCATTCCCCGTGAAGCATCTGGCAGAATAGCCAACCGCTTTCAAACTCATCCCGACTGGGCTATAGAAATCCTTTCCCCAGACCAAAGCCAAGCCAAAGTTCTCCGTAACCTGCTACACTGTTCCCAAAATGGCACAGAACTAGGCTGGTTGATTTTTCCAGAAGAAGCCAGCATTTTAACCATATTCCCAAATCAACGAGTTGAAATGCTCACAGGTGGAGACTCGTTACCCATTCTCAGCAACATAGATTTATCCCTAACTGTTGAGCAAGTTTTTAGCTGGCTAACGCTTTAGTTGTAACTGCTATAGTATATAGATACTATATTAAGACTCACACTTTATACTGAAATGAGTACAAATGTTTTAATAATTTAGTTGACAACCTCAATGAATACGCTTTAACAAGGCAACATTGAAGAAACGTTATTAATATTTGATCTTTCTAAATTTGAATAACTAAAATTAGTTTCTGCTATAACAGTGACAATAATTTTGATTTCACTCAATATTTGTATTATGGAAATCAGTTCTAATTAATTTAGCTGTTGATAAGTGTTTAACTTGAACTAAATTAGCAAATCCGAGTTTTGCATCCGTTAAGTCTGACAAATATAAATTAACATACTTTAAAGTGCATTCTCTCAGATTAGCTCCTTGAAAATTCGCTTTTCTAAAATCTACATTTTCTAATAAAGCTTGATAAAAATCTGCCTTTATCAGGCTTGTTCCTCTAAAAGTACAATCTTTAATTTGTGCATCTTGTAATTTTGCACCATCTAAATTAGCACTATTGAAATTAGAATTTTCCAGCTTACTTTCATTGAGAATTGCTCCTGTTAGATTACTCCCACGAAACCTTGATTTTTTAAGAAAAGTTTTATTGAAACAAGCCGAGGACAAATTTATGTTATTAAAATTACTGGCTAAAACACTTGCATTACTGAAATCAGAATTATTAAGCTCAGAATCAACAAATTTACAGCCATTTAGGTTTGAATTACTAAAGTTTACAGTTGATAAATTAGACTCATAAAACTCAGCTAATAAGAAACTAACATTACTAAAATTAGCTTTAAATAAATCACAGTCTGTAAATATAGCGTAGAAAGTATTTGCTCCCTCAAAGTTGGTCTCACGAAATGATGAACTATCAGTATAAGCTATATAAGACCCTGATAAATCTGATTTTTCAAGGTTACACTGCATGATCTGTGGTAGCTTAGAATTGCTAAGATTAGCCTCTTGCAAATCTACAAAACATAAATCAATACCACGCATATCTGAATTACTTAAATTCGCACCGTTAAAATTAGAGTTTTTTATCGTGATTACTCTTTGATCATTTCTTAGCTCTCTAAAGTTAAAACCACTAATATCAATGCCTTCTAAATCAATATCTTCAAACTCAAATTCATCTGCTTTTATTTTCTCAATAAATTCTTCTTTTGTTAGCTTTGGCATAATATAACACTTCTAAATTACTTGTAATCGTGTATAGATTTAACTTAATTCTCTCCTGTTTGGAGTCCTTGATATTTTAAGTTCACGATTCAATACAAGTATAACCTATCACTTGTAAATGATGTGTAATTTATGAGAAAGTTACTTAATGCCTAAAGATAAACAAGTAATGTTCTTTTATGACTCTGGTCGTACAAAAATCATCCAGCTTTTTTTAGGGACTTTGATAAATTTAGGCGTAGGTTGGGTAGACGAACGTTAACGCAGTTTGCCGAACGCATAAACCCACACCAACAAAACCACGGATTGTTGGGTTTTGCAAAGCCTCAAGCTAACCTACGAACTTTCAGATTTAGTAATTGGATACCATCTATAAACGCCTCAATCTCAGCGAACCTTTGCGCTAACCTCCGCGCCCCTTTGCGTTAAAAAACATTACCCCTCTCCGCGACCGGAAAGGGGCTAAGGTGAGTTGAACAAAATTCTCACTGCTGAAACTCAGCGCTACCTAATAAGCATCTTGCAACTCGTAGAAATCAGGCGAGATATAATCCTTCCGCAAAGGCCAACCCACCCAATCTTCCGGCATTAAAATCCGTTTCAGATTCGGATGACCTTCATAGACAATGCCGAACATATCATAAGTTTCGCGCTCTTGCCAGTCTGCGGTTTTCCAGATCCAGTAAACTGAAGGGACGCTGGGATTTTCACGAGGTAAGAACACCTTCACCCGGATTTCTTCAGGTTTATCAACATTATCACCGACTTTAATCAAATGATAGACACTGACTAAATCCCCTCCTGGGCCAAGGTCAACACCAGATTGAAACTGAAGGTAATTAAACCCGTAAGCATAAAGGGCTGTAGAAATAGGGAGCAAGAAATCTGCCTCCACTTTAATTATTTCTACCCCAAGCTTGTCAGGTTCCAAAGACTCATGATCAAAACCATTTTCCGTTAACCATTGGGAAACTTGACCGGCTTTAACCAGAGAATCTTCTGCTGCTGGTACTGGTTTAGAATCTTCTTCAGCCACGGTTTTGCTCCTTCTCTTGTGTCTTTGCTGTCAGTAACGCAGGTGGAACTGGCAAACCAATAGCTTCTGTCAATTCCTTGGGTGGTGTGTAGCGAGTTTCTGACTGTAAATATTTACCAGTTAAAATTTGCTCTGTGGGCTTGAGATTGTGAGTTGTGCTGTAAAAACGGTGGGTTTGCTTAATTTGACCTCGTTCCTGCATGGAATCGTTAGCTATCTTTTTCCGCAATTTAATAATTGCGTCAATAATCGCTTCGGGACGGGGGGGACAACCAGGCAAATAAACATCTACAGGAATGAGTTTATCAACTCCACGTACAGCTGTCGGAGAGTCCATGCTGAACATTCCGCCAGTAATTGTACAAGCACCCATAGCGATCACATACTTGGGTTCGGGCATTTGTTCATAAAGACGCACCAATTGGGGTGCCATCTTCATGGTAATTGTTCCGGCTGTAATAATTAAATCGGCTTGACGTGGGCTTGAACGGGGAATGAGACCGAAACGGTCAAAGTCAAACCGGGAGCCAATTAAAGCTGCAAATTCAATAAAGCAGCAAGCTGTACCAAACAGCAAAGGCCACAGACTCGAAAGCCTTGCCCAGTTATAGAGGTCATCAACTGTGGTCAGGATGACGTTTTCTGACAAGTCCTGAGTGATTGTGGGACGTTCAATCGGGTTGATGATTTGCTCTTTGTCTGGGGTGGTTAATTTTGAATTCAAGACCATTCCAACGCTCCTTTACGCCAGGCGTAGACTAGGGCAACTACAAGAATTGAAATAAAAACTAAGGCTTCAATGAATGCCAAAAGCCCTAGACGGTGGAAGGCAACCGCCCAAGGGTACAAGAATACAGTCTCTACGTCAAAGACGACGAAGACTAAGGCAAACATATAGTAGCGAATGTTGAACTGAATCCAGGCTCCGCCAATGGGTTCCATGCCAGATTCATAAGTAGTGCGCCGTTCCAGGCTGTTACCACTGGGTCGCAGGAGCTTGGAGGCTGAAAGTGCAAGGGCTGGAACTAGGCTACAGATGATGAAGAAGCCTAGAAGGTACTCGTAACCGCTGAGGACAAACACAATGAATATCTACCGCTAATGGTGTAAATAAGGCTGTTACTTTCTTTTACATTATATCTGGTTGCTTTTGATGAAATCTGTGAAACAGAACGATTTCAGGTATTTATCCTTTTTGCAGATGATGGAAAAGTCTCACAGTTATGTCATAATTTGTAACGTATATTTAATATTTCTCCTCTGTGAGGATTTAGCCATGAGCGAACAAGCTAACGAACAAGCTGTTGAAACTCCGGCATTAGACCGCTTTGAATGCCGTGCCTGTGGTTATGTTTACGAACCTGAAAAGGGAGACGATAGCCATAATATTGATCCAGGTACTCTGTTTGCTGAACTGCCTATAACTTGGCGTTGTCCAGTATGTACGGCGAAGAAGATTGCTTTCGCCAATATTGGCCCTGCTGGTACTGTGTCGGGTTTTAAAGAAAATCTTGGTTATGGTTTGGGTGTTAACAGAATGACACCAGGGCAGAAAAATTTGCTAATTTTTGGGGCTTTGGCTCTTGGTTTCTTGTTTTTTATCAGTCTCTACGGCTTACAATAAGACCCGCTATCTTTTTACCAAGTTTAGAGGGCTGCGATCGCCACTAAGATCAAAAATTTAGAAAAAAGTAAAAAATACTGATGCATTCAATGGGTATTATGAAAAATTGGCAAAGACTATTTGCCTTGTTGATAGTAGTTTTCTTGTGTATAGGTTGTAGCAAAGTCCCCTCTACGGTCTCTAACCCTTGGGCGATAATTTCTGTGCCAACAGACTCGAAGCTGCTGGATATCGCCTTTACTGATAACTCTCAGCATGGTTTTCTGGTGGGTGGCAATGCTACCCTTTTGGAAACAAATGATGGTGGTGATACTTGGAAACCGCTAACACTGGAACTGGATGATCCTAAGTCTCGCTTTGACTCGGTAAGTTTTGCTGGCAAAGAAGGCTGGATTTTGGGTGAGCCTTCGCTACTGTTGCATACCACTGACGAAGGTAGTTCTTGGTCGCGCATTGCTTTAAGCGAAAAACTACCTGGTAGTCCCATTGCTATTTATGCTCTGGGAGAAAACTCGGCGGAAATGGCTACCGATGTGGGAGCGATATATAGAACTCAAGACGGTGGTATCAACTGGAAAGCCCAGGTAGAAGGAGCCGTTGGTGTGGTGCGTAATATTGAACGCTCGCCTGATGGTAAATATGTTGCGGTTTCGGCTAAGGGTAGTTTCTACTCTACTTGGGAACCAGGACAAACTAGCTGGGAACCCCATAACCGCAATAATTCTCGCCGCTTAGAAAATATGGGTTTTGCTGAGAATGGGCAGTTGTGGTTGCTAGCACGAGGTGGTCAGGTGCAGTTTAGCGATCTCAATAATCCTGAAGAATGGCAAGAACCGCAAAATCCTGAGTTAGCTACAAGCTGGGGTTTACTAGATTTGGCTTATCGCACTCCCGATGAACTTTGGATAGGTGGCGGTAGCGGTAATTTACTTTTAAGCGCTGATCGTGGTCAAACTTGGGAAAAAGACCGTGATGTGGAAGGAGTAGCAGCTAATTTGTACAAGGTTGTTTTCTTCAATCCTAATCAGGGATTTGTGATCGGCGATCGCGGCGTTTTGTTAAAATACCAACCAAACATTGCCCAAACTTCCTCACAAGAGGCTGCTTAGTGGCATGATAGACTTCAGTATTCGTTCTGATTTCTGAGAAGGTCGTTGCAACTTGTAACTCTTTCTAAACTTTGTAGGATAATAGACAATAGCAATCTTTGTGAAGGTAAGGATCTAAATGTCAGGTACCACTGGAGAGCGTCCGTTTTCGGACATTATTACCAGCATTCGTTACTGGGTTATTCACAGCATCACCATTCCCGCATTATTTCTAGCCGGATGGCTATTTGTCAGCACTGGACTGGCTTATGATGCTTTCGGCACTCCCCGTCCTAACGAATACTACACACAAACACGCCAAGAAGTACCTATTGTGAAGGATCGTTTTGGCGCTAAACAGCAAGTAGAACAATTTATCGGAAAGTAGTTTGAGATCATGACTAGCGGAAATGACATAAATCAGCCAGTTTCTTATCCCATTTTTACGGTTAGATGGCTGGCAATTCATACTTTAGGTGTACCCTCCGTCTTCTTTTTAGGCGCGATCGCCGCCATGCAGTTTATTCAACGCTAGGAGAAAATTATGGATAGATCGCCCAATCCGAATAATCAACCGGTTGAATTAAACCGGACTTCACTCTACCTGGGACTACTTTTAGTCTTTGTTCTAGGAATTCTGTTCTCTAGTTACTTCTTTAACTAACACAGAGCAAGTGTTGTAAATCTTTGTTCATAAAATCAGTGTTGATTTGTTATTAAGGGAGGAGAAAAGCTGTGTCTGCTGGAAGTGGAAGAATTCCCCTGTGGGTTGTCGCTACAATCGCAGGTTTAGGTGTAATTACAGTTGTAGGTATTTTCTTTTACGGAGCCTATGCTGGTGTCGGTTCTTCAATGTAAGAATAGTTTGATCAGAAAACAATTTAGTCTGGATTTTCGGGCAATTGTTTAAAAATTAGCATTAACAAACCGCTTGTTTCTGAAAGACAGGCGGTTTGTAATTTTAGTGATCAGGTACTAAACTATAGAGATTTAAGTTACAATTAGCACGATATATGTCTGTAACTACATTCAAGCAAGGTAGTGTGTTACTAGCAGATAACAGGTAATCTCTATGCTTGGAACGATGGGAACCGCTCTTGACTGGTATTCCTTGTGCGTTGTAGTGCTATTTCTGAAAATGTTTGCGCTTTCAGCTTATCAAGGATTTTATCGGATTGGCAGACGTGAATTTGTCAACCCAGAAGATTCCGCAGTATTCAATAAGCCGCCCGCGAAGGAGGATCTACCACAAGTCAAACGAGCTGCTAAAGCTTGGCTGAATGATTTGGAAAACATTCCCATATTTATTGGTCTGGGAATAGCGTATGTGTTAACCGAAGCATCGCCTGGATCAGCAATTTGGCTGTTTTCTACTTTTACAATCGCGCGGATACTTCATACCTTGATGTATCTTCTCGGTTTGCAGCCTTGGCGATTTCTTACGTATGCAGTGGGAATCCTTTGTCTATTAGGAATGAGTTGGAATATAATAAGTGCGCTTTTATACTAAATGATTTACTAAATGATTTACACGCGAATCCCACGCCTGGAAGACGTGGGATATTCATCAACTAATTAGCTGATATCATCGCGTTCGATGTATAACAGCAAAAACGCCATTGTCACTGCTGGAAAAACTAGACCAGTCAGAGGAACCAAGATAGAAGGCAAAAATGAAGCTGCCATAGTTAACTTTCCTATTGAATAATTAGACAATCCTCGAAAACGAGCTTACTGCAAAATTCACCCGATTTTTGAAATTCTCAAAATTATTAACACAACTCCCGTGTGATTTATTCAAATCCCCAGTAATTCATCTAACCGCAAATTCGGTAAATCTGGAGGAATGACAGTCCGCAGCACTGTTACCTTGTGACTTTCTTGTTGGGTAGTCTGATCGAAAGCGATCGCCTCTAAGCGAATTTCCAAGCAACCAAAGGGAATATTTAATTGAGTCATCACTTCTAAACTTCCCAAGGTGTTAGGTTGCAAGTCTGTGAGCAAATGGGGACCATCTAGCAGCCAGCGAGTTTGGCAATCTTTTACCCATAACTTGACCACTATTTGCGGGGATATTTCAGGTAGTTCTACCCTAACCCTGACAGAAGTACCAGCGATGAGTTCACCATCTGGTACGTGTAATTGCGGTATTGGCAGAGACTCAACAATCGTCCCTTCCATGAGTGGGGTATTAGATAAATTGGAGATGGGTTGCTCCTTCTGTTCAGAACAATGACTGTCTATCACATTCACTGCTGGTTCAGTATATGTATCTTCTACAACAAATTCTTGGGTCAACCAAGGCGAAGGTATTATGAGAGCATCAGCCAATGGTAATTGTGAATCTGGAGCAGATACAGAAATTTCTGCTGATATATTTTCGACTTCTATCTGTTCTAATATATTCATCTCCTCTATTCCCACAGCGCTGGCTGCACTAGCCCTTTGTCTAGCATTTCGCAGGAAAGGTATCTGATCTGCTTCGATATCCGTATCCGTATCCGTTTCCGATTCTAAGTGTGGTGAGTTAAATTCCACCGTTTGAGTTGAAAGCGGAACCTGTTCATCTAGTATTGTTTGCTGGTCTACAACCTCAATCGTAGATTCAGGTAAAGCATATCCTCGGCTTTGCATCCACTTTCTAATCAGGGGCGATGAATAAAGATTAGGGTCTGGATTTAATTCTAAATCTGCTGGGATAGATCCTTCTGCCACTGAGTCATCCTGAAACTCTCCATCAGCAGTGACTAATTCTAGTGTATTTTCTTCATGCTCAGATCCAGTTGGATTGATTTGCGGAGAATCTTCAGGAGTTTGAAGTTCCAACTCATCGGGTGTCTTACTTTCCAACTCTTCTGTTTTTGCTGGTAAAACTTTCAGGCGTTTCAAGTAAGGAAAAGTGCTGTTGAGCATTCGCACACGATGATTTTTAATGACTAGTTGCGCTAAGTTGATGGGGGCTATAGTCTCTTTTTTCTCTGCAAGCGCTTCATCTATAGAAGATTCTGTAACTAAATCAGCAGTGGCGACACCGTTATTAAACGCTGCTTGAGCAGTGTTTTGGGTTTCCGGTAGGGTTGGTAGTTGGGGTAAACGAGAATCGGCTAATTTATTGATCTGAGACACTCGCAAAGAGGTTTCTTCTCGTTCTTCGGAATTAAACTGCGGAGGTAGTGACTTGTTTAAGAAAGTTTGAATAGATTGAGAATGGTTTTTTTGTGCAGTTTTAGCCAAATTGAAAAGTTTTAAATCGATGCTAATAGATGCTTCTGACTCTGTTGGTGGTTCTATAGGGTGATCTAATAAATTTTGTTCCCGAAATCTAGCTGCGGCTGTGATGGCTAGCAATTCTGTCACATCTGCTGTAATTGTCAAAGATTGACTAGCTAATCGTACTACTTCACCAAATTCGGTGAGTGCGCCATACAAATTGATCTCTGCCAATATCAGCTTAGATTCACAATCCACGGGAATATTAATTGTCGAGGTGATGGTAATAGGCAACGAGCTATTTGGTAAGGGTTGCCGAACCTGGGTTAAAATTTCTGAGCCTAGAGGCGATCGCAAATCAATGAGTAGTTCCAATCCATAAAAAATTTCTGGGTATGGTGCTTCACCTTGTTGATTTGTCCCCTCTTGTAGCTCCACTAGCCCATGAATGACAAACATTTCTCCCCAATGAGCAATATGGGTTTCCCGATCTAAAGTCAAAGATAGCGGTGGCGGTACTTGTTTGGCTAAAGTGTCCTCAGATAACAGAGTTTCAAGATTAGGTAAAGCTAAATCCATTAAATTTTGTAACAACTGTTCAGCCGTTTCACCTTCGAGCCAAGGTGGATTAACAGGTTGATCAATAACGGTCTCGTCTGTTGTTGTTTCAGTGAATAAATCGATTGGAGTTGGATCGCTATTGATAGTAGACAAAGGTTCCGGTGCAATCACGGTTTTAAGATTGTCATCAGAAATAGTCCCTGAACTATGAGGTAAATTAGACGCGACATTCTCACCCCCGTGCCATTGTCCCCAATCCTGAGTACATTCTTCAGATAATACTTGTAGACAGATGCCGTGTTGCCAAGCTTTACCGAGCAAATCAGACATCAAATCGCCAGAGCATTGTAGTTCCCAAATTCCTGGTTTGAGATGGGTAAAAGGAATTACCGCTATTAAACCTTCTGTATTCGTGCGCCGCGATCGCTTTTGAATTCGCCGCTTGGGGGGAATTTCTTGGGTTGAGGAGTGGGTTATCCGTATTTCTACGTCAGTATTACGTAGATTGGAACGAGCCAAGACTCTATAACAACCTTCCGAAATTTCTAAGTTTGGTGATTCCAGATTATGCCAAGAGCGATCGCCCTGTTTTTGGATTAAAAATTGCCAGTGTTCCATTATTAAGTGATGCCCAGAGCGAAGAGCAGCTGAGTAAGATTTTGCATGATCTTGCTTGCAAGTTTACCTCAGCAATAGCAATTGCATCAGCCACATTGGCAGTATTAGATAAATTTACTCAAAACAGATCATTTTGGGATGGGCAGATTAACTTCACCCCGATTAATTTCTAGTATGGATATACTTCCTTCACATCTTGCACTTGCGTATTAATACTTAAAACTTTCGTCCCTAATGAATGCTGTTTTTGCTCAATAGAATGACAAAGAATTTTTAGCCTGCATAAGCAGGCTTGGTTGATTGGTCTTTACCCTTTTTGGGTGTAGGTGCAAGATATCAGTCAAGAAAATCAGACATCGTAGCGATTTTGATAGTAAGCCAAAATTTGCTGTACGCGTTGCTGACTTTCTGACCCAGAATTCGGTATCCCAGAAATCCATAAACCACCAATTTGACTTTGATTGTAATCAAATTCTGAAGATGCTTGAGAAATCAAGCCAACTTCTATCCCTTCTACTTGACGCAAATGAGCAGCTATCTCGCGATAAACCGCTAGAGATAAACCAGCGAATTCAATTTTTTCCTGAGTTTCCATTTTTACGAAGCTTCAAGATTAGGAGCTGATGATGCTGCATTGATAGGTTCTTGGCCTACCATTCTGGCAACTTCAATACCATATTGTTCCAGAACTACAATGGGATCAGAACCTTCATTCATTTCAATGCGTTTAATTAGCAACCCACTAGACAACCTCTGTCCCGCCTGTACATAGCGACTTGTCTCCTCAGTAGGGACTTTAATAATCGCCTGGGGTTTTTGACCAATTAGCACTACACCAGTTACCATAACTGCCTTAGCTAAGTCAGGTTGAGGTGGTGGTGGTAGCAAAGGTTTTAGTCCAGGATCAGGAATAACTGATGGTAGTGTTCCGGATCGGACTGAAGACGTATCCTGATTAGGCGGAGTTGGTTTTTGTGCAGGAGGACTGGGAGTTGGAGTAGGAAGAGGTGTGACAGGTGTTTGTGCTTGTCTTCCCTCCCCACGAGGAGTCGGCAGGGGAGGTATGGGGGGAACAGGTCTAGGAGATTGATTTCCCGTCGGTCTTGGAGAAAATCGCTGCTCAACAATTTGACCAAATGGGTCAGATCTCCCTTTTGACACTAGCAATACTCGCTCCTTGGCGTTAGTGGGTGCTTGCAAGCCTGTACGTAAGTTAGGAGTTGCAGAGGCATTCGCTGGGGGCGACACCACATTAAAGGGTTCAACTTTCGTTGGCGGTTCTGCTGCTGGAGGTTGAGTCGGTGTAGGAACATTAGCCTCTGGTGTAGTGTCGCCAATAGTACATCCAGTGATCGCTAACGTCAAAAGAGCTACAAATGCAATTTGGTAATTTCTGTCCATTAGCCGGTCTCGAAAGCTATAGGAAAATTTACTTGTAAAAATCACAATGCCTATTTTTATAGAAATGTGCTGTCAAGCTCTTTGGGCATGGCTGCGCGGCAGGGGTTAGCGGGGTGTTTAGCCCTGATCAACCCAGTTATATTAAGCCTTTGATATCACCACTGTCCTCGCCGAAATGACGGCTACTATATATCAAGGCAAAGCATTTTCTCAAGTATGTTCTATTTATAACCTAATTTTGGAAAATTTAACGGTTATTTTTGGCACTACCAGTTTAAGTTTTTCTCCAGGTCAGTGCTGTGTGACTTTATTTGAGGTGTGTGGAGGAGGTGTTAAGTTTTGAGCGTAACTATGCCCCTGGGGCTAAATAAACCGCCGTCATTAAAATGCTGCATTGTGCTGCACGAAAACACTTATGACAAATTAGATTAGATATTTTTATTCTTCTTTTGCACCCATCAAGTGTTTTAACAAGCCTAGACCTTTTTTAACTCTGCGGGAAACTGTAACTACACTAATTCCCAGAAGTTCCGCCACTTGTTTTTGAGTCAAGTCCTGCAAAAATACCCCTTCCAACACTTCACGAGTACATTTTTCTAGCTGAAAAAGTGCTTGTTGGAGACGGATTTGATCTTCTTGAGCCAGTTGAAAGCTGCGGTAACGGGGATCAGGAACTAATTCTCCCAAGCTGGTAGTTCCTTCTTCTCCATCTAAAACTGGAACATCTAGGCTTAAAGGAGCGCGATTTACCAATGCTAATTTAATTTCTTGCCATTCATTCAGAGAAATATCCAACGCTGCTGCTAGTTCGGAGTCGGTGGGTTGGCGATTATATTGTTCGCGCAAAGTCCGTGAGACTCCGATGGCCTGCTGTTGCAAAGCCAAATAGCGTCGAGGAATTCGGACTGTAACGCCTTTATCTCGCAGGTAGTGTTGAATTTCACCACGAATATAGGGAATAGCAAAGGAACTAAAGGCGTGTCCCTTGGAGATTTCAAATTTTTCAATAGCCCGAATTAAACCCAAACAGCCAACTTGAAGCAAATCATCATAATTTTCACGGCATTGATTTGTCCAATAGTGGGCTTCTTTTCTCACAAGTCCAAAATTTATATTTACCAATTTATTGCGAATAATTTCTGAGGGAGATTGCTCATACTCTCGCAACAATTGCCAAATTTCATGTTTAAGTTCATTGGTGGCTGTAATAGGCATAGCACCGAATTTGTTGCTCAAAATAAACAGTGGATACCAGCTTAAAAAATTTACGATTGTGAAATGTTCCAGAAAAATGATGTAAGTTTTTCTATTTAATAAATGCTACAAATAACAAAAATTGCTATTAAGCACCTGACTAAATTTACAATCAAGTCAAATTTAAATAAGCGCAATTGGTATTTTTTTTGTTATTAGCATTGTTTAATTTTTGTAGATTGTTAGACTACATATAGACAAGGTATAGAGTAATGACTACATTTACAAACCGAAATTTTACTTAACTTTAATATTTTATTGATGAATTTTTCTGGTTATTTGCCATGATGGGGTTCGTTCCTGGAAATATTTGCAAATCATCTTCTCAGTAAAAATACTATGTCCGATAAAAAACCCATTTGTTTCCTTTGATTTGGAAGCAAATGGGTCAGGTTTTGCGGTCAAATTTAATGATTAAAAAATCATGCAGAGCATTTAGGCGCGATTTGGTTCAACCCGCGCATAAAACAGACCCCGAATCTTGACTTCTTTAGGTTCGCCAGCACCCAAATCAGTATCAGATGGTTGTTCGCTCTCGAAAGTACCAGCGATTTCACCACTAACACTATCTATCTTGGCTACTTGCAAAGAAATTATGCCATCAAGAGTTTCAACACTCTTGACGTTAGCACGGGTGAGTTCTTCGTCATCGGCTTGAGCAGGAAGAGCCACGGCATTATCATAGCCAGAGACGACACCACGACCTTTAGGATCTAGGAAAGAAGCACCACGATAGGAGGGAACCTTGAAAGTACCTTCAAAGTCCGTAGAAGTGTTAATACTGGTCAACCCAGGTTGTGTTTGAGCAACTAAATCTTTGATGGTGAAGAGAAAAGGTACTGATTCACCACCAGGAAGTTTGACGGTGATGGCTTGGAAGTCCAGACCATCAGCTTCTAAAAAGGTCAAGCTATTATCTGGGTTAACTTTTAAGTCGCCTTGTACTTGGTCGATGGTAGAAGTGTATCTGGTTAACAATTTACCAGGCACAAACTCTGCTACTTGCCGTTTATTGGCAGGTTCTTCTTTGACAAAGAAGTTGGTTGGTTCCAAGCAAAGTTCTTTGATGGCATAAGACTTACCTGATTCAATGGGAATGGAACCACGGCTGGTTTCTGCCAGTTGGGGGCATTTGTTAGCCAGTCCAGTGCCTCGAATTTGTTCGTAAGTCAGTAAATCCCTACTATTAGAAGCAGATGTGGGCGCATCACTGCAAGCAGTTAATAGCCCCAGGCATACAGCCAAGAATGCAACAATTAAAGCGCGATACCTCATGGTCAACCTCAATCTCAAAAAATTAATATCGTAAAACCAATGCCTATGGCATTTTCTGTGTTGCCCAAATGTTTCTGTATTATGTTATGTGTTGTCACCAGATACAAATACAGTCCATTGCTTTATAGGGAAATTAGCCAGATCATACGATTTTTTTTAACTCAAAATCAAAGCTCTCTAGTTTCATCTAAAAATAGTTGATGGGATTTAGCTCACTTGGAGGCTGTGTGAGACGTGATTGCTGCCTTTTAGATGAGATTCTGATGGTTGGTGTTTGAGAGGAGATATTTAAGCTCAAACCCTTTATGGGAGGCATTCTTAGCTTTTGAAGGTTTTTGCTTTTATCCTGTATCTATCTATTTATGCACTAGAAAATTTGTGATCACGAATAAAAACCAAGAATCTTCGGTAAATTTGAGTAGGCCTCATTTACACGGAGATAGTTGCATGAGCAACCAGAAAGATTTGGAATCAGGGAATTTATCGGCACAACTGCAAGCGATCGCAATAGCAGTGCATGATGTAGCTAGCCTTTCTCAAGGAGATGCGATCGCTCTTTTGAGCTTGCTACGGCATTTAGAACAGTTACATCGAGATATCAGGGATAGTGCTTTTCAAGAAAGTTTGCCTGATAATCGCCAAAAACTCTACTCTTTACTTAAAGATATTGAGTCTGAAGGAGGCTGGCCATACATTGAACGCATGAGACTTAAAGCCTTTTTAGCCACTTTGCCCAGAGCCGCAATGGAAAATTATGGTGATGAGGAAAAGAGTGATAATTCATTGGAGAGCGATGGGCAAAGCCCCGCCTCCGGCGATCGCATAGTCAGCAGGTAAGCTAAAAAAAGTTCTGAGTTTTGAATTAAAAATTTATCGCTCTTCATAACTCTTAACTGATAAAGCTCAAATTTAGCACCTGTGGCTCATGTCATCACGAAAAAAGCGATAGCCTTCTTCAACATGGCAATTGTGCTTGAGGTAAGCATCTATGCAACCACAAAGAAGCCGATGGTCAAAACGTAAATCTCCAACATGAGCGTTTGGCCATCCGCTAACAGATGCCAGTGCTTGCCCATAAAGCCCGATATAAAACAATGCTGATCGCGCATAATTTGGAAAAACTAGGTTTAGACGTTGCTCACACCCCGCTATAGTTATCAGTGTTTTTCACAATGTCCCATCTTGTGATCACTGTCTCAACTGATAAAGGCTAATAAAAACTTTTTCGGTCAAAATGGGCAATGGGATAACTAATACTACAAATTGTGTTATGTTTGGCGTTAATTTTTTTGTGGAGTTTTTAGCCGCTAGTCATAGCTAGCTATTACCTACCAAAGAGGTTACATTCGGTTTAAACTGAACACTGCAAACTTAAGCAAAAAAATTACCAGTAATAATAGTACTTAAATACTAGTGCAATTTATGTAAAGTGTTAAAAAAATATTTAGGAGAAAGATTAATAGATACTCACAGCTTAATTAATTAATATCAATGCTCAGAACCTAGCCCATAATTTGACTGCAACAAGAAAGAGGTTTGAATGGCTGGTATAGTATCAGTTTCCCAAAAAGAGTTAGCCCAGCGTCGGCACAGAGTACGTCGGCAGAGGCAGATAAAAATTATTCAGGCTATTTGGCGAACTCTTGCCATTAGTGGACTGGCTGGTGGTTTACTGTGGGTGGCACTCCAACCGATATGGGTGCTAAATACTCCTCAGCAAATTGTCATCAAATCAGGTGATCAATTCCTATCGGAAGCGGCGATTAAGTCATTACTGGCGATATCCTATCCTCAGTCATTATGGCGGATTCAACCGAATGCGATCGCTGATTCTTTGAAACAACAACCGAGTATTGCCGAAGCAACTGTCAATCGCCGCCTTTTTCCCCCTGGATTAAACATCGAAATTCAGGAAAGAGTACCCGTGGCCATAGCTCATAGTCCTAAAAAACAGTCACCTGCTGGTTTATTAGATGCGACTGGAGTTTTGATCCCCTTAGAAAAATACACATTAGTCAATCCTCGGTTCAAACTACCGAAGCTGAAAGTTGTTGGTTCACCAGAACAATATCGCTCTTACTGGAGTCAACTTTATCCATCATTAACTCAAAGTCCCGTAAAAATCACGGAAATTGATGGGCAAGATCCAACAAATGTAATTTTGAAAACCGAACTAGGAAATGTACATCTTGGTGCTATTACTCCTCAGTTAACCGAACAAATTAAGATACTGGCCCAAATGCGATCTTTATCTGCAAAAATTGATTTTAGTCAAATTAACTATATTGATTTGAAAAATCCCGCATCTCCTTTAGTACATACGAACCAAATGAACCAAAAAGTTAATTCCCAAAGTCCCTAGAAACATCTGCTAATCTAAAGCATTAGCCAAAATATAGTGGAGGGCATTATGTGCTAAATCGGCAACACAGTACAGAAAATAATTAATATTTCCTTGAAGTTATACAGAGCAATTTTAAGTAAATCTAGGTATACTTCTTTAGAATTAGCTGTGCTATGGTCTCTAATCACTCCGCCCCTCGGCTAATCCATAGCAAAATTTCGCACTAACAATCTTGTTAAGGTTGGGAGTCGTGATAACAATAAAGAACAGTGCCACAGATTTTGGCAGTGTCAAACTATAGTTGACTCTTAGGTGAATAACACCTGTAAAAG
Organism: Anabaena sp. CCY 0017; assembly: GCF_963920885.1. NCBI lineage: Bacteria > Bacillati > Cyanobacteriota > Cyanophyceae > Nostocales > Nostocaceae > Anabaena > Anabaena sp. CCY 0017. The sequence goes on along the minus strand of NZ_CAWUDG010000005.1, from coordinate 302,562 downwards.
TCGTTTATCTACCTTTCTAAATCCCATGACACTTGATAATAACCAAGAGCTTACCTATAAAAACTCCCAATCTGTGGGACAGCACGGGTTTCCGTTAGCAGTTAACGCAACCAACCCTTTTAACAATTCTGGGCTGAACTTTGGACAAAATCACGACAGTAAAAAGATGTCTACGGAAAATAGCCGGATTGGCGAAATTGTTCCAGGTCGGGTTGCCAACATCAAAGTAATTGGTGTGGGTGGTGGGGGTGGAAATGCGGTTAACCGCATGATTGAGTCTGATGTCTCAGGAGTAGAGTTTTGGTCAATCAATACTGATGCCCAAGCTTTGACTTTGGCTGGTGCGCCGAGTCGCTTGCAAATTGGACAAAAACTTACACGAGGTTTAGGTGCAGGTGGTAATCCTGCCATTGGTCAAAAGGCAGCTGAAGAGTCACGAGACGAAATTGCTACAGCTTTAGAAGGTGCTGATTTAGTGTTTATTACTGCTGGGATGGGAGGCGGTACTGGCACAGGTGCAGCCCCGATTGTGGCAGAGGTAGCAAAGGAAATGGGCGCGCTGACTGTGGGTGTTGTGACACGTCCATTTGTGTTTGAAGGTCGCCGCCGCACCAGTCAAGCCGAACAAGGTATTGAAGGGTTAAAAAGTCGAGTAGATACACTGATTATTATCCCTAACAATAAGTTGCTAGAGGTAATACCAGAGCAAACCCCTGTCCAAGAAGCTTTTCGCTATGCCGATGATGTGTTGCGTCAAGGTGTACAAGGCATTTCTGATATTATTACCATCCCTGGCTTAGTCAACGTTGACTTTGCGGATGTTAGAGCCGTCATGGCGGATGCTGGATCGGCATTAATGGGGATAGGAGTAAGTTCGGGAAAATCAAGGGCTAGAGAAGCAGCTATAGCGGCTATTTCTTCGCCTCTATTAGAATGTTCTATTGAAGGTGCTAGAGGAGTTGTATTTAATATTACTGGTGGCAGTGATCTGACTTTACATGAAGTGAATGCAGCTGCCGAAGCCATATATGAAGTAGTTGATCCCAACGCCAATATTATTTTTGGGGCGGTGATTGATGACAGGCTCCAAGGTGAGGTAAGAATTACTGTAATTGCGACTGGGTTTACAGGTGAAATCCAAGCACCACCAACCCAAAATGTGGCTAATGCTAGGGTAGCACCTAATGCCAAACGGCCAACACCACAGCAACCAGCAGTTAATCCCCCCACACCAGTTGCGGAACCACCTAAAGAAAAAACGGGATTGGATATTCCAGATTTTCTGCGAAATCGCCGGACACCAAGGAATTAATTGAGTGCTGAGTTTTTGAGTGCTGAGTGCTGATTATAAACCCAGTTTTTCAAGGCTTTGAGCAATCAGCATTGTCCTAAACGATATCGCTCTGGCTATACCTTTGCTATCCCCGAAGTAGCAAATTTGTGAGCCAACTTGCTAATGCTATGCACAAATTAACTTAACTTAGGCATGAGTCTACAAACTTCAATGTCTAAATTTTTGTTGGCAATAAAATTTAAACAACGTGCCTAGCTTGGGGCGATCGCTCATTTTTTGATACCAGTAAATAACCAAATATGACCGAAAAAGACCAGGGAATCAATTCAACTCAGGTAAATTATTTATTTTTTTAAAGTTTGCGAAATCCATGAAATTACCTGATCAGCTAGACGCGTGTGATCTAGTCTGTCAATTTCCCGAATTCCGGTAGGACTGGTGACGTTGACTTCAGTCAGATAACCGCCGATAACATCAATCCCCACAAAAATTAAGCCATCTTGACGTAAGGTGTCGGCTATTTCGTTACATATTTCATACTCTCTGGGAGTAATTGTAGTTTGAGCCACAGTACCACCAGCCGCCATGTTATTGCGAAAATCACTACCGCTAGAAAGACGATTCAGCGCGCCTATGGGTTCGCCATTCAGCAGGATAATTCGCTTATCGCCTTCTTTAGCTTTTGGTAAATAAGTTTGCACCATCACTGGTAATCTACCACGTAGTGTACTGAGTTCAACAATTGAGTTAAAATTGCGATCGCCTGGTTCTAAGAATAAAATTCCCTCACCAGCTTTATTTCCCAGGGGCTTGATAATTGCTGCACCTTTAGCTTCTAGAAATTGCCTGATAAAATCTTTGTCTGCACTAACAATAGTTTCTGGAATGGCATTAGTAAACTGAAGAGCATACATTTTTTCATTTGCTCCCCGGATACCACTAGGACTATTAACTACTAGGGTTTTATTGGGGTCAATGTAGTCTAAAACGTAGGTGGCGTAGAGGTAAGAATCATTGACTGGTGGATCTGTCCGCATAAATACAGCATCCATTGCGTCTAGGGAGGTAAAGCTGGGAGCGCTCAATTTATACCAAGGACTTGCAGCAATCCAGCGTCCCTCCACTAATTGCACCCGAACAAGTTCAACCTGCTGTAAAATCGCCCAAGCTTTGCTATCCACTACACTCAGAAGATTGGTTTGAGTTACCCAAATTTCATGTCCTAAGATTTGTGCTGCTTCCATCAGAGCAACACTGGTATCATGACACGGGTCAAGCTGATGGATGGGATCAATAATAAAAGCCAGTTTCACGCTGTTCGCCTCAATCGCCGGGAATGTCTGAGATTAGTTTAAAGTATCCCGTGATATTAGACTTCACAATTGTGGCTGTGGAGAAAAGAAAAGTTTTGGGCGAATATAATATGGCTACGCTTCGCGTTAGCGATACGCTACTACACAAGCATGACGCGTAGCGGCTTCCCGTAGGGAAGTCCAGCGACCTGGACTAATGAAAAAGTGGGATTTTAACCCGCGCAGGCGGGTTTAGTTTGTATAGCCGCGACTTCTAGTCGCCAGGTCTGTAATAAATTAGACTGTGTAGAAACCAAGTAGGGGCGGGTTTACAGATATGCTCAATTACTAATAATAATTTTAATAAACCCGCCCCCACATCAAGGCTTTCAGTTATCAAGAATGTCCTAAGCTGCTTGGCGGGTGCTATAGTAACTCATCCAGCTTGCCTTGACCTTCTAAAGCGTGGATATCATCACAGCCACCAACATGGTAATCATTAATAAAAATTTGGGGTAGTGAGCGTCTACCATTAGCTCTTTCGGACATTTTAGCCCGTTCCGCTTCATCGCCATCAATGCAATATTCGGTAAACTCAACGCCTTTCTTTTTCAATAAATTTTTAGCACGGATGCAAAATGGGCAAGTACTCCAAGTGTAAACTTCAACGTTGGCAGCCATAAAGTCTTTAATTAGATTGAATACTCCTTAATTTTAGAACCTAGTTTGAGAATTCCATGAAAATAACGGCTAAACCTTCGCCATTGAGAAGAAATTACAGCCGCCCCTACATGATACTTAGATTGTTCTTAATGAATATTCGTTGAAAATTCCAGCTTAAACAGATAACAAAGATTTTTTCTTTTTAACCTGCAATGAACCTACAACAAATAGCCCTTTAATACCTATTGGGAAATAGGGTGTATTCCGCAGCTAAACTAAAAAATTACGTATAAACCTCGTCTAGGTTGAGACCCGTAGTTTTTAGTCAAGATGGTGAGATTGCTTCCTTACGTCGCAATGACAAAAACTCCACTTTTCATGATGGACAAGGTTTAAAAGCAAAAATTGCTCGGTGGCTCAAAAAAAAGCCCGATTAAACGGACTTTAGATTAGTAATTTTGTACTATATAGAGTAAGAAATTCACCGAGCGTCAACAACGTATTGAATCAGTTGAGTCAGACGTTGGCGTAGGGTTTCTAACCCTAATCGCTGACTGGCGGAAATAAACACCGCCAGGGGAAACTCTTCTTGAGCTATAGCCAGTGTCGCGCTATCTACTTGATCAATTTTGTTGAAAATCACCAAAGCAGGGCCGGGAGTAACTGGCATTTGTGCCAAAATTTCCCTGACTGAGCGAATATGGCTCAACCAAGCCGGATGAGATAAATCAACCAAATGCAGTAAAGCATCGGCTTCTGTGACTTCCTCTAAGGTGGCGCGAAAGGCATCCATTAAGGAAGCGGGCAGTTCGTGTATAAAACCTACTGTATCGGTAAGTAAAATCTCTTGAGTTGCACCAGTGTCGCCCTCAGCAATTACTAGGCGGCGGGTAGTGGGGTCAAGAGTCGCAAATAACTGGTCAGCCGTGTAAACCTCAGCATTGGTGAGAGCATTCAACAAAGTGGATTTACCAGCGTTGGTATAGCCAACCAAAGCCACAGAGGGAACTTCTTGATTTTGCCGTCTCAGGCGTAACCTTGAACGATGCGCCTGTAACTGGTTGACTTCTTGTTGCAGTCGGGAAATCCGTTTTTGAATCGCCCGGCGTTCTGTTTCCAGTTTCGTTTCACCAGGGCCACGTGTCCCAATACCACCACCTAACCGTGACATAGCTAGACCTCTGCCACTGAGTCGCGGCATCATATATCCTAACTGTGCGAGTTCTACTTGCAATTTACCAGCACGGGACTGAGCGCGTTGGGCAAAGATATCTAAAATCACTTCGGTGCGGTCAACTACCCGGACACCAATTTTTCTTTCCAAATTACGGACTTGGGCGGGTGAGAGGTCGCGGTCAAAGACGACGAGATTCGCTCCCAGGGTTTGGGCGGTTAAGGCAATTTCTTCAACTTTACCTTCACCAACTACCGTCTGGGGATGAATGCGCGATCGCTTTTGTTGTACTGTCTGCAATACCTCTCCGCCAGCCGTATCCACCAACCGGGCTAATTCCACTATGGTGTCCTGGAATTGTTGGGGAGTCGTTTTATCGGTAATCAGTCCCACAAGTAGCACCCGATCATGGTCAGCATCTACTTCCTGGGCGACAAAATCCCGTTGGAATTCTGCTTCCAGACCTTCCACCAAGTCGATAAAGTCATGCTCTGACAGCATATCTAAGCTCATAGGCGGCGATACGCTAGAGTATAGGGCTGTGTCTTGCGCGAGAGACTTTTCATCGCTGATTACCAATTGCGGAGTTGATACGAGGTGTTTGGTACTTGATACTAGATGAGCCAAATAAGTTTCTTTGACGTACCCAGTGGAACCACCACCACGCTTTGTAAATCCTGTGCCGGTGATATTTATCACTGCCAAAGCATCTAGACGTTGCAACGCCATCGCCGTCAGTGCCGATTCATTGGGCGGTTCCGGCTTGAGATGGGTAGCTATACAACGAATACCGCTCAGACGTTCTGCACCGTAACGGGGCAGCTCTAGCGGTGGGATTTGCGTTTGACGTGGTGTACCTACCCCTACACGCATCACTTGTCCGCGACGGTTGAGGTAGGCACATATCGGTTGATTGATTTCTGTGCTAATTGCTGCCAGACGCTGGGAAAACTCAGGCGTGGTGATGCGATCGCCTGGTATGCGCTGGTGGTACAGTCGCTGTAGTTGCTTCAGCTGACTGGCTTTTAGTCCTTGGAGATTGCCAACAATAGTTTCTATAGGCGTTTATGACCAGTAAATGGCCCCCCGAATTCTTACTTATGTCTATTTTACAACAGCCTTTTGTCTGCAAGCTCTTTCTTTTGGAGGAAGCATTCTGTATTTTTGGGGAAATTGTCACTTCAGAACCCTCAGACTAAACGAAAAACCCTCGGTGGGTAGCCGAGGGTGGATAACAAATTTATCACTGTGTTTATTTTTTAACTAATTTCTGATTACGCCTTAGCAGTGAACTTGCGCCTATTACTCCTAATCCCAGTAAACTCACTAGAGAAGTTGCTTCAGGTATAGATTTGGCAATGTTGGCAAATAGATTTACAGGGGTATAACTTCTCAATTTTAACCTTTGCTACAAATGGATTTACCCACCCATATCAACCGTAGCCCACAGTTTTCTAGTGGTTGCTTAATGCAATTCATCAGGTTAAACCCAGAGATTCCACTGCTTAAAACAGTGGAGTAAATACATTTGCAAATGTATGCTTTCTACTAATTCAATTTCCTGAAACTTAGGTTTTAAAATGGTTTTGTTGAATTCCCATCTTGTCCAAGGTCATCAATACTTAGATATTTCTGCCCTGTGGATCTTACCCTGTTACCAAATTCAGAAGAGAATATTTATTGTGCTTTATATTTGAGATAACGTTTCACCGATGAACCAACACCAAGAGTACCAAACACTAACATTCCCAAAATTGAAGCTGGTTCAGGTATGGAGGTGCTAGAAATAGCAGTACCATCGAAGGCTATAGAAAATTGTACCTCAGTCCCAGTAGGAGTTGTCTGTGCATCCGAAAAAAGATTTTCTCCTACAGGAATTGTTCCATCAGTAAAGGTTATTCTTTTGCCGTCTGGAGATATCTGAATATTGTTGTATATGTTAGAAGCTGCATTCTCCCAGATTGCATCTTCGTTGGGGTCAATTGTTAGAAACAGACTAGTTACATTGAAATTAGAATCATTAGTAGATATAAAGGGGAAGAGACTAGTACTAGCGGTAATCTCTTGACCTGGGAAACAAAGACCTATCTGGCTACAAGTTCCAAGTACTATATCAGATGGTTGGGGAACATACGAATCTATTTGAGGATTGATGACAGTTTGAGCTAATGCTTTATTATTAATACTCAAACAACTTACTAGAGCTACTCCCGCAATTACCGCTAGTTGTTTTAACTTCATTGATTTATCTCCTAATGTTGAATTTAACTTGTTCATAAAACAATTACTAAAAAAGACAAGTTGCTTCACAAATACACATTTAGCAAGGTGTAATGCAGTTTATGTACACAACAAGTAATTTTTCCGTGCAACGTAACTGTTATTCACTATAGTTTGCATATTTTCACTGACTTACACCAGGCAATTTTAGCAAGTTAATTTCAACTTAAGGCTTTCGTAAACTTGCCAATAGCGGTTTTACCACGGGATATGGAAAAGCCAACGCGAAACCTAGTCCCCTTCCTTACCCTACTGTGTACATACAAGTTTAAAAACCTTGATTTGGGTAGGGTGTGTTATGGACGTTAGTCCTAACGCACCGAAAACCTAGGATGGTGCGTTGCGCTACGTGACAACACACCCTACCAAAAAAGATTTGGAGTAATTTTTATCATTTGTGTGTACTCCTTAGCCTTTCTTACCAGGGAAAGGGAAAATTCAAGTTCTAAACACTGGAAAAATAATCAGTTCAAAAATTTCTCTACACTCCGAACAAATATTTCTACACCCATTGCTAAGGCAGTTTCGTCAAAATCAAATCGGGGGTGATGATGGGGATAGGCTAAATTTTTATCAGAGTTGGCAGATCCCAGGAAGAAATAACAACCAGGAACTTCTTGTAAGAAGAATGACATATCTTCGCCGCCCATAGTTTGGCATTCTGGGACAATACCGATAGGAGTTTCGATCACTTCTTCTGCAACTGATTTTACCAGTTCTGCTATACCCGCATCATTGATGACTGGTGGATAAAGATTCCAATAATCTAAGTCATATTCTGCCCCATGACTTTGACAAACTCCAGCAATAATTTGCTCAACTCGCTGGTGAAAAAATCCTTTGAAATCAGGGTTAAAGTATCTGACAGTACCACTCATACGGGCTTGATCAGCAATGATATTCAGCTTCGTGCCGGCATGAAGTTCGCCCACTGTCACCACGGCTGAATCAATGGGGTTGACGTTACGCGCCACAATGGTTTGTAAGGCATTGACAATTTGGGCTGCAACCACAATAGAATCCACAGTTTGATGCGGCATAGCACCATGTCCACCTTTACCAAAAATGGTGCAGTTAAAGCACTCTACAGATGCCATTAACGCCCCAGGACGGACACCGACTGTACCCAATGGCAAATTATTCCATAAATGTAACCCGATAATTGCATCCACATCAGGGTTTTTGAGTACCCCGGCTGCAATCATGGGTTGTGCGCCGCCTGGCCCTTCTTCGGCTGGCTGAAAAATCATTTTCACCGTACCGCTAAAATCGTGCCGATGCTGCTGAAGATAGTAAGCTGTACCCAGTGCGATCGCTGTATGTCCATCATGTCCACAAGCGTGCATCACTCCATCATGTTGCGATTTGTAGGGAACCTCATTCAGTTCTTGAATTGGCAAAGCATCCATATCAGCCCGAATCGCCAACACTTTCTCAACACCGGGTTTGCTTCCCTTGATCATAGCTACAATACCAGTTTGAGCTATGCCAGTTTCATGCTCAATTCCCCATTCTTGCAATTTACACGAGACTAACTCAGCCGTGAGTTTTTCTTTAAACCCCAACTCTGGTTTTTGATGCAATCGTCGCCGCCACTCTACCAATCGCGGTTGTAACGAGCGAATTTCCAGACGAACGCGAGATAAATCTACAGATGAGTTGGGAAAAGTGGAAACCATGATCAAAACAAGCTCATTTCAGTAATAGCTAACTGAGAATATTTTCCCAGTGTAATCTTTCTCAAAGAGTTCAGCGTCGATATTTCATCTGTGTTGTTTGAGAATGGGGATTTAATACAATAGACTAACCCTTCTCCCAAAGGGAGACGCTACGCGAAAGCAAGGAGAGGGGAAAATTGGCGTGTCAAAGGCTACATCAGCTTAGTCTTTCCCAATCCAGATTTGATGCTACTTGAGCGAGTTTATCCAAATCTGCTAAATTATCTAAATAAGGTAAACAACCTAAAACAGGTGTATGAGTTAGAGATTGAATCAAATCTGGTGGTGTTAAGTCGGCTATTTCTGCATCTGTACGGGGTTGTACACAATTAAGCACAATACCTTTAAGATTTACCTTGGATTGCCTAGCCAATGCCACATTCGCCACGGCTTGAGCGATCGCACCTAATCTGACTGGTACTACCAATACCGTAGGTAAACGCCAATCACCGGCTAAATCAGCCACAGTCAACTCATCAGTGATCGGTGAACCTAAACCACCTAAAGCTTCTACTAGAACGAAATCACGCTGCGATCGCAACTTAGAAAAAGCTTGCCACACCACAGCCAAATCCACGCTCCGGTTTTCCTTAGCGGCGGCGATGGGAGGGGCTAGGGGTGCATCAAAATACAAAGGTGTAATTTCTTCGGCAGATTGCTCTAAAGAAAATAACTTTTGATATAATTCGCGATCGCCTATCCCCGATTGAATCGGTTTCATAATTCCCCAGCTACGCTGCGGATAATACTTTTGCCAATAGGCTGCCAACGCTGTTGTTAAAACAGTTTTGCCAGCATCAGTATCAGTACCAGTAATCAATAATGTGTTCAACAATCTCTTCGGTGATTACTTTCTAAATATGCCTAGTTTCTATTAATTATAATACATCGTAGGTACTATAATTCTGGCGTGCTATCAGTAGGGGTGTTATTTTCTCCGCTAAAGTCTGGTTGAGGTATGGGCGGTGGTGTTGGGGTGGGAAATGGAGTTTCTGTCGGAGTGGGGATAGGAGTTGGCGTTGGTGTAGGAGTTTCCGTTGGCGTGGGTATAATCGGGTTTTCTAATGCCACATTGAGACTATAATCACTTTCGGCAATTTCTGGCTGTGGAATTAACTGAATAATATATCTCCCAGTAATTGGCAATATTCCCTCATAGCTTGTTACTTGCTGGGCATTAGGCTCAATTGGTTCTTGGTTGATATTTAAGATTGTCAGTAAAATGCCACTTCCTTGGTCAATAAATGTTGTTAATTTAGCTCCTTCCTCCCCAAAGAATGTGTACTGAATAATTTGATTTTCTTTGATAGTGCCTTCAACTGTAGTAGTATCAGATGCTTTCAATATGAGCCGTCTACTAAATATCACAGGTTCTACAGGAGCGGGTGTGGGTTCCGGTGTAGGTTCTGGTGTGGGTGTTTCCTCCTCGCCAGTCACAATTGGTGACGGGAAAGTTTGTGGCGGTGTTACCTCTGGTGATGCATTTTGCCCATTGCGGATAGAACTTACCAACGCCCAAGAACCAACTCCCGCTAAAATTACGACTGCACTACCAATAGCCCCAAGTGCTAATGGACTATCTAAAATTGAGCTAGAGCGACTGGATGAAATTATTGGCTCAATTTTGCGGGGTGAAGCTGGTGGTGATACTGAATCGGGGCGACGACCGACAGCGATTGTTTGAACTTGGGATAATTCTGGAGTAGGAATACTAGGTTTTGACAAAATCTGTAATGCTTCCATGACATCAGCAGCACTTTGGTAGCGATCGCCTGGTGAATGATTTAACATTTGATTGATAACTTGGGCAAATTGTGCATTCACCTTTATCCAGCGTTGCCAATTCCAAGTTAGCTGGGTGACATCAAATAAATCAATTGGTTCTTTACCCGTCAACAAAACTATCCCTGTCACAGCTAGTGCATACAAATCGCTATGAGGGTAAGTTTCCCCTGTTTGCATTTGTTCAGGAGGAGCAAAGCCTAATTTGCCCACGCTGGTAATAGGCTTTGTGCTATTTGGAAACTGTAAACGCGTTGCTAGTTCTTTCACCACTCCGAAACCAATTAACACTGGCTTGGTATCGCCATCTCGCAAAATTACATTTTCCGGCGAGATATCCCGGTGAATAATCCCTCGACTATGAATATGCTCTAAAACTGGCAGCAAGGAACGAATCAACTCCAGGACTTCTGCTTCAGTGAAACTTTGACCAGCCGCTAGACGTTGACTCAACAAAGTTCGGTAAGTTTTACCTGCAACGTAGTCCTCAACTAAAAATAAGCGTTGGTATTGTTCAAATTTTTCCCTAAACTTAGGCACTTGTGAATGCTCTATCTGATATAAAGTTGCGGCTTCTTGCTGAAAAAGTGCTTGTGCTTTCTCCCAAACATCAGCCTCCGTGGGTGAAATCAATTCTTTGATCGAGCAAAGTTCGTTAAAGCGTCGCTGATCTTCCGCCAAATAGCTGATGCCAAATTCCCCTTGTCCGAGAATTTCGATGATTCGATAACGGTCTTGCAGGATAGAACCAACTGTAATGGGTGCTTGCATAATAAATCAAATGTAATAGCAACTGGGGAATAAGCAACTTACAGATCAGTCCCAGCAGAAAGTGAATAAATTCCGTGTTAGTACGTGCTAAGTAAGTCTTTAAAGACATATTTAACTCTATTTTCCCACTTTTGTTCCGTAATTATCTGAGAAAAATTGCCAAAATTGACTGTGAGGGCAATAGATTAATTACCTACGGAAGATTAATTTCAGCCTTTTTTGAGCAACTTGGTTTCTACTCAGGACTCAGCACTCACGCTATCTAAATTCGCCACCCCAAGAATTTTTTAGGTGATTTGCTATCAAAAATCTAGTCTGCTAGTTTATAATTTTGCAGCTAGTATCATAGAGTATTGAGTAAATGTTCAACTTTCCTTGAAGAATTTATGCGCCAGTGTTGCTGCTGTTTCTGTCCCAACAATGGTTGGTTGACCAAAAGGACTACAAGATGCATGAGCCAAAAATAATTATATTGAGAAATGTTTAAAGTTTTTATGAAAGCTTTAAGAAAACTCACAGATGTTTTTTTAGGCCATTTCAGTTAAATCTACTAAATATCTAATGATAGTATTGCCATGAATGCACATCGAGGATCTGCTGTGCTGAGTTCTGCAAGTTTAAAGGTGCAACCAGCAGCCACAGGACTGACTGAAAATCATCGCCTGCGGTTATTTTCTGGCTCGGCCAATCTACCACTGTCTCAAGAAGTCGCTCGTTACCTGGGTATGGACTTGGGGCCAATGATTCGCAAAAGGTTCGCGGATGGAGAACTATACGTTCAAATTCAAGAATCAATTCGGGGTTGTGATGTTTATTTAATCCAGCCAACTTGTCAACCTGTTAACGACCACTTAATGGAATTGCTGATTATGGTTGATGCTTGTCGTCGGGCTTCTGCACGACAGGTAACAGCAGTAATTCCCTATTATGGCTATGCTCGCGCTGACCGCAAAACGGCAGGAAGAGAGTCAATTACTGCCAAATTGGTGGCTAACTTGATTACTAAAGCCGGGGCTAGCCGTGTTTTAGCGATGGATTTGCACTCGGCGCAAATTCAAGGCTATTTTGATATACCTTTTGACCATGTTTACGGTTCGCCAGTAATTTTCGATTATCTAGCCAGTAAACAGCTGTCTGATGTTGTTGTTGTTTCTCCCGATGTCGGTGGCGTAGCACGAGCGAGAGCGTTTGCTAAAAAGCTGGATGATGCGCCGTTGGCGATTATCGATAAACGTCGTCAGGCTCATAATGTAGCTGAAGTTATGAATGTCATCGGTGATGTGAAGGGCAAAACAGCTATTTTAGTGGATGACATGATCGATACGGGCGGCACAATTAGCGAAGGCGCACGGTTGCTGCGTCAAGAAGGTGCAAGTCAAGTATATGCCTGTGCAACTCATGCTGTTTTTTCCCCACCGGCAAAGGATCGTTTGTCAAGTGGCTTGTTTGAGGAAGTGATTGTCACCAATACGATTCCCATACCAGAAAGCAATCGCTTTCCGGAATTAGTGGTGCTTTCAGTCGCTAATCTTTTAGGGGAAACCATCTGGCGTATTCATGAAGATACTTCAGTAAGTAGTATGTTCCGTTAGTAAAGACAAGACTGTTTTTGTAGTTACAATTTGGTAGCCAAAAATTATGAAGTATGGAGTTGGAAATTTTTCAGTCTTCAGCCTTCATTTTTTATTGGCCGTCTGTCGTTCGATTTCTGTCACCACTCGTTCTAATTCTTGAATTAAGGCATTATTTCCTCTTTTGGTAAAAGCATCTACCAGCGCCCGATAATACCAAAGAGTTCCTTCTCTACCTGCTTGAAAGCGTTCCCAAAGTGATTCACCTAAGACGCGATAATCTTTGAGGATTGATTGGGCATTGTAAAGTTTATCAGATGCAGATACCAGTAGCACTGAGGGGGAAGCTATGGCAATGTGAGCAATATAAGCTTGTTTGCGTTGTTTCCAAGGTGGTTTGGGTGTGGTGTCGGCATCCGTACAACCATCGACAATCGCTGTCACATTTTCACCAAAGCGGCGGCGAATTTCGGCTCGTGTGACATCCCCGCCTTGGTCTTCTATGGCATCATGTAATAGAGCTGCGATCGCTTCATCTTCGTTTGCTCCATATTCTAAAGCTATACTGGCAGCACCTAATAAATGGGCAATATAGGGAACTCCTGAGCCTTTACGCACTTGTTTGGCATGGAGTTGGGTGGCATAGGTTAGGGCTGTGGTGAAGCGTTCTGTGAGCATTGTTTTTATGCGCTAGTGTTGAGGTCTATTTTAAAACGTATCGCTAAAGCGTTCGCGTAGTGTGCCGGAGGCATAAGCTCCGCTTTAGGCGTAGCGCATACCGCCAAAGCACACAGGACGCAAAGGAATAGACCTCACCCCCAACCCTGATCTGCAAGTAGAGATTTGAATTTTGAATTCAAAAAAAGGTCAATTCTCAGTCTCTGAAGAAGTTTGCAGAGTTGGTTAACTTCAAATTAACCCCCATCAAAATTAAAAATCATCGTCAAATCCGCCATCAAATCCGTCATCAAATCCGCCACCTCTGCCGCCACGGAAGTAGGGACCACAACGCGGGACGATGATACGCCGAGGACAACGCCTTCTTCCTTTCCTTCTTCCTCCAGAGAGAAGCTGTTGTTCTTCTGTCGATAATTCGACAAGCAACTCAGGTTGGATAACTTGTGCTGACATAATTTTTTACCTCACTTACAACATTAGGCGATCTGCTTGCAGCAGCGCTTGCGCGATCGCCTAATCACCTAACTATAAGTATTGGTTATTAGTAATTCACAATCCATAAGGTATAACCTATACTCTATCTGGGGTGGGGTAAATTTTTCAACGCAGAGCGCTATTGTTTGGCAAGATACCAGAACTGATTACATCTGTCATCAACTAGCAGAAGACGTTGGTATAGATTGTTTTCGGGCTATAACAGGTTTACCAATCGCTACTTACTCCATCGCGTTTTGCGTGGAAGCAGGCCAGTATAAAAACAGTATTTTGGTCAAAAAGATAGAGAAAAAATAAGGTAATTTACTGCTCCGTTGCGTTCCAACTTGTATCTATGGGTAAAACCACCACAATCTTCAGTTTTAGGAATAAAAGAAGAATATCTGCGGGAATTGCACCACACCAAAAAATAGGACAAATAAGTCTATGGAACTTAAGCTAGGTAAAGTTTATATCCAAGATTATGTAGTTAATGAATTAAGCAAGCTTTACACTCTAGATTTAGCCACAGGTAAAACTAGTTTAGTTGGCGAGATAGTTACAGAAGTATCTGACATTGCTTTTGTCGGGAATGAACTATACGGACTAGATGCAGAAGGCGATAAAACAACATTAGTCAAAATAGACTTCAATACAGGGGATGCCGTCTCAATTGGTAATATTGGCTTTGCCACAGTAGGTTTAGCATACAATCACCAGCGTCAGACACTCTACGCTACAACTGCCAAACAACTGATTACCATTGATATCAAAACCGGAAAAGGTAAGCCAGCCTTCACGGTCGCTGATAAAGACCACAACTGCGGTGAAGTTGCCTTAGATGCAGAGGGTAAAGCTTACATAACATTGATTGGTTACGACAAGAAAAAGTTGTTAGCAACCTGCAACTTAGATACAGGCAAGGTCAATATTATTGGTGATATAGGCTTTCCCGATGTTGCCAGTATTGAATTTGTAGATGGAATACTATATGGAGTCACAGGCAACTTCTTCCAATTAGGTAAAGACGGTCAGTTAATCCGGATAGATATCAAAACCGGTAAAGGAACCTTAATAGCCATGACTGATCCTATCGGTCGTTGGGCAGGTATGGCTATTTATGCACATAAAACAGCAGGAGTAAGCGTAACTACTTCAAAATCAAAACCAGGCAAAAAATCAGAAAATATCAAGGTTTCTCAAGTATCCCAAGTCACTAAAACTAGCAAAAAAGAGGAATTGATGAGTACTTTAACAATCGATACCAAAACAAATTGTTATGTTATTGATGCTAGTCAAATGAATCATTTGCAAGAGAAAGTTGCAAGTGCTTTTACCTTTGAAAAAGGTACTTTTGAGATCAGAATTACTGGAGGTCAGTATACCTATAGTAAGACAAAAAGTACAGGTGAACCTTTTGTTTTACTATGGATATACGGCGATAACAACACTACTTTTATCAACAAAAATACAGGATTTGAAGTAGGTGCCACCTGGACAACTTTAAATGGATATAACGATAAATTGACAATAGAAGTCAAAGAAAGAACAGTTCTTAATGCCTTGTTCTTTGATTTTAGCAATGAAGATAATGGCGGTTCAATTGACTTATTAATTACCAGCACTAAGCCATTTTTTAATCCTGTAAGTTTAACAGTAGATAGTAAAAAAAATTGTTATTTACTAGATGAAAACCATTTATCTAGTATTAGCCAATCAGGAAATAATCTCATTGAAGTGAACCCTGGTAATTATCGAATTAAAATTCGTGAAGGTAATGCCAGCTATTGGTCAGATAATAAGAAATTTGATGTAGAACCTTGGTCTATTATTTTAGTCAAAGGCGGCAAATTTATTACAAAACTGACTGGTATTGAAGTTGAAAAAACTTGGTTTTCATTAAACGGTTTCCAAGATGAAGTAATTTTAGAAGTCAAAGAAAAAACTACATTAACCGGGTTATTCATTGACACCTACAAAGAAGATAATGAAGGCCAAATTATTTTGGCAATAGAACCAGTACAGGCAGCCGAAATAACTGAAAGATATAAACAGTACGGAACAACTGTTATCAACGAATCTCTCACTGGTGTCACTGTTCAGAATGTTAGCAGTAGTCAAAGCAGTAGTCAAAGTAGTAGTGCATCTACCCAAACTGGTGTAGCAGCATTTCAAAATAGTGGTAGTTCTACACAATTCTCCTTCCGTCTGAATGAAGAAGAATTTAAGAAAAAGTGGGAGGAACAGTTACAGCAGATTAATGCTTCTATCAAAGTAGTGGATAAAGCCGATGTCGCTCTAGAAGCTAAGTACTGGGATCAACTGGAACAATGGTTGCTAAAAAACTATGAAAAGCACTTCAAGAACCTATCTGTAGAAGTTGCGAAAGTTCGATTTTCAATGGATGCTTATCAACAGCAAATAGAGTTTAGCTTAAACCAGCATCTACAAGGTTGGTCTAGTTATCTAGAGCGGATGCTGGAAGATAAGATTAACGTTGAAATATCAACTAGAGTTAACCAGCAAATTACCCAATACGTAGACCAAATCTTTGAACAAAGAGTCCGTAACGTTGTTGTTAATCGTCAGGAAATTAGCCAAATTGTCAATCAGCAAATTGATAGCCTATTTGAGCAAAATATCCGCAACAATATTGGTCTCCTGACTCAGAATATGATCAATAACAACACTGAGCTAAATCAGTATGTGAGTCAGCAAATCGGACAAAACTTTGAGCAGAACATTCGTAACAACATCACTCTGCTAACCCAAAGCATCGTCAATAATAATACTGAGCTAAATCAGTATGTTGACCAGAAGATTGACCAGAGCTTTGATCAAAACATCCAAAATCACATTCAAGTGATTACCCAAAACATCATCAATAATAATGGAGTCTTCAACCAGTACTTTGAGCAACACTTACAACAGGTTGTTAACAACAACACAGAAGTTAACCACAATATTGTGAATATCGTTGCCAATAGTACTGAAATTAACAACAAACTAGAACACATCCGTAACGAATGGAAACAATCATTCATCGGTTTAGTTACAGAGCGAGTTAATGAACTGATTAACGTTTTTGGTGAAAGAGAGGAATTTAACCAACTAATCACGCAGAAAATCACTGAGAACAATACAGCAATTAATGAGTACGTAAGTCAGCAAATTGATCATACCTACGAACAAAAATTACACAGCTATGTCACTCTTATAACTCAAAATATTATCAACAACAACGAGACATTAAATCAGTACGTTGACCAACGCTTACAGACTAATGTAACTAACAACAATATTGTCATTCAGCAAATTTTTAATAATGAGCAAATGACTCAGAAGATTCAAAACCTCTTGGTTGAGAATTCCCAAATTCATCAAAAGATTGAAAGTGTTGTCATCAACAGTGCGGAAATTAACAACAAGATTCTCAACTTTGTGGTGAACAGTAATGAAATCAACAACAAGATTAGTAATGTCTACAAAGATATAGATGTTAAAGTTGAGAACCTCCGCAACGAGTGGAATCAGTCATTTATCACCTTGGTAGGACAGTATGTTGATGAACTGATTAATATCATCGGCGATCGCGAGTCATTTAACCTGCGAGTTGCTAACATGATTAACATCAAGGTGGATGAACTGCTCAACCAAATCTTGAGAATCAGAAACGAACTAACTGTAATCATTAACAACTCTGATAGACATCTTTATGAGTGGACTTTAGGCGAACTCATGGCTATCAAAGGATGCTTAACAGATCGACAAACTTTAGTAGAACAGTTAGTTACTTTCAGTTCTGAACTCAGAACCAAGTTAGATAGTACTGTTTGTGTAGATATCAACACCTTCCAGCCGTTCAAACCACTTTCAGCGAATCCTGCTCAATTTGCTCCCGTGCAACCACCGCAGTTACCAGAAACCAAATAATGAGATAGATTCAAGATTCAAGATTCAAGTTAAATTTTCCCTACTCTCGATTAACTAAAGAGAGTGGGGATTTTATTTATAGCGTTTCTCTCTTTAGTTAGGTACAGAAACCCCCTCCCCGCAAGCGATGAGGGGGCTATGACATACCTTAAATATTACCTATTTGCCAAATATTGATACATTTTCCAACGTGCATCTACTTCGGCTTGGGCTTGTTCTAAGAGACATTTAGCCACTTCTGGCTTACTTTTCGTCAACATTTTGAAGCGGTTTTCTTGATACATCGATTGTTCAACTGATTGCGTAGGCGATCGCGTTTGCGTAGCGTGTGCTTTGCACTCAGCGCTCCGTAGGAATCGCATATCCAATTGCCGAGGCGTTATAATTGTTTTAATCTCTATTTGTGGGAAAATAACCATGACTTTAGTCATTTCTGATGAGATTGTGCAAGCAAGTGGATTATCAGAACAAGAGTTAATGTTAGAATTGATTATTCTGTTATTCCAAAAAAATAATATTAGTATTGGTAAAGCATCGCAACTGGCTCAAATGCCTTTATTGCAATTTCAAAATGAATTAGCTCAGAGAAATATTACTATTCATTATGATGAAAGTGACTTGGAAATTGATTTACAAAACTTGGGTATGATTGAATAATTATGCCAATAGTTAGCAATACCTCACCTATTACTAATTTAGCTGCTATAGGCAAACTTGATTTATTAGAACAACTTTATGGGGAAATTATTATCCCATCAGCAGTTTTTCAAGAATTAACGCAATGGGGTGATTCTATCCCCGGAGCCAAAGAAGTCAAGACATTGAATTGGATTGAAGTTCAACCAATTAATGATAATAGTTTAGTAGAATCATTAAAAACTCAATTAGATCCAGGTGAGTCTTCAGCAATCATTTTAGCCTTAGAATTAAACGCAGATTGGTTGATTATCGATGAACAACTCGGCAGAAAAATAGCAATTGGATACGGCTTAAAAATTACTGGGATTTTAGGTATTTTGATTGATGCAAAGCGTCAGGGATTGATTCCATTAGTCAAACCCAGCCTTGATGATTTAATCTATACAGCTAAATTTTGGGTTAATCCGTCTCTCTACAATCGTATTTTATCAATTGTTGGAGAATCATGAATGATTATAGGTAATAGGTGAGAACCCATTACCCATTAAAAATTACCGATTTGCCAAATATTGATACATCTGCCAACGTGCATCTACTTCGGCTTGGGCTTGTGCTAACAGATGTTTAGCAACTTCCGGTTTACTCTTAGTCAACATCTTGAAGCGATTTTCTTGATACATTGATTGTTCTACTGATTGAGTAGGCGATCGCATATCTAATTGCAACGGATTTTTACCTTGATTTTGCAACTCTGGATTGTGGCGATACAACAACCAACGACCTGATTCTACCAGAGATTGTTGATGTTTCATCCCTGTAGTCATGTTAATGCCGTGGGCGATGCAATGGCTATAAGCAATAATCAATGAAGGACCATCAAAAGCCTCTGCTTCTAAAAATGCCTTTAGGGTATGTTCATCTTTTGCACCCAAAGCTACACTCGCTACGTAGACATTTCCGTAGGTCATAGCCATTAAACCTAAATCTTTCTTGGGTGCTGGTTTACCACTGGCGGCGAATTTTGCTACTGCGGCTTTGGGTGTGGCTTTGGATGATTGACCGCCTGTATTAGAATATACTTCTGTATCCATCACCAATATATTCACATTGCGTCCACTGGCTATTACATGGTCAATACCGCCAAAGTCAATATCATACGCCCAGCCATCACCACCGACAATCCAGACGCTTTTTCTCACTAAGTAGTCAGCGAGGGATTTGAGGTTTTGAAACGTCGATAAACGCCGATGAACGCCGATGTTTTTTGATTCTATGGTTGTGTGGCTGAGTTCATTGGTGGTGATTATTTCATCTAATTTTTGTTTGAGTAGCGCTACTCTTTCCCGTTGTTCCCAGATATCGGCTTCGGTTTTTTGTTCAGCAGTCAGGATAGAAGAGACTAGTTTTTCATCGAGTTCACTCCCCAATGTTTGCAATAATTCCGCCGCAAACTCAGCTTGTTTATCCAGCGATAAACGGTAGCCAAAACCAAATTCGGCGTTATCTTCAAATAAACTATTAGACCATGCGGGGCCTCGTCCTGCGGCGTTGGTTGTCCAAGGGGTGGTGGGGAGGTTTCCGCCGTAAATTGAGGAACAACCCGTAGCATTGGCAATAACTGAGCGATCGCCAAACAATTGTGTTAATAATTTTAAGTAGGGTGTTTCTCCACAACCAGCACAAGCACCGGAAAATTCAAATAATGGTTCTTGCAGTTGTTGTTGGCGAATTTGGTTGACTTTTAACTGTCTGCGGTCAGGATTGGGTAAACTTAAGAAGAAATCCCAGTTTTGGCGTTCTTGTTCCCGCAAAGGTAACTGCTGCGCCATGTTAATCGCTTTCTGGGATGGCTGAGATTTATTCTTAGCCGGGCAAATATTTACACAGATAGCGCATCCTGTACAATCTTCTGGGGCGACTTGAATCGTAAATTTTTGATTGCTAAAACTCTTGTCTTTAGCATCAATTGATTTAAAGCTACTCGGTGCATTAATTAACTCATCTGGTTGATAAGCCTTGGCGCGGATAGCAGCGTGGGGACAAACCATAACGCACTTACCACACTGAACGCAGACATCAGCTTCCCATACAGGTATCTCTTCTGCAACATTACGTTTTTCCCATTTCGCTGTACCTGTGGGAAATGTGCCATCGGCTGGTAATGCACTCACGGGTAAATCATCACCATGCCATACCATGATTTCACTGAGAACATCCCGCACAAATTCCGGCGCACTGTCTAATAATTGTGACTTTTGACTTTTGATTTTTGACTTTTGACTTGTTTTGGGGATGTCTACTTTATGTAAGTTAGTCAGGGTGTTGTCTACTGCTTGCAAGTTTTTCTGGACAACATCTGCGCCTTTTTTACCGTAAGTTTTTTCAATGGCTTTTTTAATTTTAGTAATTGCTTCTGCTTGGGGTAAAACACCCGCTAAGGCAAAAAAGCACACTTGCATAATGGTGTTAATTCTGCCGCCCATACCACTTTCACGGGCGACTTGGTTCGCATTAATGATGTATAATTTTAGTTGTTTATCAATAATTTGCTGTTGTACTTTTGGGGGTAAATATTCCCAGACTGTATCCGCATCATGAGGACTATTTAACAACAAAGTTCCCCCACAAATCGCATCTTTCAAAATATCTATGCGTTCCAGAAAACCCCAGTGATGACAACCAATAAAGTTAGCTTTGTTAATTAGGTAAGTTGAGCGAATTGGCTGAGGACCGAAGCGCAGATGAGAAACTGTCATTGAACCGGATTTTTTGGAGTCGTAGACAAAATAACCTTGGGCGTAATTGTCTGTTTCTTCCCCAATAATTTTGATAGAGTTTTTATTAGCACCCACTGTCCCATCGGAACCTAAGCCATAGAACATGGCGCGAATTACGTTTTCTGGTTCGGTGGAAAAGTTGGGGTCAAATTTGAGTGAGGTGTGAGTAAGGTCGTCATTAATACCCACAGTAAAGTGATTTCGCGGTTGTGTTTGGGCGAGATGATCAAAAATTCCTTTCACCATTGCTGGGGTGAATTCCTTGCAGGAAAGACCATAACGACCACCAATGATTTTAGGCTTTTTTTCCCAGGCTTCATGGATAGCAGCGACTACATCTAAATATAAGGGTTCGCCGGCGCTTCCTGGTTCTTTGGTGCGGTCAAGGACTGCGATCGCCTGTACACTGTTTGGTAAGACTGCCACAAATTTATACACATCAAAGGGGCGATATAGTCGCACTTTCACCACTCCCACCTTTTCCCCTTGGGTGTTGAGATAATCTACTGTTTCATGGACTGTTTCACAACCTGAACCCATGAGAATAATTACCCGTTCCGCATTACTTGCGCCGTGGTATTCATAGATTTGGTAATGTCTCCCTGTGACTTCTCCAAATTCATCCATCAGGCGTTGGACTATGGCGGGAGTGGCTTGGTAGTAAGGGTTAGCAGCTTCACGTCCTTGGAAGTAGACATCAGGGTTTTGGGCTGTTCCCCGCAATAGGGGACGGTCTGGGGTGAGGGCGCGATCGCGATGAGCTAAAATTAGATTTTCATTAATGAGCGATCGCAATTGCTCATCTGACAATAACTTGATTTTTTGGACTTCATGTGATGTTCTAAAGCCATCAAAGAAGTGCATAAATGATACACGCGTTTCTAAGGTAGCAACTTGGGAAATCAGCGCAAAATCATGGCTTTCCTGGACTGAAGCAGAACACAGCAACGCAAACCCTGTAGCACGGGATGCCATGACATCGCTATGATCACCGAAAATAGATAAGGCGTGAGTGGCGAGGGAACGGGCGGCGACATGAACCACGGCGCTAGTTAGTTCACCGGCGATTTTGTAGAGGTTGGGAATCATTAATAATAATCCCTGGGACGCTGTGAAGGTGGTACTCAGGGAACCGGTTTGCAATGCGCCATGTACCGCAGCAGCAGCGCCTCCTTCACTTTGCATCTGGACGACGCTGGGGATAGTATTCCACAGGTTGGGCTGGTTTGCGGCTGACCAAGTATCTGCCCATTCACCCATTGCTGAGGAGGGGGTGATAGGATATATGGCAATTACTTCGTTTAATTTGTAAGCAACACGGGCTACGGCTTCGTTCCCGTCAATGGTTGCAAAGGTTTTGTTCATGTTTTTTGGGTTTTTGTTTGTGGCGGTCGCTTGGTTGCAATAAAATTAAATATATTAATTAGTAGCCAGTTTTTATATTTTATGTCTGAGGGATTTTTCTATCTATTTAATATTAGTTATGTACTCAGGATTTTTGGGCTTTTGTTGGTAAGGGTTTGAGGGGGGTTTTTCTGGTTTATGGGGTGGGGGGATGAGTGTTTTTTAAACGCAGAGGTTCGCTGAGGGAAGCGCAGAGGTACGCGGAGAATTTTTGAGTTTCTTTTGGAGAATTTAACGAAGATGGCGCGATTGTGGTTGATTGGGTGTAGAGGAGGGAGACGGAGAAATTGGATTTCGTAATAAGAGTAAGGGTAGGCTGAGAATACCGAGAATTATCACTACTCCGGTCATAATCCATACGGGTAAACGGTGAGGTCGATAATCGGCGCGTTCAATTTCCCAGAATACTTGATTGTATCGCCATGCTGCTAAGGCGATCGCGACAATTCCAAAGACTACAAACACAATTCCCAAGTTTTCGGAGTTAAATATGGGGTTGACTAAAGGTTCTTGTTGTGTAAGGGCAACATTTAATTGTCGCATAAATAAACCAAATCGGGCGATCGCAAACCCAAAACCAATCAATGAGATGGATGTACGTAGCCATGCTAAAAATGTTCGCTCGTTGGCTTGATGTTCCCTTTGACGGTCAATTTTGGGGATTCTACTCATAATTAAACGGCAGTTTCAGGACATAGGACTTTTTGCTAAAATGGTATATAACCTCAAAAATATGGGATTAAAAATATGCCTGAGATATCTTTTCAAACAGAACCAGCCTTTAAACGCATTTCCGCAATTATAAAAAATTTGATTGCTCATAACAGTTTGTATCAGGCAGGAAAAATTAGATCAAGAGCAGATGATTAATAAAATTTATAATTTGTTCATTCAGTCAAATTCAGCAGATGATGTAGATACCATTACTGAAGATGACTTAGCTAACCGCATTAATAAAATATTAGTGGTAGAATCAGTTTCTGGTTTATTAAACGATTTAACGCCAGAAGAAATGAGAATTTTTGATGAAGCAGTCAAGCGTAAATAAATGGGATATCTACTGGATACAAATATAGTCACAGCAATTATTAAGCAAAACGAAAAAGTTACTACTAAGCTAGCAAGTTTAAATCGTCAAAATCAGGGTGTTTTAATTAGTGCTATCACGTACTATGAAATAAAAAGGGGACTTTTAGCGATCAAAGCTAGTAGAAAGTTAGTTGATTTCTAGAAGTTATGCGATGAATACCCTGTTTTACTATTAGATGATATGGCAATATTTAAAAAAGCCACCGAAATTAATGCTGATTTAAAATTAGAGGATTGGTTGGAAGTGATTCAATGAAGTAAAAAAGAATTTATGTTGTAGAGACTTTCCATGTAATACCAATTGTATGAGAGGCGGTACATAATCCAGAAATACCTTGGCTAATCCATCTTTATCTGCGTCCATCTGTGTCCATCTGCGTTCAATTATGCTTGATATTTTATTCCATGCAGCTTCATACTAATTTAATATAACGTCTCTACAAGTGTTTTGAAAAAAGCATATTTAAATTCGGTCGATATCTATTCCCATCCTGTTTAAATATCTCTCAAAAATACGTTAGAATTCTAAATATAACAAGCATTTGCCGCTTAGAAATTCCCATGCTGGAGACTCTACAAACACGACTTTACGAACTAGAACAATTTGCCAACACTCTAGTATCTAACCAACTAACGCACCTCAGCTTACTCAGTATTGGCATTATTTTCACCGCCGGCTTACTCACCAGTCTTACCCCTTGTATGCTGTCCATGCTACCAATTACCATTGGTTACATCGGGGGTTATGAAGCCAAAGGTCGTCTCCAAGCAGCCGCACAATCGACATGGTTTGCTTTGGGTTTAGCAACTACTCTAGCAGGGCTGGGAATTATAGCAGCTTTTGTGGGAAAAGTCTATGGCCAAGTGGGAATCGGCTTACCAATTATCGTCAGTATTATCGCCATTCTCATGGGGCTGAACTTACTAGAAGCCTTACCTATACAATTTCCTTCCCTGGGCGAAACTAATTGGATTTCCCCAGATTTACCGCCGGGTGTGCGTTCCTATTCCCTGGGGTTAACTTTCGGCTTGGTCGCTTCTCCTTGTAGTACCCCGGTTTTAGCCAGCTTACTGGGTTGGGTTGCGAGTACACAAGATTTAATTCTGGGCGCTATTTTGTTACTATCCTATACGGCAGGGTATGTAGCACCATTGATTTTAGCTGGGACTTTTACGGCTTCAATTAAAAAGCTGCTAGAACTGCGACGTTGGTCTGGTTGGATTAATCCAGTTAGCGGTGTGCTATTAGTCGCATTTGGTGTATTTTCTTTAATTTCTCGATTCCCTTTGGGAAGTTTTTAAGCAATGACTGTAGAAAATTCAGCGTCCACAGAATTAAATTGGTGGTCATTACCTGGGCGATTCTTACGCAGGGAGATTTTACCTGTACTGACTAATTTACGACTAGCGATCGCACTCTTATTAATTATCGCTGTTTTTAGCATCAGTGGCACGGTCATTGAGCAAGGTCAGTCACCAGCATATTATCAGTCTAACTACCCCGAAAGTCCAGCTTTATTTGGTTTCCTGACTTGGAAGGTAATTCAAGTAGTTGGGTTAGACCATGTATATCGCACTTGGTGGTTTCTCGGTTTATTAATTTTATTTGGTACGAGTCTCACAGCTTGTACATTTACCCGTCAGTTACCAGCTTTAAAAACCGCCCGACGCTGGAAATATTACGAAGAACCCCGGAAATTCCAAAAATTAGCCTTGAGTGCAGAACTAGATACTGGTTCCCTCAATTCTTTAAACGAACTCTTACAAAATCGCCGTTATAAAATCTTTCAAGAACCAGAAAAAGAAAATATTCTTTACGCGCGGAAGGGAATAATTGGACGTATCGGACCGATTATTGTCCATGTGGGTATTGTGACTATTCTCCTGGGGGGAATTCTCGGCGCGATGACTGGATTTATGGCTCAAGAAATGATATCTAGTGGTGATACATTTCAAGTCAAGAATATTATAGATGCTGGTCCCTGGGCAAATTTCCAAATTCTCAAAGATTGGTCTGTGCGTGTAAATCGTTTTTGGATTGATTACACACCAACTGGTGGAATCGACCAATTTTATTCAGATATGTCAGTCTTGGATAAACAGGGAGAAGAAGTTGACCATAAGAAGATTTTCGTTAATCAACCCCTGCGTTATCATGGCGTAACTTTTTATCAAACTGATTGGGGAATCTCCGCAGTTCGTATCCAATTTAATAACAGCCCGATTTTTCAGTTACCGATGGCTTCATTAGACACCAACGGTAAAGGACGCATTTGGGGAAGTTGGATTCCCACCAAACCTGATTTGAGTGAAGGCGTTTCTGTGATTGCCAAAGACTTGCAAGGAATGGTATTAATATATGATTCCGCCGGGAAGTTAGTAGACACAGTACGCACGGGAATGTCAGCCAAAGTCAATGGCGTGAATCTAAAAATTGTCGATGTTCTGGGAAGCACTGGCTTACAAATCAAATCTGATCCAGGTATACCCCTAGTTTATACAGGATTCGCCTTATTAATGTTAGGCGCAACCATGAGTTATTTCTCACACTCGCAAATTTGGGCATTAAAAACAGGCGATCGCTTGTATATTGGTGGTAAGACTAACCGCGCCCAAGTTGCATTTGAACAAGAAGTTTTAGAAATCTTAGATGGTCTGAGTTCTCAATCTGGAGTTTAACGCCAAGGTACGCGGAGAATTGCAAAATTACAGGTATTTTCAAAATATACCACGCGGTAGGGGCGCAAGGCCTTGCGCCCCTACTTCTATGCGTTGACATCTATTTCTGATGACGCACTTCCACTACAGTATGGACATTACCACGGGGAGTAAAATCTGCCTTGACTGTGACTTCTAAAGGATCACAAGCAGCCACAAAATCATCTAAAATTTGATTTGCAGATTCTTCGTGAGAAATATAGCGATCGCGATAACTATTAATATACAGCTTCAAAGCCTTCAATTCTACCACACGCTCATCAGGCATATAGGTAATATAAATTGTCGCAAAATCAGGATAACCCGAAAAAGGACACTTACAAGTAAATTCCGGTAAAGAAATACTCACATCATAACGCCTACCCACACGCGGATTAGGGAAAGTAATTAACTTACCCTCAGTAATCTCACGTTCACCATACTTCATCTCAGGAGAAGAACTACTCATACTTCTTTTTTCAATATATAAGCTTTTAAATCAAAAAAAAATCCGCTTACCTTAGCGCCCCTCTGCGTTTAAAACCTTTCCTCTTCCTTTTCCCAATCAGGACAATTTTGATCATCCCACCCATGAGGATGCATACCACACACTAACAGATTACCACCATATACCTGACCGTGGTAATGTTGACAACCCATACAAGCCGCATTTTTTTCTGCTGTTGGTTCTACCCCATAAGGAAAACCAGGATCTCCATCTCCCACGACATCTTCCAGTTCCCAGTATAGTTCCAAAACTGGTTCAGTCAGTTCCTGTAAATATTGGTCAATTTCAGTAGCGATGGAATTTTGTACCTGATCAGAAAATTCTTCGCTGAGTTCAAAAAATACATCTACCATTTCACTCATTCCCAGGAAGAAACGTTCTACTTCATCAGCCACGGTTTCGACCATTTCTGCTAAATCTTTTTGCCATTGTTCCATAAACCTAGGCCTTTACCGAATACAAACAGGACGCTTAGTGCTATTAGGCTTGCAGCACTGTACTACATCCTGGGCAATGTATATTATAAAGCTATATCGACACACAGCTAACTGCTTATTGATCTTTTTGCAGGTCTTGTAGTTCTCTTTGCAGTTTTAACACTTGTTCACGCAAGTTATCAACATTATCTGCTGAAGACTCTGCTGATTTTGGGGAATCTTTGACAGTTCCCGTTTCATCTTCTTCTAAAATTTCAATGCGGCGGGGTTCAGAAGCTGGTGATTTATCCTGCGTTTCACTAGGTTTTGGCGGCTGTTGAGCTTGTTTCATCATATCTTCGACAAAACGGCGGGCTTCTTCTGTGTTCATTTCGCCCTTCGCCACCATTTCATCCGCCAGTTTTTGGACTTGCGATCGCAGTTCGCCCAACTTTCCTCCTGCTTTCTCACCTGCGTAAGAAGCTAACCCAACACCGAGGTAAAAAGCTTTTTGAACAATATCTCCAAAACCAGGCATTGCTGCTGAACGCTCCTAACAAAATAGGGCGACCCGGAGACTACGCCTACTATAAGCATCCCGTATTGCTGCTACCTTCCGGTTCTGACAAGATTTGGGCGTTACAGTCGCGTAGATCCAGGTCTAGACATGAGTATAACATGAAAACTCTGTAAGTGTGTGTTACTCCATAACAATTTTCCATTCATAAAGCTGATAACTCACACAATCGTTCTGCACTAATGGATCAAGAGCTACAATTGCTTCAGCTTCATCCCTAGAAGCCGCCTCAAATATCAACATTCCGCCCCTGTCTTCTGCCCAATAGCCTGTTCTGGCTTTGTGTCCTTTGGCAATCAAATCTTCAACATAGGCTTTGTGGGCGGGTACGTATTGGTCAAAAATTGGTTTATCGACTTTACCTGCTTCAATTTTGACAAATAAGGGCATTTATCTGGACACCTCTCAATTTTTAGTAAGTAGGTCAACCTAATTAAACATAAAACCTTGACGCTATAGATCCCCGACTTCTCAAAGAAGTCGGGGATCTGGATATTACGTTTTTTAAGTTTGAGCTACTTAACTATACATATATATTTGTAATATTCTTGAGGCTTCGCTGTTCAACATCAACTAAAATGAGCCGTTTTTTTATCGCCCTTTTACCACCACAGCATATTCAGGATTACGCCAACGAGATTAAACAGCACTTCGCTGATCATTATGCCAGCCGTGGGGCGCAAAAGTCACCGCCTCATATTACCTTGCAACCCCCGTTTGAATGGTCAGATGCTAACATTCCACAGCTAGAAGCATCCCTGAAAGAGTTTGCTAATCAACAACAGCCAATCCCAATCACACTCAACGGTTATGCAGCTTTTCCTCCCCGTGTTATATACATAAATGTAGTTAAAAGTCAAGAACTTTTGACATTGCAAGCTGATTTAATGGCTTATGTCGAAAGTAATTTAGAAATAGTGGATAAAACATCTCAAACTCGCCCCTTTACACCCCATCTGACTGTAGCGTTTCGGGATTTAACAAAGCAAAACTTTAGACTTGCTTGGCCAGAATTTGTCCAGCGTTCGTTAAATTTTGATTTTGCTGCTGAGAAGTTAACGCTGCTGCTACATGACGGTCAGCGTTGGAATATCAAATCAGAGTTTGCTTTCTGCTCAAATGTCTAAGAATTCTGGCAGTGATATGCTCGGTAGTGAGTGCGATCGCTCTTGATAGCGTTTCCTCGACTGCTGAAGTCTGGATTTATCCGTCGGATCAATCCAACATCTAACATCCCAAATCCAAAATTGTATGACTCGCGCAATTGACAAGAACGACCTGCTAGATACACAAGCCTGGAAGCTGCTGGAAGAATCGATAATTTATTACCAAGGTCAACCCATTGGTACAATAGCCGCCCATGATCCGGAATTAGACGCACTCAACTATGATCAGTGCTTTTTTCGTGATTTTGTCCCTTCGGCTTTGGTGTTTCTCATGGCGGGTAAACCAGAAATCGTCCGTAACTTCTTAGTACAAACACTGAAATTACAAAGTCATGACAAGCAAATGGACTGCTTTGAACCCGGTGCAGGATTAATGCCTGCTAGTTTTAAAGTAGAACACGAGGGTGATGAAGAATTTTTAGTAGCTGATTTTGGAGAACAGGCGATCGCTCGTGTTCCTCCTATAGACTCTTGTATGTGGTGGATTATCCTCCTCCGGGCTTATGAAAAAGCTACAGGCGATGTGGAACTAGCACGTCAACCAGAATTTCAGGAAGGAATCAAGCTAATTTTGGATCTGTGTTTGGTGCATCGGTTTTCCATGTAC
This sequence comes from Anabaena sp. CCY 0017, assembly GCF_963920885.1. NCBI lineage: Bacteria > Bacillati > Cyanobacteriota > Cyanophyceae > Nostocales > Nostocaceae > Anabaena > Anabaena sp. CCY 0017. The sequence goes on along the minus strand of NZ_CAWUDG010000005.1, from coordinate 273,052 downwards.
CCGACAATCTTGGTTCCCGATGGCGCATTTATGATTGACCGCCGCATGGGAGTCTACGAACATCCACTGGAAATACAAGTATTATTTTACGCTGCCCTCATTGCTTCCCGTGAATTGCTGTTACCAAATGAAGATAGTGATAGCTACATCAGTAAAGTAAATGGGCGATTGGGCGCTTTGAAATTTCACGTCCGCAACTATTATTGGATCGACCTCCAGCGATTGAGCGAAATTTATCGCTATAAAGGTGACGAGTTTGGTAAAGAAGTTGCCAATAAGTTCAATATTTACCCAGAATCAATTCCCCATTGGTTAACCGAGTGGCTACCTGAAGAAGGAGGCTATTTAGCCGGGAATCTTGGCCCTGGAAGAATGGATTTTCGTTTTTTTGCTTTAGGAAATCTCATGGCCATTTTGGCATCCTTAGCCAGCGATGCTGAATCTGAAAGCATCATGAATTTATTTGCTGAACGCTGGCACGATTTAATGGGTTATATGCCTGTTAAAATCTGTTATCCCGCCTTAGAAGGTGCAGAGTGGCGGATGACTACCGGCTGTGACCCCAAAAATACCGCTTGGTCTTATCATAATGGCGGTAACTGGCCGGTTTTACTGTGGTTATTTGTGGCAGCTGCTCAAAAAGTTGGTCGTGTAGAATTAGCGCAGAAGGCGATCGCCATTGTGGAAAAGCGGTTAATTGCCGATAAATATCCTGAATATTACGATGGTAAAAATGGTCGTCTCATTGGTAGAGAAGCCAGATTGTATCAAACTTGGAGTATCGCCGGATTAATCGCCGCTAAACAGTTTATCTCCAACCCTGAACAAATAAAACTCATCAGTTTTGCTGAAATTAGCGATAGTTTAGGTTGTAGCCTTTAATATTCCCCATTCCCTACTTTGCTACATTAAAAAAACGTGTTTCTCCTGTTGAAAAAATTAATATAATGCTCTTATTATGAGCAGCTACCAATCTTTAAACAAATCCGATACCAACAACCGCGCGAATAGCAGCGATTGGCGGTTATTTTTACGTCTATTGCCTTACGCCCGTCGCAGTGGCAAACTGCTGACACTGGCACTAGTGCTACTGATACCAATAGCATTAGCCAACGCAGTCCAACCACTGCTGATTGGACAGGTGATTTCTCTGATTCGCGATGAACCCAACACATATCAATTTCTCAGGAATTTTCCCTTGCCGCAAGGGTTAAATATCCTGCAAGTATTAATCCTGATTGCCATTGTGATTAGACTGATACTAACTGGTGTTCAGGGTTATCTACTACAAAAGCTAGGGCAAAAAATCACGGCTGCAATTCGCCAAGATTTATTTCATCATGTCACATCTTTAGCGGTGCGTTTTTTTGACCGTACACCCATAGGTAAAATAATTACTCGACTGACCAGCGATGTAGAAGTATTGGGAGATGTCTTTTCTACTGGGGCGATTGGCATTGTCTCCAATGTGTTGACCATGCTGGTGATCATCGGGATCATGCTTTCCATTGAGTGGAAACTTGCTTGCTTACTGCTAGTGATGCTACTGCCCATTACTTGGTTGATTATTTACTTTCAGCAACAGTACCGCAAAGCCAATTACAAAGCACGAGAAGAACTTTCTGGCTTAAATTCCCAGCTACAAGAAAATGTAGTTGGGATGAACATCGTGCAATTATTTCGACGAGAAAGTTTTAATGCTAACTTGTTTCGCCACGCCAACCAACGCTACACCAACCAAGTAGATCAAACCATTCTTTATGATTCGGCTGTTTCCGCCACTTTGGAATGGATCGGACTAATTGCGATCGCTGGAGTACTTTTACTAGGTGGGTGGTTACTTTTAGATCAAGCCCTCACCTTTGGGGTATTAGCTGCCTTTATCTTATATGCCCAGCGATTATTTGACCCTTTAAGAGATTTTGCCGAAAAATTCACCGTCATTCAAGCAGGTTTTACTGCTATTGAACGCATTACCGACATTTTAGATGAACCCATAGAAATCCGCGATGGTAGTAATCCTCGCTTTTCCATATTTGATTCCAGTCTCGGCTATATAGACGAAATAGTTCATAGTATGGAATCCCAAGAGTTCGATCCGACTCCAGAATTAGGAGAAATTCGGTTTGAACACGTCTGGTTTGCCTACAAAGACGATGATTATGTGATTAAAGACTTAGACTTTGTAATTCATCCCGGTGAAAAAATCGCCTTAGTCGGTCCCACCGGTGCAGGCAAAAGTTCGATTATTCGGCTTTTGTGTCGTCTTTATGAACCAACCCAAGGACGCATTCTAGTAGATGGTGTAGATATCCGGGAGTTACCACAGTCAGATTTACGCCGCTATATGGCAGTAATTTTGCAAGAAGGCTTCTTGTTTGCTGGTGATGTCAAAAGCAATATTACTTTAGGCGACCATTACACCTTGGAGGAAATTCAACAAGCTGCTAGTAAAACCAATGTAGCTGAGTTTATTGAAAATTTACCCCAAGGCTACGATACTCAACTGCGGCAACGGGGGACTAATATTTCTAGTGGTCAAAAGCAACTTTTAGCCTTTGCCCGTGCCGCCATTCGTAACCCACAAATTTTGGTACTGGATGAAGCTACTGCTAGTTTAGATGTAAGTACAGAAACTTTAGTGCAAGAGGCATTAAACCAAGTCTTGGTGAAGCGTACAGCTATTATTATTGCTCACCGCTTGTCTACAATCCGCAATGTCAATCGAATTTTTGTGTTGAAGCGAGGTGAATTAATAGAACAAGGTAGCCATGACCAATTGTTACAGCAAGGGGGACTATATGCGACTTTACATAATTTGCAAATGTTGGGTTCTTAAGTACAGCTTTGTGTGAAAATATCGAATTTTTCAACGTAGAGGGGTGCGAAGGTAACGCCAAGTAACGCTGAGGTTGTTGTTAAATATTTGAGGGCTTGTTTTGGTAGATAGCAACCTCTGGGATGATGATGTTTATTAATATTTAACTACTGCAAGTTGCCACTTTATTACAGACAAGCCCGATACTTTCTACAGCATATTTGACAAACACGGAACTATCTTTGGCATTACAAGAACCTTTTATTTCCAGTGTCTTGGTTGTATCTTTCACAAGTTTTGCTTGATAAATAGATAGAGAACCACAGGGTTCTTCAACACTTAACTCAGCTAATATAGTATCGTTATCTAAACTTTGCTGAATGATTTTCCCCGCCACTTTATAATTAAACCAATTCCATCCGTGGTGCAGCATCAGTTCTCTTTCTAATATTTGCACCGCAGTCGGTAGAATTCCCCAGCCTCTATACACTTTTCTCAAACCTTGGATATCACCTGTACGGGTCAAAATTGACCGAAATGATTCTTGATTGAGAACACCATAATATCTACCATCTGGTAAATCTATCGCTGTTGGTGCAAATCGATGTCCACCAAAATGGCTGGATTTCCAAATTCGCACATCATCCAATTCTAAATCAGCAATAATAGCGCCAGCTTGAAAATAAAAAGGACTACCATATCTAGCACAACATTGATCATGGCTACCGTGGGTACAGACTAAAATATCTCTGGTGATATTTGTCTCTATTTCATGTTCGGGTATTTTGCCCCATAAACATTTTTTTACTACTCCTGCTACTTGTTCAATATGTGGTAACTTGAACTCGTATTTTTGGTATCCATGACTCAAACCCTCTTGTTTGCGATATATCAACAGGGTTGTGTAGTCTACTTTATGAGAATAATTATTAGCAATTAACAGAAATCTCACAGATAATTTAGCACGGCGGACTTCTTCTACTAAAAGCTGTAAATTATTAGGTACCCATTTAGATTGAAAAGCATCATAAGCCCAGGGTTGAGGACATTCAACCAAAATATATGTGTCGTAATTTGTCGCACTACTAATAATATCTTCTCCTACTTCTCGCGCATGGTCAGAACAAAAAAAAGTATTCATCGAAATTTACTCATTAATGAATTTTATGGACAGAAGGCTTTGATACAAAGCTAATGTAATTTTGGCTACGAAACTTCAACCCTGAGAAATAAACGAGAATAATCTGCATTTACTAGTGAAAAGCAGGTAGCCACTTTATAACATCATTTTTAATAAACGTCTTTCTGATTAATAAAATCTCCAGATTAGAGTTCACTAATCGCAAGAGAGATATTAAAGTGATTTCAAGCAGAGTTTTGTATTGTTTTTTATCTAGGGAGACAAAAAATTGTCCTAGCTGAAACTGAGTTTGTCTGAACTTATTTCCCGAAATTAAACTCAGCCAGTCCTGAACAAGAAACAATCCTGATCTTTGCCTATAATCATCTACGAAAACGGCTTTGTTAGTCTCATGGCTGTTTAAGGTTTCTATGACACTACTTATTTTTAATATATCAAAAAAGAAATACATATTGCAAAAAATTCTCAATTAATAAGGAAAAAATAAGACATCAAGCTGAAAGTAAGATTACTTTCGGCAGATGAATTTTATCAATAGGCTTAGTAACAAAACATAATCAGTATTGTTCTTGTTTCTGAAGCTGATGTTGTCCTTTCACCTCATCTAAGCCACTGAAAGTTAGATATAGCAACCGCCAAGAAGTTTAGGACATTGTTGATTATTGAAAGCCTTAAATCAACTTGGTTTGATACTAACAACTCGCAGCCATGACCGCAGGGCTTTACAGCACTTAGCACTTTGCTATATATCTAAAGTATTTTTTAGACTAATAATTTTACTTTAACTGAATTCGATCTGAAATGCAAGTATTTTTTCAGGTTTAGCACTTTGATTAATTTTTATTTTTTCTGATATTTTGTGACAATTTTAGGTTAATTAACATAAAGATAAAGCTAGACTTAAGACAATAAGTATCGAAAGTTTCAATGATATATATAGGGCTGTTCAAAGTTAGATAATTGGAACACAATTTCAGGTCATAAATTTTATGACTAGATCAGTAATGCCGAGTGAGTTTTTGACGGTTAATTGAGGTTTACGTCTGAGTTTTGGTTTAATTCCCAGCCCAACAATCTGGGTAGCTGTGATACATTTAAGGCATAGTTACCAGTCCAGAGAATAATTTCTAAAATTAACAAATTTTGCACCCACCAGAGTTGCTTGGCAGAACCTAATATTGTCAAACCTTCATACATTTGCCAGATGCGGTAAGGCACATACAAATAGGGAACCATTACCCAAACGACACTGTGAAAAAGTTTGACTGAGATGCTTTCGGAGAGGATTTGTAACCCTAACATGACAAAGTACCAAGCAATTACTGCTAGTACAGAGGTATAGCTCCACAATACACCCCATAAAACCATTACCAGCAAAGGTAGGAATACTCCCAGTATTTGCACGGTGCTAAACCACAGTTTAAACCATCTCGGCAACGGTTCTGGAATCCTGTAGGGTTTTGCGTGTTTCCACGCCCAACCCACCACAATCAAAAAAGATGTTACGGAGAAGAAAAACAGCAGGTTTTCCAGAAATAAACGCAGGTTAATGTTTAAGGCAGTCATGGCAGTATTATCTACTGTTAGTAATTTTATGCCATACGCCTCTAGGGGTATTTTTGGAGATTAACGCCCCAGCCAAGTCTTGAGTAAATCCAGCAGACTAGAACCACCCCAAATCACTGCAACTAAAATAGAAATACTGGAAATCCCCCCGATTAAACAGATAACTAAACCTCCTAAGCTAATCGCACCATCATCTTCAAGTAAACCAAAGCTAGTCACGAAAACTCCGATGGCTGGGAGGGTATTGGTTCCGGGAATGGGAATGATCATGGAAATGGCCATTAAGGCGATCGCAATCCCAATGGTGAGTTTACCTGGTAGAGTAGTACAAATATAGGTCAAACGTGGCCGAGCGATCGCTTCAATCTTTTGCAACCAAGGATTTCCCGCCTTCAAAAATTTCTGGACTGTTTCTAGCTTAATGGGATGATTGAGCATTTTTTGGGGTAGCCAGGGAATGTTAGCCCCAACAATCAGCTGTATAGCCAGCAAAAAAATCAGAATTCCAAAAGGAGTCGAGTATCCAGGTGCAGGAACTGGTAAAGCGGACGGAAGAGACAAAATAACCAGCAAAAACCCAAAAACTCGTTCCTTGGCTAGCAGCAGAATCTCTGCCAAAGTTACGTGTGCAGTGCGGTCTTCATCAAAAAAATAGCGTTGTAACTCGTGGGATAGTCTAGCCATAGATTACTGATTTTAATTGCAATTTAGCACTTTGAAACATCAAACCTTGAAGATATGCGTATCTTCCCGGCTTTGTCAATAGTTTTGTCTAAGTTCTGATCTTAGCGATCGCATTCAAAGCAGAAGCGTCCTTCTTAGAGGATGTTTATAAGGTCTAATTTATTACTAGCGACTAGAAGTCGCAGTTATACAGACAAAACCCACCTGCGCGGGTTAAAAATCTTAATTCTTCGTTAGTCCGCCTCCGCGGACTTGGCCTGTGTAGTAGCTCTAGTCACCCATAGCGTAGCTTTTAAAACTTCTTCTTAAGTATGCACCATTAAATATTGACCATTCCCATTATATTCACCATCACAACTAGCAAAATTGCTAATAAACCAGATAAGATAAAACCGCCATAATCGGCGGAATTTAGCATAATTCATGCCATAATTTAAGTTCTTTATGGTTTCTTGATTATTATCAAAATTATCTAACCAGTTAGCAAATGTTTGTGAGTAGTTAGAACCATTAAGATACCATCTCTTAACGGTTTTAAGATTTTTATTATGGCTAGGAATTGCATCATAGTTCCAATATCTACCGTGGGGAAAAATGTATTTATGCGTGTAAGCACTAGAGATATTGTTAGGGGTACGAACTGTAATAATATGAATAAAAACCTTGCCATTCTCTTTGAGAAAAGAAGCTAACTTTTGAAAGGAGTTAGTTAAATTACCCACATGCTCCCAAACGCCAATAGACAGTATTTTGTCAAAATTTGTCTCAAATTCTGCATCATTTAAATCTCCTTCAGACAAGATGAATCTGCCTGAACTGAGATAGCTTTCAGGGTCTTGCATCTTCTGGCGCATATATTGACATTGTTCGTGGCTCAAATTCAGTCCAGTTACCTTGACATTGGGAAATTTAGCAAGAATATAATTGGGAACACATCCCCAACCACAACCAAAATCTAATATATGGTCTCCATCGTGGATATCTAATTTCTCAATCACATCATCGATCATATCTATCTGTGATTGTTCCAGGTTTAATGCTCCTTTTTCCCATAATCCCATACTGTACTTAGGATAAATTAGTTTTCCTTCACCTAACATTTGATTCAGCATGGCTTGAGGCAAATCATACTGAAGTTTCATTAAATCCCTTGACCCTTCCGCAAGATGATCGGTTTCTTTCAATACCCATTCATAGGGTACTAAAAGCGAAGGAAAATATTGAAAGAAAACAGGCATACAAGTATCAAAAAGTGTTTGCAGAGTTGAGTCAGGAATTTCTAATCCGTTAATGTAAGCCTCTCCTATAGCCATTTGGAGGGTGTTCACTATCTCAACCGCTCCACGGGTTGCTTGATATGCCAATGGATTTTTATTATTTATATCTCCTATTAGAGGGATATGTTTTTGAATTTCTTGTAATTGATGGCTATTAATCATGCTTATACTCCTTGTATAAAAATGAATGGTTGTATTGTGAATTTACAACCAATAATAGTTATCATTTACTCGCTTATTCACCTATATTTAGGTAGATGGAAAATCCATAATTTTTCATAACTACTATCTATTAAATAAAAAATATTCAGACAATATATCTATTTCCAAAGATTAATAAAGGTTAATTGATTATTAGCCAATTAACCTTAAATAGTAATTACAAATTCTCAAAGTTGTTTGTAATTTTTGTAAGTAGCAACAGCTATTCTGAGATTGCCTTGGTGTTCTGCAAGTAAGCGATCGCCTGCTTCCTGATCTAAACCAGTCCAGTGCATCAGCAACGCCAGCTTCACCCACTTCCCACTGCGTTCGAGTAAAAAACCAGCAGCTTCCCGACTCAAACCTGTTAAGTCTTGCAACATCTGCAAAGCGCGATCGCGTAACTTTTGATTTGTCACCGCCACATCTACCATGCGATTGCCGTAAACTTTGCCCAGCTTCACCATCACCCCAGTGGAAAGGATATTTAAAGCTAGCTTTGTGGCTGTACCAGCTTTTAAGCGAGTTGAACCAGCCAGGATTTCTGGCCCAGTTAACAAGCGAATATCAACATCAGCATCACAGCGCACCTGTTCTTTAGGTACGCAAGCCATAAAAATAGTTTTAGCACCCCTTTGACGAGAGGCATTGAGCGCTCCGTGGACAAAAGGAGTTGTCCCCCCGGCAGTGATTCCCACTACTACATCTAACTGCGTAATCTGTCGTTGGGCGATCGCCGCTTCCCCATCTTCAGTCCGGTCTTCTAAATCTTCAGAACTGCGTACCAATGCACCAGCACCACCAGCAATAATTCCCTGTACCAACTCCGGGGGTGTGCAGAAAGTAGGTGGACATTCAGACGCGTCTAACACCCCTAACCTGCCACTTGTCCCCGCACCCACATAAAATAAACGTCCTCCCTGGCTCAAACGTTCTGCGGCCACATCAATCGCTTCAGCCAACTGGAGTTGAGCCGCCGCCACCGCCGCCACGGCTTTTTCATCTTCACGATTAAACAAATCCACCAACTCAACAGAGCTGAGTTGGTCTAAGTTAAGACTATCAGGATTTACCTGTTCAGTTAAAAGATAGCCCCGTTCCTGTAAATTTGGCATAGTTTACTAAATAGCTGGATATTTTCCCCCATTCCCCATTCCCTATTTCCCCATCACATCACAACAACCCTTCAAATTTGCGCCGCATATTTTCTAATTCAGAATCAGACATTTCTGGTGCAGCTGGTGGCACTTGGTTAGATCGATAGCTATCGTCATCATTATCCTCTGCTTGAGCATCACCTTGCCAGTCAGTATTTTCCAAATTCAGTTCTGGAGGTAAAATTAAATCGCTGTTGGCCGGAACAATTTCCCATTCATACCCAGCACTTTCACAAAACCCCTTAATTTCCTCAGCATCGAGCATTTCCACTGTAGGGGTAGGGAAATCCTGAGCTTCCAGTAACAGGGCAAAGCGCAGAGCGTCATCTTCTGACTCAAACATCAAAATTTTATTGCGTACAGCCCCTGACTGCGATGACGAAGTATCTGCCACCCGAATTGAGTGAATGCCCTCATTTTCTGTGTTAGCGTTGAATATTAGCACAAAAACACGCATTGGTGTAATCATCTTTCCTTCTGTTTTGCGGTCTATCTCATTATTATTAAAGTTTGAAACTGTGCAAAGAAGAAAAACCCACAGCTACAACTTTCACTTTACAGGTATTTTTAGGTGTAGCAAAGTGCTGAGTTGTAGGGTGGGTTAGGACGATAGTCCTTAACCCACCATTATCCCTTCAGTTTATGATGGGTGACGCGATCGCTTTAGCGGAGGCATACCCCCTGAGCTATACCCACCTGACAATTTTTGGGGAATTAATTTTTGGTGTTCCCTAAACCCAGTTAATTCAGAGTTTTCAGCAATTTAATCAGATGAGATTCAAATCCGGCGGTGCGTTTCTGAGTTAGTTCAATCACCGGAATTGATAATGTATCAGGAAAATTAAGCACAAAATTGCCTATTTGTATACCTAGAGGGCGTAAATGTCCACCTGGTAATTCTTGCCAAAAGTCTTGCGGTGGTTTTTTCAAAGTATGAATAAACCAATTAGAAGTATCACGAGCCAGATTATCTGACTTAAAGCGCAATAGACCCAGCAAATTAAATAAATTACTATTTTTAATTAAAGCATAAGTTTCTTGCGGTGTTGGTTTGACATCAAAACCAAGCCGAGTCATGAATTCAGCTAAAAACTTAGGTTGAATAGCACTATCAAGACCTGTATTTACAGGAGCTAATAATATAGATGCCTGTCCTTTAATAAAAAGACTGTTAATGGTAACTTTTGTATTATCTAAACCTGGTTGCTCAGAATCAATATTTTGATTGAGGTAATATTTCACCAATTCAATAGTTTTGTCCCGTTTTTGCCGAACATCATTAATTAATATTTCTAAGTCCCTCAGTATATTGGTGATTTTTTGCTCATTCTTTTGAATATTTGATGTAGGCGATGTTTCTAAAACCAACTGGCGAATGAATTGTGCTAATTCTTTCGTCTCGGTAGGCAGAGCAGTAAACCCTTCTAAGAGAGAAATGTATTTACAGCCAATGCTATGTCCTATCCATGAAAAATTAGCATCATTTAAATAAGCTTGATAGTCATAGTTTAACAGTTGAGCTATTCTGACAATTTCGGGAATAATTTCATATTGTTCTCTGATGAGAAATCCGGCTTCTGCATAATGATTAAAAGTAAAATTGAAGGGAAGAATAACGATGGTATACTGCTGGTCAAATAAACTTTTCAATAAATATCGATAAAACAGCATAGGAACAAAAGTACCGAAAAAAGCACCCCCAATAAATTGGATGACTCCTTTAGGTTGGGGATGTAGCGCTACCCAACTGTGAGAAACTGGTCTAAATTTCATTTTTGATTTCATAATCTTTCTGGTTAGGTATTTGTACGACAAGATATTATTGTTGTATTGATTAATAACAACAATCAGAGACTTGATATGAAGCTAAATAGCTGAAGAGTATATCTAAGCCAGGAAGCCACCCTCCTGACTTAAATATTTAGTTAGCTTATATTTTGGTAAAATCTTACTTATCCGCGAACTTCTCTAGAGAAGTCGGGTATATACCTTCTAAAGGTTTTATTCTTGATCAAGCAGTTCTGCCAACTCTAGATTTTCAATGCGTTCAAACATTAAGTTTAATAACTCTTGTTCATCATTTGTAGCCGGAGAATTATCGCTTAGTGGAGACTTAACAAACTTGTCTGACACAAATAGAGATTTTAAACTAATAAAACTGCCACCACTAGCTGTGGGAACATTGTAAGCGATTTGATCAAAATCAGGAATCCTATCATTGAGATCATTAGGTAAGAAAGTCCCCCGTTGCTCAGGAGTCACTAATAACTCATAAGTAGGGCCTCTCAAAGCCAATCTAGAGATTTTCACATAGCCACGGAGTTCTAAATCTTTTCCTCCTTTTAAAAAATCTAGATTACCAAGATCAGGTAGTAAGGTAACTAATCCCGTATCGTGAGCCGGAATCTTAAAATCGAAGGTAAATTTTCTAGGATCACTTGGTACTTTTTTCAAATCACCAAATTCATTCTTTCCTGTAATATCCAATGCTATAACCGTGTCATCTAAATTTAAATCTGGTGTTGTGGTTATAAATTCCAGCCTTAATACGGCAACAGAATTAGTAGTATTAGCAATGGTTAAAAAGTAACCTTGAACAACTCGACGCGCAACTTCTTCGAGTTTTTTTGCAATAGCTGGGGGTAAAGCACCTAAGTTATCTATGGGAGCAATTCTCTTGACAACTAATTCAAATGTTGAAACTAGTGGCATAATTAATTCCTCAGTTAAATGTGATTTTTGCCTTCTAATTCTGTAATAGCTACTATTATTTACAATATTGCAGATATACAGAATTAAATATGATTCGCAAGCTGAAAAATTCTTTTTTAGCTGCTAATTATTCCACAGGTTTTTAGTTTTAATTTACGCAAGATGCTTGACATTTGTAACATTTCTTTACAAACGACTTTACCCAAAATGGATGGTGACTCATAGCGTTTATTGGCTGTGGACGTGCGAAACCCCTGTCCCAAAATCTCAAATAGGTCTGTATCCTGGAATAAGTATCAGAATAATAGTTATCAGTTACTGCTAGTAGTCAGCCAACTACACCCAGTTATAAACGAAACCATAATGACTAAATCTCCTAATGAAAACCATCATTCCCATTCCTCAGCCCACAAGCGTTTGTGGCTGCTGGTGTTGAGTCGTGGTGGTATTGCCCTGGGCGGACTGTTGCTAGTGGGAATGGCCGGCGGTATTTGGCGATTGTGGAGTTTTGTACAAAAAGAATTAACACCGTTAGCCCAAAGCGGGATCACCAACACACTCAACCGTCCGGTAAACTTGGGCGAAGTTACAGGCTTTTCCTTGACAGGTGTACAATTTGGGGCTTCAACTATCCCAGCAACACCCACAGATCCAGATCGGGCAGTTGTGGATGCTGTAGAAGTGGGTTTTAGCCCGTGGCAATTAATTTTTAACCGTCAACTTAAGCTGGATGTTACCTTAGTTAACCCAGATATTTACATTGAACAAGATAATCAAGGGCGCTGGATTACGACTAAAATCGCCCCACCAGGTGAAGCAGCGCTGATTAAAACTGATTTAGACCAACTGCGGTTTCGCAATGGCAAGCTGCTATTGATACCCCAAGCAGGTGATCAAAAAGTAATGTCTACCGTCACCCCTGTAGCATTTTCACAACTTAATGGCACAGCCCAACTGCTAGAGAAAAATCAGTTAGTGAAGTTTAATGTCAGGGGTGAAGCGGGTAGTGGGGGAAATCTGGCTATTCAAGGAGAGGTAATTCCTCAAACATTAGCAGCCAAATTACAACTGCGATCGCAAGATTTATTAGCTTCCAAAATTACCAGCATCATTAAGTTACCCTTCGACTTACAGGCGGGTAGAGTTAATGGCAATGTACAAATTCAACTCACACCAGAACAGCCAACTCTGTTATTTGGCAACGCTGACTTGCAAGGGGTAAACCTGCAAATTCCCAAATTACCCCAGGCTTTTCTCAATACCCAAGGTAAAATCAGCTTTCAGGGAACAGAAGTACAGTTAGATAATCTGGTTGGCAGTTATGGCAAAATTCCTCTGGTGGCTACAGGCATTATCGACCCACGGACAGGCTATAAGTTAGCAGGTCGTGTTGATGCCGTGAGTGTGGCTAATACTCAAGAAAGTCTCAAAATCAAATTGCCAGTACCTGTAACCGGGGATTTACAAGCTAACTTACAAATGGTTGGTTCTATTACCAAACCCGTTCTCTCAGGCTCAATTGCCACTATTAAAACTGCCCAAATTGATAAAATTGATTTTAATAATATTACTAGTAAATTTGAATTTGCTCCTAATGCTAATTTAATTAGTTTCAGAGATATTCAGGGAAAAGCCGCAGTAGGGGGAGAAATTACGGGTGTTGGTAATATAAAACTGGGGACAACCCCCGAATTAGATTTTAATTTCGCAGCGAAAAGCATTCCTGGGGATGCCGTAGCTAAAATTTACGAAACCACACCCCCAATTCAAATTGGTACTGTTTCCGCCACAGCTCAATTGACAGGCATAGCAGATAACGTCCAAACAGTGGTCAGATGGCAAGCACCAGAAGCTACCTATCCCGGTACTGGTGAAACCGTCATCGCCGCAGACCGTACCCTCACCTTCCGCAATGTAGCGTTGAATGTCGCTGGTGGGATGGTGCGAGGTTCTGGTAGTTTTGCGAACCAGCGTTGGCGAGCCGTTACCCAAGCTTCTGGTGTAGGTTTAACACCTTTTGTAGACCAAAACCAACTGCAAAATATCTCTTTAGCAGGGGCAGAATTCAATGGTCGTGTCATCCTGGAAGGTCGGGCGGAACCATTTCAAATTGCCAGCATTCGCACTGAGGGCGCAGGAGTAAATATTGGTGGTGGCACAGTTGCCGTTTCTCGTATTCAGTTCCAAGACCAAAACTTTTCGGCGCAATTGGTGGCTAATAATGTCAGGCTAGGGCGCATCTTAAAAGAATCTCCCCCAGCTTTGGATAATCCCTTGGCGGGTACGTTTCAAATCGCCGGGAATACAGCAAATTTGGGACTTAATACCTTACGCGGGACTGGTGAGGGAAGGCTGAATATAGCCGGTGGGACTGTGACAGCTTCTAATATCCAATTAGCTGAGGGTGTATATCAAGCCCAAGTACGAGCCAATAATGTGGCTATACAGCAGTTAGCAACAGTTCCAGAACAATTTAAAGGTGCGTTAACTGGTCAATTTAACGTTGCTGGTTCGGTGGAATCTTTCTCCCCATCTGCTATCCAAGCTAGTGGTCAGGGACGGCTTAATGTTCCAGGTGGAACTATTACAGCCTCTAATATTCAATTGGCTAATGGTCTATATCAAGCGCAAGTTCAAACGAATAATCTCCCTCTGCAACAGTTGGCAGCAGTACCACCACAATTCCGGGGTGGGTTAACCGGTCAATTGAATGTAGCAGGGTCGGTTGAGTCTTTCAGTCCAGAGACTATCCAAGCTAGTGGACAGGGACGCTTGAATGTGGCTGGGGGAACCATTACAGCCTCTAATATTCAATTAGCTAATGGTCGCTATCAGGCTGTAGTTGATGCGGCGGGAGTGGAATTAAATCGGTTAAATGAGCAGTTACGGGGTGATTTGGGCGGTAATTTGCAGGTAGCTGGTATTTTGGGATCTGCCCAATTAGCTGATGTGCGGGCGGCGGGACAAGTACAATTATCTCAAGGTATCCCCGGTCTGGAACAACCTTTAATTGCTGCACTAACTTGGACTGGTGAAAAAATAGCTATTGAACAAGCTGTAGCGAATGGGTTAAATGTCAGTGGTGATATATTAACTAATGCCAAAACCTCAGCTATCCCGGAAATTACACAGTTAAATCTCAACGTCCAAGCGCAGAATTACAACCTAAAACAGTTACCAATCAATCTGCCGAATCAGTTTGATGTGGCGGGGAATGTCGATTTTGATGGACAAATTACTGGAAATTTGCCTTTGCCCAATGTTACAGGAAAAATTGGCTTGAGAGATTTGGTTGTACAAAATATTGCTTTTGAGCCTTTGTTAACTGGAAATATCCAGTCTGGAACAGGTCAAGGTTTTAATTTAGATGTGACAGGTAATAGAGATAGAATTGCCTTAAATCTTGATGCCCAAAATCGCCCCCAATCGTTCCTAGTACAGCGACAAGACGCATTCGCTACAGGTCAAGCACAAGGAGATGATTTGGCTATTAAAGTGGCAAACTTTCCTTTAGAGATTCTAAATTTAACACCACCACCGGATCTGCGTTTAGGTTCTGGGACAGTGGCTGGGCTGTTGACTGGAGATGTGCAGGTGAATCAGCAGACATTAGCCGCAAGTGGAAATTTAGCGATCGCCTCTCCAGAAATTGGTAGAATTACAGGCGATCGCTTGGCTGCTCAATTCCGTTACAGTGATGGTAAAACTACACTCACCAACAGCGAATTTGTCAAAGGCGACAGTCGTTATGCCTTCGCTGGTAATTTTGGTCAAACGCCCCAAGGACCGCAAGTACAGGGGAAATTGAATGTCAATCAGGGTAATATCCAAGATGTGCTAACAGTAGCGCAGATATTTGAATTACAGGATTTTCAGCGTGGCGCAGCAGAACCAACCTATGGCACAGCCGGGGATCTGGCAACTACATCTCGTGGATTACCCGAACAGCCTTTATTAACCCAACTCAAACGCTTTTATGAAATTGATGCCCTAGTAGCCGCACAAGAACAACAACGGCGCGAATCCAATCCCATCCCCGAATTAGCAGATTTGCAAGGGTCTTTTAACGGAGAAATTGCTGTAGATACTGCCACCGCTAACGGTTTATCAGTAGGATTTGATTTAAGAGGTCAAAATTTCACCTGGGGGAAAGAAACAGACCCCAATCGTTTCTATACTGCTAATAATATAGTTGCCCAAGGTCAATTTGAAAATGGGATTTTGCAATTAAGACCATTCCGAATTGAGTTAGAAAATAGCCGTCTCGTTTTTGCAGGTAATATTGGCGGTGATGATCAATCGGGTCAGTTGCGGGTCAGGAATTTTCCAATAGCATTACTGAATAATTTTGTCAACCTACCAGTGGGAATTTCAGGTAATCTCAATGGTACAGCCGCAATAGCCGGTAGTATTGCCAATCCCCAAAGCAGAGGAGAGTTGGAAATTATCGCAGGAACCTTAAATCAGCAGCCAGTTGAGTCAGCGATCGCCAGTTTCAGTTATGCTAATGGGCGTTTCAACTTTGGTAGCTCTGTCTCGGTTGTGGAAACGGAACCCATCAGTATTAATGGTAGTATCCCTTATCAGTTACCTTTTGCTTCTGTAGCCCCAGAAAACGAGCAAATTAGTTTGGATATCAAGGTGAAGAATGAGGGATTAGCAATATTAAATCTCTTGACTAATCAGGTAGCCTTTGAGAAGGGTGAAGGAGATGTAGATATTGAAGTGCGCGGAACACGAGAAAAGCCGATAGTAAATGGCATTGCTACAGTTAATAATGCTACATTTAACGCCCAAGCTTTACCAGAACAAATTCGAGGTGTCACCGGAAAAGTACTGTTTGATTTTGACCGCATTTTAGTAGAAAGCTTAGAGGGTCGGTTTAGCCGAGGTGATGTAGTAGCATTTGGAGAAATTCCCATATTTAACAACGGCCCAGCGAACCCGGAAAATCCCCTGACTGTTAACATCAGTGAACTAGCTTTAAATCTTAAAGGCTTATACCAAGGAGGCGCTAGTGGGAATTTACAAATTACAGGTTCAGCTCTGAATCCAGAAATTGGCGGTCAAGTGAATTTATTCAATGGTCAGGTTTTACTTGCAAACGCGGCCAACCCAGAGCCACCGACTAATACTACTGACTTGTCATCCTCTAAAGCCAACAAGCAGATTCAACCTAATGGCGAGGATGCAGCTGTGATGTTTAATAATTTAGATATAGAACTGGGTAAAAACGTAGAAGTCAATAATCCACCAATTCTGAGCTTTCAAGCTACAGGGAACCTCACCGTTAACGGTTCCTTTGCTGAACCCATACCCGATGGTACTATCACACTAGAGAAAGGTGGAGTGAATTTGTTTACTACACAGTTCAACCTCGCTCGTGGTTACAAACATACAGCTACCTTTAAAGCCAGCCAACCCCGTGACCCCGAATTAGATGTGAGGTTAGTCGCCAAGGTATTAGATGTAGTTCAAAGTAGTAATTTTACTAGAGCAAATACTGCTGGGTTAGCAGCCTTAGAAAGTGTCCAAGTTGAAGCAAATGTCCAAGGTTTTGCCAGTCAAATTAATGAAACACTAGAACTAACAAGCAGTCCAGCCCGTTCAGAAACTGCAATTGTCGCTTTGTTGGGGGGTGGATTTGTAGATGGCCAGGGAGGTGGAGATAGCACTTTGGGTATAATTAACATTGCTGGTTCGGCTGTATTCAGCAACTTGCAGTCAGCCTTTAGTCAAATTGGTAGTTCTGTCGGTTTAAGTGAACTGCGGATATTTCCGACAATTGTTTCTAATAGTCCCGAAGCAGGACGTAGCAGTTCCAGTTTGGAATTAGCCGCAGAAGCCGGGATTGACGTTTCTCCCAGATTTTCTATTTCCAGTATCAAAATTTTGACAGCAAATGATCCATTTCAGTGGGGTATCAATTACCGGATCAACGACGAAATTCGTTTGCGTGCTTCCACCAATTTAGACGATGATAGTCGGGCTGTAGTAGAGTTTCAACGGCGATTCTAAGAGTGCTGAGTGCTGAGTGCTGAGTGGGGAGAGTAAGGAGCGAAGAAAGTTATAAGTTAAGTTTCTTTCCTTCTCCCACCTGCCCCCTGCACCCCTGCCTCTTCCCCCCTTGCCTCCTACGGTGTACACACAAGTGATCTGATCCCCCTAAATCCCCCTAAACCCCTTCGGGGATGCGCCTTCGGCGTAGAAAAAGGGGGACTTTGATTCTAGTTCCCCCCTTATCAAGGGGGGTTAGGGGGGATCGAAACGCTCTTAGGCAACTTGATAAGACTTGTGTGTACACGGTAGCCCTTGCCTCTTTTTCAAGGTTTCCTCACCCAGAAAGTAAAGAAAACAGAAAAAATAAATAAATCAGTGTTAATTTATACTATTTATAATTTGGATAGTGCTTATACTCATTTTTAGGTTCTACCTGGGAATTATGAAGTGGCAATGCCACTTCATTTTTATCTTTCAATCATTAGACTTTGTATCTTGCCATTTTTCGCGAGTTTCTTTAATCTCTACATTTTGCGATCGCGCTAATTGCCAAGTCTTTAACATCAGGGGTTTTTGTCTTTCCAGATGGTTGACAAACTCCATAATTGAGTGGTCTGCCTTAATGGGGGTTTTTAAGTCAAAGTTAATTGTCTCAAAAATCTTCAGGTCATCCTGAACAAAATTTTTACCCACCATTTTAGTCAACCACAACACGAATCGATTATAGAACCAACCAAAAATTCCCTGATGTTTCTTACTAATGAGTATGATTTGAACTTCAGATTTTCCCCCTTCCGTGAGGCGTATGGCAACCATAACATGAATATGGAAGCAATCAGGCCCAAATGTTACTATGTTAGTACTACCATACCAATAGCAAATATTATAAGTACTATTTTTGCTGAAGGGACGCATCAGCTTCTCTAAAAGTGAATTCCCATTGTTAGGTGTATTATTAGTGAAGACAATAGCATTCTGATTGAGTTCCTGTTTTTCAAAATGAATGTCTGATGTTAATTTATGAACTGTATTTAAGTGTTGAGCATCGATAGGATTAATCATCACCGCGTTAGGGTGAGAGTTGATGAAGTAATAAGAACCAAATACAGCATCACATTCCTTGTGTTCTAACTCTAGAACAAAGGGTAGGGGTTGTTTAGGTACTTCTCCAGTCCACACCCAAATCATCCCATACTTCTCAGCCGTAGGCCAAGTTTTTAATTTAACAGGAATAGGCTCATTTAAACATGGAATTTCAACACAAAATCCTTGGTCATCAAACTTCCAATGATGGAAAAAACAACGCAGTTCGTTACCTTCAACTTTGCCTTCAGCCAAGTGAGCGCCCATGTGAGGACAGTAGGCATCAACGATAACTGCTGTTTTATTTTTACCACGGTAAATAGCTAATTCTCGACCCAAAACTGTGACAGCCTTGACCTTCCCGACCCGGAGATGTTTTGATGGCATAACCCAATACCATCCCTCAACAAAACGTTCAGGATTATTAAAAATTCTCGGTTTAGGGTTTGAGTTAACGTTCTGCAAATTAACATTCATTTTCAGAGTTTCACTTGAAGTGAAGCGGTTAATCTAGAAGTAACATGATAATCTTCAAGAAACGGTTACTTTTATTACTGAGAAAGATAGTTGCAGAACTAATTCATGAAAATCTTCAGGATTAATATTCAATTAATCAAATATAATTATCTATTTTTTGTCAATTAAATAATGTTTAATATAGCCTTATTTTATCATATAAGGTCTATGATAAACCCCTCCTCGCTTCCAGAGTAAGGGGTAGGCGCAGGGGTCGAAATTATATGCAGCCTCACAAATAATTTGTATAAGATGTGTTATTTATTGATTAAATATGTCAGAATAAGTACAAGAATTAGGGAAATCTGCCGTGTTAACTCAGGATAAAAAACTGTTTTTAATTGGTCAGGTAACAAATTTAAGCGGAATTCCGATTAGGACAATCCGCTATTACGAAAGTTTAGGTTTAGTAGAATCATCAGGACGCACAGAGGGAGGGTTTCGCCAATTCTCCAGAGATGTGCTAACTCGATTAGCTTTCATTAAAAGGGTGCAAAGTTTAGGCTTGAGTTTGGAAGAGATTCGAGATATTCTTCAGGTCTATGACCAAGGTCAACCCCCCTGTGGCGAAATTAAAGAAAAGTTAGAAGACAAGCTTTCGCAGATTGATAGCCAAATTACTCAGTTGCTGATTTTACGCGCCGAAATTGGGGAATTACTTGACGGTTGGAATAACAAAGCTAGTCAGCAAGAGGATACAATCTGCCCAATTATCCAGTAAAATGGCTGAGTGGCGCTATACCCCAGGGCTTTACAGCACTTTGCACTCGGTGTGCGGGCGGGTTTACTAAGGATTTCGAGGAACCACAGACTGACTGCTTTAACCCGCCTCTACCCACTTTGCACTCGGTATCCGGGCGGGTTTGCTAAGGATTTCGACGAACCACAGACCCACTCCTTAAACCCGCCCCTACCCACTCAGCACTCTCCGCACTCAGCACTCAGCACTCAGCACTTTTAATTCAGTTATTCTTCAGTTAAAAATTCTTGTTCCTCTAGGTAACGAATAGCTAATCCATCAACTACCTTAATCACCCCTTTAGTATAGGTAGCGGCGTTATGTGCGGCTCTCCAAGCTGCCCAATTAGGAACAAAGCCTGTGAGGGTGACTCTGCCATTTTCTACTACGACGTTGACATCTTCAGCTTCTACAAAGGTATTATGCTCTAAGGCGTTCTCAATGCTTCTGGCAATTTCCTCATCTTCAGGTCTCTTAGTAGGCACAACTGCTAATTCATTGATAATATCAATTACCCCGGTAATCCCATAACCTAAATCTTCTACCTGAAATTTTTTCCAATAAGCATCTACTGTACCGCGTAAAGTCAACATTCCACCGATGACACTTACATCAATTTTATTGGCATCAATATCTGTGTCCCAAGTGAGAGCATTGGCCACATTTGAGGCGATTTCGTCATCTATGGGAACAGGAATTTCGGCAGGATATTTGACCTGTAAGTGATTAATTACCTCAATAATTCCCTGTATTTCTTTAGTATCTTGTTCTGCTATAGTTTTGGCTCGATAGCTAGGCACTGTTCCCCGCAAAGTGACTTTGGCATCATCAACAGTTACACCAATATTCGCTGCGTTCACACGGTCGTCCCAGTGAAGTCTATCAACAACTTTAGTTTGGAGTTCTTCGTCTGTCGCTACAGTCATGATTACACCTGTTTGGTTGTTTTTTTCTCATCTGTGCAGGAACGATAATATCAGGTTCGGATCTTCAGTTATGTTTGCCATACTCATTGAGTTGTATATCCCATGCTTCAATGAAGTAGAAAAGAGGATACAAAACGTACCTAAAGTTTACTATTAATCACATTTTGCCTACCTCTTTCTTGAGTGATGAGTCTAAAATTTGGATTTATATACTTCGGAAGGATGTTGTTTTTAATTTAGAGTTTGGCAAACAAAAGGTATTGAATATTGATAACATCCTCTCAGCTCGCCCAGGCGAGCTGAGTTTGGTATGGCTAATGAGATACAACTAATGTTTCATCAGTTACTTGGGTATATTCCGTTACAATTTCACGGAATCGTTCACCCTCAATTGTTTCCTGGTCTGCCAACAAATCAACTAAATACTCCAAAGCAGCACGGTTGTTTTCCAATAGTTCTTTTGCTTCTATGTAGCAATTGTTGATGATTTCCCGGACTTGGGAATCAATTTTAGCGGCAATTCTTTCAGAATAGTCTGGTTTATTCATCCAGTCGCGTCCCAAAAATACTTCGCTATTCTGAGCTTCTAAAGACAATAAACCTAAATCAGACATCCCGAATCGTGTGACCATTTGCCGTGCCATACTTGTAACGTGTTGCAAATCATTACTAGCACCTGTTGTGACTTCCGGCTTACCGAAAACAATTTCTTCGGCGGCGCGACCACCCAAAGTAGAAGTAATTTTGGCTCTGATTTGAGAACGAGAGATTAAGCCCTGTTCTTCGTTGGGAGTAAACCAAGTTAATCCTAGTGCTTGACCCCGTGGAATGAGTGTAACTTTCTGCACTGGGTCATGGCCTTTGAGTAATGTGCCAACTAAGGCGTGTCCGACTTCATGGTAGGCAATTAAGCGCTTGTTCTTGCTATCTACCAAGGCTGTGCCTTCCATACCTGCTACGACTCGATCTATGGCATGATCGATTTCGAGGATGGTAATTGCTTCTTTGCGCCTTCTGGCGGTGAGAATTGCGGCTTCGTTGAGTAAGTTGGCTAAATCTGCACCAGTGAAACCAGGAGTACGGCGTGCGATCGCATCTAAAGATATACTGGAGTCAAGTTTCTTATTGCGTGAGTGGACTTCTAAGATTTCGGCTCGTCCTTTGAGGTCTGGTGCATCCACCATTACTTGTCTGTCAAAGCGTCCTGGTCGGAGTAATGCCGAATCTAAGACATCTGGGCGGTTAGTAGCAGCAATAATAATAATCCCTGTATTACCTTCAAAACCATCCATTTCGGTGAGCAGTTGGTTGAGAGTTTGTTCTCTCTCGTCGTTACCGCCACCGATACCAGTTCCACGTTGTCGTCCCACTGCATCGATTTCATCGATAAAGATTAAGCATGGCGCACTGTCTTTGGCTTTTTTAAACAAATCGCGCACACGGGATGCACCCACACCCACAAACATTTCTACAAATTCTGAACCGGAAATGCTAAAGAACGGTACACCGGCTTCCCCGGCGATCGCTTTTGCAAGTAAAGTCTTACCAGTCCCTGGAGGTCCGATTAATAACACACCTTTGGGAATGCGTGCGCCCACAGCCGTGAATCTTTCAGGCTGCTTCAAGAAGGTAACAACTTCTCCTAATTCCTCTTTCGCCTCTTCCACCCCAGCCACATCATCAAACTTCACACCCGTTTTAGCCTCCATTTGGAAACGAGCGCGAGATTTACCAAAGTTCATCGCTTGGTTAGAAGCATTGGTAGAGCGTCGGAGAAACAACAGCATTAAAGCTACCAGTGGTAAAATCCATAGCAGGTTAATCAACAGCCCCACGGCCACAGTGCTGTTAGCAGAGGAAACCCGACCAAAATCAACGTTTTGTTCTTTGAGTGTGTTAATTAACTCAGTGTTTTGTGCTAAAAGCCTGACTTCTATGGGTGGTTTTTCTGGGTCTTGTCCCTTGAGATAAACCTTGGCTATCTGTTGAGTTTCGTCCAACTCTACTTTTTCTACTAATCCTGCCTTAGATTTATTGATTAATTGCCCATAAGTGAGGTTTTCGCGCTCTGCTTTTTGCGCCAAAGCGGGAGTACCCATGAAAATACCCGGCAACATGAGTAGACTTGCGGCTAGAGCTGCTGTACGCTGTTTGATCAATGTCTTTTTTCCGAAATTTTGCATAATAATTACCTTTTGTCTAGTGGCATCAGCTGAGAGCTGGTTTTATGCCTATTCTTCTAACAAAAATTACTCTAACTGGAAATCACTATTTTCTCATCTAGTCTAACTTCTAGATAAAGCTATTCTCCAGTTTCTTTCCCCTGCTATTCAATAGTTCCCTAATTATTACTTTACCAACCAGGGAAAAATGAAAAAAAATTAGATCATCGCCCAGAGAGAGGGGATATGGGAGATTAAGTGCTAAGGTACACCCATTCTCTTAATCTTGATTGACGATAAAAATATAACTCGCTAATATAAAATCGTAATGACTCCGCCTTTTAAAGATCCTGGTGGTGGAGCGAAATATTGAGTTGATGGGTGAATTATGGTAAAAATTGTTGGACTTGGTGGTAGTTTAAGACCTGATTCCTACACCCAAATAGCTTTAAAAGTAGCAGCACAAAGGGTAGAAGCCCTGGGTGCAGAGGTAGAAATTTTAGATTTGCGGCAATTGAATTTACCATTTTGTCATGGTGGAAAAGAATATCCAGAATACCCAGACGTTCAACGGTTGCGTGATACCGTGAGTGGTGCTGATGGATTAATTTTAGCGACACCAGAATATCACGGTGGTGTGAGTGGTGTTTTGAAAAATACTTTAGACTTGATGAGTTTTGATGAACTGTCTGATAAAGTCACAGGAGTACTGAGTGTATTAGGCGGTCAAGTTAATAGCAATGCCCTGAATGAGCTACGGCTGATTGTCAGATGGGTACATGGCTGGGTAATACCAGAACAAATTGCGATTGGACAAGCCTGGGGCGCTTTTAGTCCTGAAGGAAAGCTATTAGATGAAAAGCTATCGGAAAGGTTTGATAAATTTGCTCAGAGTTTAGTAGACAATACTCGAAAGTTGCGAGGAGTTAATTAGATATCGCCAGAAATGAGTAAATAGTCTCAGTAGTGCTTAATGCTGAGTGGAAGGTTTTTTCTAAGCATTCTCGATACTATCTTGATTTAACACTCAACACTCAATACTCGGTGTCCGGGCGGGTTTACTAAGGATTTCGACGAACCACAGACTCACTGCTTAAACCCGCCCCTACCCACTCAGCACTCAGCACTGATTCACCCCCCCCAAATTTTATCCAAAACGGTTTGGGGTGAAATATCAGCCATTTGACCTGTTGGTGATATAATCGGCAGGAATTTATCGCTTTTTGGCAACACCTTCGCTGGATCTGTAGGGCCAAATAGGGCGATAGTATAAGTTTGCACTGCCACACTGAGGTGCAGTAGTGGATCATCGGTTGATAACATCAAACTCGCGCCGCCAATCATGGCAGCTAATTTGCCAATATTATCAGGAGAAGTCACTTTTATACCTGGAGTCCTCTCTAAGAGTGATGATCGCCTAATTTGCTCATTTTCAGATCCTTGAATCACCACCACAGGTAAATCCGGCTGCTTTTGTTGACATTCCTGAATAATTTGCTGCCAACTTTTCAGTGGGTAGAGTTTATCCAAAGCGGTTAGAGATACTTCGCTAGAACCAGCATTAATCAATATGTAGCCTGTTTCATTTACCCCCAAGCGTTTTTGTTCATTTTGTGACCACTGAATATCCGGTTTCAGTATATTCACTGCCAACTCTGGGCAAGGGGTTTTAATCCCGAACGGTTGCAGCAAATCGTGGTAAACTGCCGCCACGTATTTGTTTGGTTGGAATGGTACAGAATCAGTGAGGAAACCTGCTCCTTTGCCTTTATAGCCAACGCGGGTAGGAATCCCCATTAACCAAAGTAAAAGACCCATTAACCAGCTTTGTCCCACAGTGATGACGGCATCATACTCGCGATCGCGAATCGTGCCAACCAGATTGCTCCAATCCGCCAAACTGTTGCGGTCTTTATAATCGAAGGTCAGAACATCATTAACTGATTTGCTCACCCGGTAGGCAGCCTTTGACCGGGGTTCCACAACGACATCTAATTGAGCGTTAGGGTAGGAACGCTTCAGATCATCTAGTGTCGGGAAGAAAAGAATTTGGTCGCCAATTCCACCAGGAACAAGGGCTACTACTCGCATAATATTTATTGACGCGTACTCGCTCTTAATTTTAGGTGAATATAGTCATTAGTATTGCTAATTGGTTATTAGTCCTTCGGCTACGCTCAGGTTATTGGGAGGATCTCAGTTTTGCCCATGTATTCTAAATCAACCCGCCTACTTAGAAAGTAAACAAAATTCTGGCTCTCTCTCCTTACTAACTAGTGGGTTGGGGTGAGGTTCTATATTATTGGTTATTAGTCGTTAATGTCTTGAGGTTTTCTGTGTATTTACTCATTCCATCGGCGGGAATCGGCAAAAGAATGGGAGGAACCCGTAATAAACTCCTCCTGGAAGTGCGATCGCAATCAATCATTGCTTGGACTCTCAAAGCGGCGGCAGCAGCCAGTAAAATCAAGTGGATCGGGATTATTTCTCAACCCTGTGATTGGCCTGAGTTTAAGGACATTATTGCTGGTTTAAATTTGACTAAACCAGTGGAATTTATTGCAGGTGGCTCCACCCGTCAAGAATCGGTTTACAATGGCTTGCAAGCGCTCCCAGCCACCGCAGAACAGGTATTAATCCATGACGGCGCTCGATGTTTGGCGACCCCAGATTTACTCAACTCCTGCGCCGAAGCTATTCGCCAATGTTCTGGTTTAATTGCGGCTGTACGAGTAAAAGATACGATTAAAGTTGTGGATGATCATGGAATTATTCAAAGCACACCCGACCGACGGCAATTGTGGGCAGCGCAAACACCTCAAGGGTTTAATGTCAAGTTATTGAAAGAGTGTCACGCCCAAGGTGTGCGTCATGGTTGGGAAGTTACCGATGATGCGGCTTTATTTGAAAGATGCGGTATTGAAGTCCAAATTGTCCCCGGAGAAGAGACTAATTTAAAAGTTACCACTCCTCAAGATTTAGCGATCGCCGAATTTATCCTCAGTAACCGAGAAGAGGTAGGGAGCAGGGAGCAGGGAGCAGAAGACGGTAACTTCCCAATGACGAATGACCAATGATTTACCCTGAGCGTAGCCGAAGGGCTAATGACCAATGACTATAGCAACAAAGATAGAAGCGATTCTGTATTTAAAAGGTAAGCCCTTATCCCTGAGCGAAATAGCCGAGTATGCAGGGTGCGATCGCGCCACAGTCGAAGAAGGCATAATGGAACTAATGGATAACTATGCTCACAGAGAAACTGCCTTAGAAGTGGTAGAAACTCCCACTGGTTATAGTTTGCAACTGCGGTCTGATTTTCAGGACTTAGTACAAACACTAATTCCTGTAGAATTAGGCTTGGGAGCATTAAGGACATTAGCAGCGATCGCATTACATAATCCCATACTCCAAACTGATTTAATTGAACTGCGCGGGTCAGGAGTATATCAACACGTCCCGGAACTGGTGGAACTCGGTTTTGTGCGGAAACGCCGAGACAATGAGTCTCGCTCCTACTCGCTACAAGTCACACCGAAATTTCATCAGTATTTTCAACTTGAACAACTGCCCCAAATATTAGAATATAGCCACCAAGAAGAACAACTAGAATTAGACCTCACACCCAAAGAAGAAGTAAAACCTGCTAGGTGAACAAAATCTCATCCACAAAAGTTTTTGATGCAAAATTTCTCTGTTGTAGATATAGACAGGGCTTTCCTAGATTAAAGTCCAACCTATACCAATAGAGAATGCAATAGGCTTGTACTATGGTTTAGAGTAGAATCAGCAACTAAGCTAAAATTTGCCAATGGTGTTTGACCCTGACTTTTTGAATGATAACTCCGAGGAAAATCCTAATCAGCTTCTGAACGACCATTTTGAGGAAAATCCTAATCAGTTACTCAAATATTTACAGCATCAGCCTCCTGAAGTTCTAGCCCGTGTCGCCCAGTCCGTCAGCCCGGAAATTAAGCATATAATTTCGCAAAATGTCCAAGGGCTAGTGGGAATGCTCCCCGCCGAGAATTTCAACGTGCAGATTACCACAGATAGGGATAACTTAGCTGGGCTTCTAGCATCGGCGATGATGACGGGATACTTCCTCCGCCAGATGGAACAAAGAATGCAATTGGAGCATTTGTCTAATAATCATTAGTCAATCACCCAACTACTTCTGATCAGGATAGGAGCCTGATTCCACTTTCAAAGTTTGGACTTTACCATTGCGGTTAACTTCAATTTCCAGGATATCCCCAACAGTGCTGGATTCTACCAGCTTCTGGACTAGGGCTGCTATTTTCACTGGTTTACCGTTGATTTTTTGAATCACGTCCCCAGGAAGCAGCCCCGATTCTTCTGCGGGTGAATTTTCCATAACTCCTGAAATCACAACACCAGTTTGCGGCTGAATGTTGAGATTTTTCTGTTGATTCAGCTCTTGTCTATTGGTAGGAGTTAAATCAGTCATTTGAATCCCCAAAAAAGGATGTTCTGCGCGTCCTTTGGTAAATAATTCATTAGCAATACGAGCCGCAGTTTCAATCGGGATAGCAAAGCCCAACCCTTGAGCATCGGCGCGGATAGCAGTGTTAACCCCAATCACTTCACCTTGGGCATTTAACAAAGGACCGCCAGAGTTACCAGGATTAATTGCGGCATCAGTTTGGATAAAACTCACCCGCTTATCTGGGACACCAACTTGAGCGCTGGTGCGACCAGTAGCGCTGATAATACCGATAGTGACAGTATTATCTAAACCTAAAGGATTGCCAATAGCGATCGCCCATTGTCCGGGAATTAAATTTTGTGAATTGCCTAACTTCACCACAGGCAATTTATTTTCGGGAATTTTCACCACAGCGACATCGGTAATCGGATCAACTCCCACCACTCTCCCCTTAAAAGTCCGACCATCTTTGAGAGTGACTTGTACAGTATCTGTATCTGCCACCACATGGGCATTAGTCAGTAATAGGCCATTTTCTCTTAAAATAAATCCTGACCCCGTACCGCGCTCAATTCGTTCTCTAGGAATAGGTTGCTCATCATCCCCAAAAAAGCGCCGCAGGAGGGGATTTTTTAAAGCGTCTGAGATTGGATTGGGAACTTTACGGGTAGCATTAATCCTGACTACAGCCGGGCCAACCTTCTGCACTGCGGAAGCAATAAAATTCAGGTTATCACCCCCAGCAGCGCCAATAGCTCCGCCTACAGGATTAGAAACCACAGAGTCTGGAGAAGATGACACTGTAACATTTCTTAATTCTTTAAACGAGCGATTATGTGGCAAAAGATAACTACTGCCCAACACACCTGCACCACTACCAATCGCTAGTAGAGATAGATAAATAGCTAGTTGCTTTAAAGGTAAATTCATAATCATGAGGTTTAACACAGCAGTGCAGTTGCTAATTTCTAAGTGTAGTCAAGCTAACGGCAATTTGACAGATTAAATTTACATAGAAAAAGACAATAATTTCCAGACAAATCGGGATCAGACTCTAGACAAGGGTACAAGGAAGAAGAGGGGGGGAGCAGGGAGCAAGGGGGAGTTAGAAATTACTTTAAACTTCCGGTTACTTAACAACCGTTTCTCTTCTCCCCTGCACCCTGCCCCCTGCACCCGTTCCTCTTCTCCCCTGCCTCTTAACTCCCCACAAACCGATTCGCCAACTAAAATCTAAAGTTAGCGCTCTGTTGAGTTTTATATATGAATTTTCCCTATCGTCTACTTTTGCTCTGTAGCCTAGTTGGTACTGTCGGGTTAACATCCACACCCCTGAACTCAAACAGCGCCCATGCTGCCCCTAGTTGTCCCACTCCGGCGTTATCTCGCTTCCAGCGCCATAAAGTTAATCGTGGTGAAACTTTGGAGAGCATAGCACAGCGTTACAATCTCACGCCGTCAACGCTAATCAACATGAATCCTGCGGTCAGAAATGGTAGCGTGACTGTTGGTAGCGAGCTACAAATTCCTCCCTTTAATGGGTTTGTGGTAGAAGTGCCTCGTGGACAAACTTGGCGAGATGTGGCAAAAAAATATGAAGTTCGTGCTGATACGCTGTTTGAAATCAATGGTTGTCAACAAAACCTCAGCGTTGCTTTTATTCCAACAGGAAATGTCTCTCCCCGTAGCCCTATAACTGCGTCTCCTGCCCCTGCGGATAGTCAGCCTATATCCATTTCTGGCTATCCTTTCCAGAAAAAGGCATCTGTCTTACTTGCTTATGGCTGGCAGATTCATCCTACTAATGGTGAGGTGTTTTTCCATAGTGGTGTGGATTTGTTAGCTGCTGTGGGTAGTCCTGTACAAGCGATCGCACCGGGAACTATAGTGTTTGCGAATGACCAAGGGACTTATGGCCAGTTGGTCATTATTAATCATGGTAGCGGTCTACAAAGCCGTTACGCCCATCTGGGGGAAATTAAGGTTTCTGTAGGTCAAAAAGTGAATGAAGGCGACTTGCTGGGAACCGTAGGTACTACTGGAGAACCGACTGGAGGTCAGCCACACCTCCATTTTGAAATGCGCTCTAGCTCTGATTTGGGTTGGGTGGCTGAAGATCCTAAAAGTTATTTGCAGCCGTGAGGACTTTAACGCAAAGGGGCGCAAAGGTACGCGGAGGAGGTTTAAAAGGTGTGACTGGATTTGATTATTTGCATTCCGGCTTCTGCAAATTTTTTAAATGCTGTGTCTGCTTGTTCTGTGTAGTCAACTACACCAGGGACGACTACAGGAGATGTGCAATCTTCTAATAAATAAATTTTTTGGCTCAGGGTGCTATCTATCTGTTTAATTTCTGTGAGCAAATCCTCAATTGTCCAAGCTACGCAGTGGCTTTTGGCTTGACCTGCAATGATTACAACATCAAATTCTAACAGTTGTTTAATTAGGCGGGTGTTTTTTTGGGCGAGTGGGTTTTGGTTAAAATCTGTTAAAACTTCTGGACTTAAAACTGAGTAGTTTTCTGTTAGAGGGTTATCTCCTTTGATTTCAAATTGTGTCTGAGTTTGACGCGCAATGCTATGAAAAAATATTGCTTCTTCAACTGATGAAACTAAGGCATGACCAATTCCGCCTAACATGGAATGATAAGGCCAAACTGTGAGAGGATATTTACCATTTTGGCTGAGTTGTTTAACGTAATGGTAAGCGTGTTTTTTTAATAGGTCATAATTGCTATTAGTAATACTGTGCGCTACTGCTGGGTTAACTTTCCAAATACCGTTTTCTATATCGTCTGGGGTAATGTTAGTTGCGGCTGGGGTCGGGTGTTCACCTGCATCGTTTATCCAAAATATAGGATGAAAAATTTGTGTTGCTGTGTGGGTGTCTAAGGTGGGAATAATTTTGGTAATTAATCCTAAATTGTGATAGATAAACTCACATATTCGTCGATTATCATCAACTGCCCCAGTTCCAGTTTTTCCTCCTACAAATAATTCAAATCCAGGGATACAGAATGTGTTCTGCACATCAATTAAAAGTAAGCAAATATTGGTTTTATCTGAAGCTGCTGGTTGAATATGATATTGTTCTGCCCAAGCTTCAGATGCTGCGGCTATTTCTTGGTAGGGTACGCGCCAAACTTCGCCAACTTTTCCAGTTTTGAAGTGAGGAGGAATTGGGAGTTTATTTTTTTTCCGGGTATTCATAATTTAATTGAAGCCTGGGACTAATGTAAATACAGATGCGTTAAGAAACTCAACTCTTTTGTATCTAGTCTGCTGACTGTTGACAAGCTATAATAATTAATACAGGTTTTTCTACTATACCTGTATTCAACCGTGTTTATAATTATCAAAGGCAAAAAATATGGTTCAAAAGATTGCCTTATTCAATCACAAAGGTGGTGTCGGTAAGACCACCACTACTTTTAACTTAGGTTGGATGCTTGCTTCAAAGGGTAAGAGAGTTATCCTTGTAGATACTGATCCTCAATGTAATCTTACAGGCATAGCACTAAAAGAGGAAACCGAAGACGACGAAGCCAGAATAGAAAACATCTACAACACACATTCAAATATCAAGACTGCCTTGGCTCCTGCGTTTGAGTCACAACCAAGGCCAATTGAAGCTGTAGATTGTATTCCGATAGAAGGTCAAGAGGGTTTATTTTTGTTACCTGGTCATGTGGGCTTTACTGAATACGAAGTAATATTAAGTAAAGCCCAAGAAATTAGTGGTTCAATACAGAAACTCAAAAACTTGCCGGGTGCGATTTCGGATCTCTTGGAAAAAACTGCTAATAAATTTAATGCTGACTACATTTTGATTGATATGAGTCCAATTTTAGGAGCAATCAATCAAAATTTATTAATGACAAGTGATTTTTTTTTAGTACCTACAACAACTGATTTTTTCTCGGAGATGGCAATTGATTCTCTTTCTAAAATTTTATCAAAGTGGTGTACTTGGGCAAAAATTGCTAGTACAAATCCTGTATTAAGAGAATCTGCTTATCCTTTTCCAGAATTTAGATTGAAATTTTTAGGAATTATTCTACAAAACTATATTTCTTTTAGAGGTAAAGAAACAGCAGCATTTCAAAAATGCATAGAAAAAATAGAAATGACGGTTAGTAGTAAGTTAAAACCTATTTTAGAACGAAACAATTTGTTATTACCCAATCAACTTTATACTGAGCAGGGAATGAATAGTAGTTTCACTTTGACAAAAATTTCTAATTTTAACAGTTTAATAGCTCTCTCACATGAACACAATACACCAGTTTATGCGTTAACACGTCAACAATTAGGGCATGGCATATTAGGTGAGCAAAATCAAATGAAGCAGGAGGAGTTTAAAACGACTTTTTCTGAATTAGCAGATAAAATTATTGCCCTATCATCCAGTTATGCAGTCAGCACTTAACCAATTTCGTATTAGTATTCAGCGTGTTCGGGATCTGATTGCTCTTCATAACTCAGTTAAGGCTCAAGCTACTGCTGCTTTGGATATTTCAGACATTTTACGCTCTGCCCTAGTTTTAGGCGTGAGTGCCTTGGATTATTATATCCATGAGGTTGTTACATTGGGTATGCTGAAAATTCATCGAGGAACACGTCCTGAACCAGCAGTTACACGTAACACAACTCAATCATCTTTTTCAGGATTTAAGGTTTCTTTAGGAAGTGCGCGTGAAGATAGAAAAATAGCTATAGATATTGCTTCCTGGGTAATTGGTGAATTACAGGAGAGTTATGGTGATGAATTTTTACAACAATCTCATGATATTTCCAGTTTAATTCCAATTATTTCAAATAGTATTTTGAATCAACTAAACAATACTTCTTGGTTAGAAACGGAAATCAGGAAAACTTTCAGCTATAAAAGTTTCCAGGAACCCGATAAAATAGCTGACGCAATTAGATATATTTCCAATAAAAAATTATGGCAAGAAGTTGCTGATAAACTCGGTAGGAGTGATCAAGATATTAAGCAACAACTAAAATTAATTGTAGATCGTAGAAATAAAATTGCTCATGAAGCTGATATAGATCCTACTCTTAGCTTAGGTAATCGCTGGGATATCGATGAATCAATGGTTAATGATGCAGTTGATTTCATTGAGCAAGTTGTTGAGAGTATTCATCAAATTTTGTAGACTTGTCCCCTTTTTTTCGATTTTCTTGTCCAAAAATACTCTGAATGTGGCAATCTGAGAGACAGAGACTTTCAATCTGATATTTTAACTACAGCAAATTTACCTAATTAGGTTATGCAAACTCTGCCAACTCCTACAACCATTGACACCAAAGCAGATCAACCCATCTTTGACACCAAAATTCAGAGGCGTAAAACCCGACCTGTAAAAGTGGGAAATGTCACTATTGGGGGTAACTACCCGGTGGTAGTGCAGTCAATGATTAACGAGGATACACTTGATATTGATGGTTCCGTAGCAGCGATTCGTCGTTTACACGAAATTGGCTGTGAAATTGTCCGCGTCACAGTCCCAAGTATGGCTCATGCTAGAGTCATGGCGGAAATTAAACAAAGATTAATTAAAACTTACCAAGATGTGCCGATTGTGGCCGATGTGCATCACAATGGCATGAAAATCGCCTTGGAAGTCGCCAAGCACATCGAAAAAGTGCGAATTAATCCAGGGTTGTATGTATTCGAGAAACCCAACTCCAATAGAAGCGAATACACTAAAACCGAATTTGATGAAATTGGCGATAAAATCCGCGAAACTCTAGAACCTTTGGTAGTTTCCTTGCGAGATCAAGGTAAAGCCATGCGAATTGGGGTAAATCATGGTTCTCTGGCTGAAAGAATGTTATTTACCTACGGCGACACCCCAGAAGGAATGGTGGAATCTGCCTTGGAATTTATTCGCATTTGTGAATCTTTAGATTTCCGTAACTTGGTAATTTCCATGAAAGCCTCACGGGTTCCCGTGATGATAGCCGCTTATCGGATGATGGCTAAACGCTTGGATGAACTGGGTATGGATTATCCCTTACATTTGGGTGTCACAGAAGCAGGTGACGGTGAATATGGACGCATTAAATCCACAGCCGGAATTGCCACATTACTAGCTGATGGTATTGGCGATACAATTCGCGTCTCACTGACAGAAGCCCCAGAAAAAGAAATTCCCGTCTGTTATAGCATTCTGCAAGCTTTGGGATTGCGGAAAACAATGGTTGAGTATGTTGCTTGTCCTTCTTGTGGGCGGACTTTATTTAATTTAGAGGAAGTTTTACACAAAGTTAGGGAAGCCACCAAACACTTGACTGGGTTGGACGTAGCCGTGATGGGTTGCATTGTCAACGGCCCTGGAGAAATGGCAGATGCCGACTACGGTTATGTTGGTAAAACACCAGGTTACATTTCTTTATATCGTGGCCGAGAAGAAATTAAAAAAGTCCCAGAAGCCCAAGGAGTAGAGGAATTGATTAACCTCATTAAGGCAGATGGACGTTGGGTAGAACCATAGAAGAGGCAGGGGAGCGGGGAGCAGGGAGCAAGGGGGAGTTAGAAATTACTTTAAACTTCCAGTTACTTAACAACCGTTCCTCTTGTCCCCTGCACCCTGCCCTCGTTCCTCATTCCCCCCGGATTGTCAAGTATTTTAATGAAATTAGTAACATGAGCTTGGTCTGTACAGTGTAACCCTGTGTTAGATTGGGCATACTGACTATATATTCCTCCCTCTGACGCAGCTGTCATTATGGTGATAACAAAAAGTAGACTTGTTTTGGGTGCTACGGCCGTGACGCTTTCCACGATTGCTGTCACTAGCTTAGGCATTCACTCGCGAGGTCAGGCTTTATTTAAAGCAAGTCCCAAAGAATTGGTAGATGAAGTTTGGCAAATTGTTCAGCGCCAATATGTAGACGGTACTTTTAATCAAGTAGATTGGTTGGCTGTGCGGAAGGAGTACTTAGGCAAGTCCTACAGTAGTCAGGAAGATGCCTATACATCCATCAGGGAAATGCTGAAAAGGCTGGATGACCCCTACACCCGGTTTATGGACCCCGATGAGTTCAAGAATATGCAGGTGGATACCTCTGGGGAACTCACAGGTATTGGCATCACCATCAGTCAAGATGAAGAAACGAAAAAGATTGTGGTGATTTCGCCCATTGATGATACACCCGCATTTAAGGCGGGCATTTTGGCGAAGGACATCATCATCAAAATTAATGGTAAAAGCACTGAGGGGATGGATACCAATGCAGCAGTATCCCTGATTCGTGGTGAGCCAGGAACAAAAATCAACTTGACAATTGAACGTGACGGTAAACCGAAACAGTTTGAAATCACACGCGCCCGCATTGAAATTCATCCCGTTAAATATTCCACACAGCAAACTCCAGCAGGTAAACTCGGTTACATTCGCCTGAATCAATTCAGCGCCAATGCTAGCCGGGAAATGCAAAGCGCTATCAGAGATTTAGAAAGGCAACGAGTAGACGGATATATTCTGGATTTACGTGGTAATCCAGGTGGTTTACTCTTCTCTAGTGTAGAAATTGCGCGAATGTGGCTGGATAGAGGCACAATTGTTTCCACTATTGACCGCCAGGGTGAACAAGAACGGGAAGTTGCTAGGGGTCGGGCTTTGACGAATAAACCTCTGGTAGTATTAGTTGATAAAGGATCAGCTAGTGCCAGTGAAATTCTCTCTGGAGCTTTGCAGGATAATAAACGTGCCGTTTTGGTGGGTTCTCAAACTTTCGGTAAAGGTTTAGTGCAATCGGTGCGTCCTTTAGAGGATGGTTCAGGTTTAGCCGTAACAATTGCTAAATATCATACTCCCAGTGGTAAGGATATTAATAAACATGGGGTTGACCCTGATG
Organism: Anabaena sp. CCY 0017; assembly: GCF_963920885.1. Taxonomy (NCBI): domain Bacteria; kingdom Bacillati; phylum Cyanobacteriota; class Cyanophyceae; order Nostocales; family Nostocaceae; genus Anabaena; species Anabaena sp. CCY 0017. The sequence goes on along the minus strand of NZ_CAWUDG010000005.1, from coordinate 237,755 downwards.
TGACCGTAGACTTGTCTGATGAGCAGCGTGAAGAATTGTGGCTGAAGCAGCGTGAAAAATTAGCTACACTCGCAGACCCTCAATTTGCTAAAGCTGTGGAAGTCTTGGGTAAGGAAATTGCGGCTAAAAGTATAACGAGTTCAGATAAGAAATAGAAAAAATCATTAGTTTTTTCAGGTGCGTTATGGCGTTTTGTCTAACACACCTTTTTGTTATGGGGGAGTAGGGAGATGGGGGAGATGAAAAAAGCTGGGGAAGCAGTGCGGTCTTGAGGTCTCCCCAAGTGGAGCAACTGCCGTGAGGCTGGGGGCTAAGGTGTACACACAAGTCTAAAAACCTTTCATTTGGTAGTGGACTGACAAGCCTAAAATAGTGCATTAAACGTAGGTTGGGTTAAGCGTAGCGCAACCCAACGCTGCCAATGATGTTGGGTTTCCTTTCGTCAACCCAACCTACAATTTTTTGCAACATTTTAGCCTTGTCACGCCAGTAGGGTGCGTTATGGACTAATGACCTATTTACAAAAGCACAGGCAAAGATTTGACTCCATGTATTCCCATTGAGGGAAGAAATTCTAGCGTGGCGTTTGGGTCAAGACGCAAATTTGGGAGACGTTCCAACACTGCACTTAGCATGATTTTTCCTTCTAGCCGAGCTAAGGGCGCACCCAAGCAAAAGTGAATGCCGTTGCCAAAAGATAAATGTGGATTTGGGTTACGATCAATGACAAATTCATCTGGGCGATCAAATTGAGTCTCATCCCGATTTGCCGCTCCTATCCAAACCAATAGCATTTGTCCTGCGGGAATCATCTGTCCCGCCAGTTGGGTTTCGACTTTGGTAAACCGTTCCATCCCCTGCACCGTTGAGCGATAGCGCAACACTTCCTCAATCGCCAGTGACAGCAATTCGGGCGATCGCTTCAATTTTTCCCATGCTTCTGGATACTCGTTGAAGCAAAGAATAGCGTTCCCTAACAGATTAGTTGTAGTTTCATTTCCGGCGACTAACAGCAAAATACAGAAAGCCACCAGTTCTTGCGCTGTCAATGTTTCACCTGCTTCATGGGCTGCAATCAAATCACTGATCAAGTCTTTACCAGAATGTTGCCGTCGTTGTTTTAGTAGATGCCGGAAATAATCTCCCATTGCCTGCAATGCAGCCGGATCAGACACAATAATGCCATCTGACCAATGTTTGAAATCAGTACGGTCTTCAACCGGAACACCGAGAATTTCCGCGATGATAATCACAGGTAGGGGAATTGCCAAGTCATGTATAAAGTCAATGCGATTTTGTCCTTGAACTTTGTCGATGAGTTCATTGGTAATTTGCGTAATGCGTGGTGCTAGTTCTTCTACCCGACGGGCAGTAAAGACCTTAGCCACTAGAGAACGCAGCGATTGATGCTTGGGTGGGTCAGTATAGACGAGACTTTGAGTTAAATCTGATTGCTCTGATGGATAGGGAATTTGAGACGAAAATGTTTGCCAATCTGCAAAGACTCGTTTCACATCTTCATAGCGAAATACCATCCAACTTTTTTGCTCTGCATCATAAAATACAGGTGACTCACGTCGCATCTGGGCATACCAGGGAAAGGGATTACCAATAAGCACAGAGTTTTGCTCTTTCATCGCCGACTCATTATCTGGTTGCATAAAAAATCTCCTGATGTCAATTCGTAGTTTTGAAACTTAGATACAGTCAACGTTTTGTCACTGATACTTGTGGTCTAATTGGGTAAATTTGGTGTAAATTATGAGTAATTTGCAGGACAAACTGGCTGAATAAAACTGAAAATTCATCAGCGTTCTAAAAACAGGTTGTGATCAAACTAATTTACTTAGTAGTTACCCGTGTCATGGCAAACAACGCTTCTAAAACTTGGGTGCGAAGAGGTTCTTCGGGTGCGCCAATGTGAAACATTTCCGATAGCCACAAACCATCAATTGCCAACAGAATCAGGGTTGCTTGAATTGGATTAAGACCATCTGTTTCAATGCGTTGTTGCCACTGCTGCTGATATGCATGGGCAGATTCAAAAAGCTGGGGTGAATTTGCTGCAATTGACGAAAGTCGCGCAATCAGTGCCAAAGTTTGTTCGCTAATTTGCAATGATGCGCGAATGTATGCTCTTACCCACTGTCCTGGAGTCCCTGGCGCATCGTCTTTGTTATATTCGGCTTGCAGTGCTGTTTCAAAATCTTGAATCAGTTGCTCAACCATGCCCTGCATTAATGCATCTTTGCTAGGAAAATGGTAAAGTAGCCCTCCTTTGCTGACTCCAGCTTGTTGAGCCACTGCATCCAAGGTTAACGCCTCAATGCCTTTGTCAATCACAACTTGGCTAGCAGACCGCAGAAGCAGTTCACGAGTAGCTGAACGTTTTGATTTATTGTTAGCACCCATAGGAAGAAGCAAGAAAGTAGTAGAGGATACAGGCACATTACACACTTCGACAATCAATATATAGATTGCCAGCACTGTGCTAACTCTCATTAATTTACTATACCGTCTGGACGGTTTTTGTCAAGTAGTGAGTGGTGGCATGAATAAGAATGTTCTGTGTCCCTCTTGATTGCGGTAAAGTTGCAAATAATCGTGCATCTGGGAGGAAATATTTGTGAAAGCAGTTTTAATGACAGCAGCTGGTAGTCCTGAAGTTCTGCAATTACAGGAAGTGCCAAAACCTACTTTACCTTTAGGAAATAGTGAACTTTTAGTCCGTTTAGTAGCGGCTGGTATTAACCCCATTGATACAAAACTCCGTCAGCGAGGCACTTTTTATCCTGAACAAATGCCGGCGATTTTAGGCTGTGATGGTGCTGGAATCGTTGAGGCGGTGGGTGTTGGTGTTGAAAGATTTCGCGTAGGTGATGAGGTATTTTTTTGCTATGGTGGTTTGGGCGCACATCAGGGTAATTATGCAGAATATACTGTTGTGGATGAAAGGTATGTCGCCCGTAAACCTGCTTCAGTTCCTTTTGCAGAAGCAGCCGCAGCACCTTTGGTATTAATCACTGCGTGGGAAGCTTTGTATGAACGGGGGAGGTTAGCACCTGGGGAACGGGTTTTGATTCATGGGGGTGCTGGTGGTGTTGGTCATGTAGCAATACAATTGGCAAAACTTAAAGGTGCTTTTGTCTGCACTACTGTGAGTTCTCAGGAAAAAGCCAATTTTGTCAAAGAACTTGGTGCTGATGAGATAATTTTTTATCAAGAAACAGATTTTGTGAATGCGGCGTTAAATTGGACTGGTGGTGAAGGTGTAGATTTAGCTTTTGATACTGTTGGTGGCGAAACTTTTCACAAAACTTTTCCGGCTGTGCGGGTATATGGGGATATTGTGACAATTCTGGAACCAAAGGCTGATACTGTTTGGAAGGCGGCTCGATTACGTAATCTCCGGATTGGGTTAGAATTAATGCTGACTCCTATGTTGCAGGGTTTGTCAGAAAGTTTGAAGCATCAGGCGGAAATTCTCGAACAGTGTGCTGTGTGGATGGATGAAGGGAAGTTGAAAGTTGAGGTTAGTCATCGGTTTCCTTTGGCGGAGGCGGTTCGGGCGCATCAAGTTTTGGAGTCTGGTGCGATGATTGGTAAGGTTGTTCTGTTGATGAGTGATGAGTGATGAGTGATTGAATTTTTTTTTAAACGCAAAGGGGCGCGGAGGTCGGCGCAAAGGGGCGCGGAGGTAAGTTTTTGTTTATCTATGCGTTTGGTTGGTCTATATGTCTGCGTTGTATTGGCTTGGTTTTTCTTTTCCTTACCTGCTGGGGCTACCCAAACCCAGCCAGAACGCATTCCTTTAAGTCTGGAATTGTTACAGGAACGTTTGCATACTCCGATAATTCGTGAGGGCAATTTGACTGTGGATTTACGGGAGATGGTGATTGATTTGCGACCGGAAAATTCGGAATTTCGTGATCAGTTTTACCAATTGCTGCGAAAGGAGTTACAAAAGTCGGGGACTAAGCCTTTGGGTTTAGATTTGAGTAATTCTTTGATTCGGGGTAATTTTGTGGGTAGCGATTTGGGTTTGAGAACTCCTCTCTATGCCCCGGTTATATCTAATGAACAGCCTGTAAGTGTTTATGCGCCTACTTTGACGAGTAGCGAACAGGAACAACTTGCACACTTGCGTTCTGTTTGTTTGCAGTCTTTAGCGATCGCGAAGCGTTCCGAAGGAATCGCTTTACCTAATTCTAAGGACTGTCGCGCACTTTTGGGAAGTCAGCCGACTGCATCTAGTGAAATTAACATCTTTCGTGGTTCTTTAACTCTGGTGCAAACTCGCTTTAATGGGGAAGTGCAGTTCCCAAATACATTCTTTTTTCAGCCGGTGAATGCCAAAAATGCTATTTTTCTGCAACCGACTAACTGGGCTGAAACTAGATTTAGTCGTTCTGTGCGCTTCACTGGTGCTAATTTCCAACAATTGAGTAATTTTAAGACGAGTGTTTTTTTTGACAAAGTGAATTTTCAGAAAGTGCAATTTCAGGAAACGGCTGATTTTCAAGATAGCGCTTTTGAAGAGACTACTAAATTCAATGAAGCTAGTTTTAAGCACTCAGCTAAATTCAGTCGGGCGCAATGGCAAAGGAATGCTGATTTTTCTAGTGTCCGCTTTGCTGATACAGCACAGTTTACTAAGGCGAATTTTCATCAGTATATCTTTTTCACAGAAGCTATTTTTGAGCAAACTGTAAATTTTAGAGAAACTATTTTTAATCAAGCTGTAAATTTACATGGTGCTAGTATTTTTAACCAAGCCGATTTTAGTGATGCGCGGTTTGCTAAAGAAGCTTTTTTAAATGTCCCTGGTTTAACTTTTAATTCTAACCAAGGGAAGATTTTAGGTAATCCCGGTGAAATTGGCAGGATGTTTCGCGTTCCTACTTCCCAAGGTAATCAAAACATTTTGCGGAATTTGGGACAGAATTTCCGTCAGCAGCAGCAAATAGCGGATGCTAATCAGTTGGAGTATACAAAGCAAAAACTGCGATTGCGAGAGTTAACCCATCGTTTGATGGATAGGAATATCAATAGTGCTACCCGAAAAACTTTGATTAATTTGGGTTTTAGTGCAACTCAGGCGGAAGCGATCGCACAACGTCGGATCATCGAACCATTTCGCAATAGTAGCAACTTACTCAGTTTAGCAGATATTGATTTAGAAACATACAACCAAGTGAGCGATCGCTTGGTGATTGCTGAACCTCTTTCCCCTGGTGTCTGGTTATTACAAGCTGCAAGATGGTTAGCTTTAAGTGTACTGTTGTTGCTGAGTGGCTATGGTACTAGCTTTTGGTTAGTATTTGGCGTGGGCGGAGTAGCGATCGCTTACTTCGGCTGTTTATTTTGGCTAGTAGACCGCTATCGTCGCTTACATCCAGTTCCAATTATTCCCACATATTACGAAACTACATGGATATTAGCAGGTTTTAGCTTTTTAACACTATCTAGCTTATTAGCCATCTTTCGTAATGCTGAACAGCCTTGGCTAACGCTAGGGTGTCTTTTGATAATTATTGTCCCCTTACCAGTAATTTTATTAATTCGACTGTACCAACAAGGCCGCTATCACAATTTAATGGATGTTTCTTATTTCACAGAAGACGGTACTTTTCGACAATTAAGATTATTAATTGGGCGATTACCAGTCATACCCAGAAATCAGACATTCCGCGAACGATATATGCCCCTTTTATGGAATCGCCGTTGGAATTGGCTGAATTACTACGACTTTAGCTTGAACAATTTAGTCAGATTAGGATTTAACGATATTCGCCTGCGAGATGAACATTTACCAGGTATTATCGCCACACTTGCTTGGTATCAGTGGAGTTTGGGTATACTTTACATTACCCTAGTCTTGTGGACTCTTTCTCGCACTATTCCCGGATTGAACTTACTGATTTATCTTAAGTAATTAATATATTGACCTTTGCGTTTTAGTGCCACACTAATTAAAGCACAGCTAAGAATTAAAGCAAATCTACTCGAAGGTTCATCAACTGTAGCTTTAACTTGAACTTGACTCTGGTTAAACCCAATTAAAGTTAAGGTAGTTTCATAAGTAAAAAAATGTTCTATAGAACCATTAAATGAAGCTATAGAAAGTTCTTCCTTAGCACCAAGGACAGAGTTAACAAAGGAATTTTCACGAAGTGTGACATGACCTATAGCTTCATATTTGATCAAATCATTATTAGCTTTTGTTGTTAAATCACCAGTGAGACTAAAAGAGGTTAAAAGAATATTGTTAATTATATCAAACAAGGCAAAAAATATCTTTCCACTGGCTTTTGCACTTTCTATTTCAAAATTGTCTACTGATGTAAATAAAGTTAAATTACTGCCAAAATTAAAAGAGAAACTACTATTTTTTTTTATATTAAATAAACCTTTGATTGTTGCTTCACTTTCTGCAAATCCTAAGTAACTTTGATTTTCACCCCAACCCAGGCTGGATGTTATACTTGATGCTTCTAGAGGTGTAGTTCCAAAAAATGCTTTTGGGTCAGATTCAACAAATACATTACCTCCTTTATTCAAAACCATTCCGTCAACTTCAGTATTAACGAAAATATCCGTAGGACTCTGACTAAAGTTTGTAAAATCTAGTTGACTATTAGATATAGCTAAAGTTGCAGCCAGACTAGGCGCAGTTGCTAAGAATGCACTAGCTAAAAGCGGAGTAAATAAGAGCAATAAATTCTTGGGTAATTGCAGATATTGTTTTATCATGTTTTTTACTACTAATTTTTATTTGCTCAGTCTTTAGTAACTATCTCCATAACTATGTCATCATATCATTTGGCGAAATTTAGTGCAAATTTCCTTGAGCAGCAGCAAATCGCGGATGCTAATCAGCTAAAACACACAAAATAAAAACTGCGATTGAGGGAATTAAACTATCCTTTGGTGGATAGGAATATCAATAGTGCTACCCGAAAAACTTTGATCAATTTGGGTTTTAGTGCAACTCAGGCGGAAGCGATCGCACAACGTCGGATCATCGAACCATTTCGCAATAGCGGTGGGCGGAGTCGCGATCGCTTATTTCGGCGGTTTATTTTGGCTTGTGGATCGCTATCGCCGGTTACATCCACTAGCAATTATTCCTACATACAATGAAACTATGTGGATGTTCACTGGTTTCAGTATTTTAATCCTCTTGAGTTTATTAGCTATCTTTCGTAATGCTGAACAACCTTGGCTGACTCTTGCTTGTCTGTTAATAATTATTGTCCCTTTACCGATAACTTTATTAATCCGACTTTACCAACAAGGGCGCTATCACGATTTAATGGATGTTTCTTATTTTACAGAAGACGGTACTTTTCGGCAGTTACGATTATTAATTGGGCGATTACCAGTCATACCAAGATATCAAATGTTTCGGGAACGATATATGCATTTGTTGTGGAATCGCCGTTGGAACTGGCTGAATTACTACGACTTTAGCCTGAACAACTTAGTCAGGCTAGGATTTAACGATATTCGCTTACGAGATGAACATTTACCAGGTGTTATCGCCACACTGGCTTGGTATCAGTGGAGTTTGGGTATACTTTACATTACCCTAGTCTTGTGGACTCTTTCTCGCACTATTCCCGGATTAAACTTACTAATTTATCTCAAGTAATCTGCAACATCCAACTGAGATAAATTACTTCATCCATAGACATAAGATAAATCCCGTACTAGGGGTAGTGTTACGGAAGCTGCGATAGGTGCAAACTTAACAGTATAGTTTAGCTGTGTTTTACCCCCAGAAGACATTTATGATCGACCATATTGGGATTAACGTTAGTGACTTTGAGCATAGCAAGAATTTTTATGCCGTTGCCTTAGCTCCACTGGGATACCAGTTAGTCAAAGAGTATGATCATACCGCAACTGGGATTAGATATGCAGCTGGTTTTGGCGTAGATGGAAAAGCTGATTTTTGGATTGTTGATGGGAAGGTCAACATTCCACCAATTCATGTTGCTTTCACAGTTGAATCCTGTGAGAAGGTTAACGCTTTTTACACAGATGCGATTAATGAGGGTGGTAGAGATAATGGCGCACCAAGTTGGCGATCGCATTATTACCATTCCCAATACTATGGAGCGTTGGTTTTAGATCCAGATGGTCACAACATTGAAGCAGTATGTTATGCACTGTCATAAGAGTAATGTAAAAATAGCACTCAAACGGAAGCGATCGCTTGGTGGTTGCTGAACCTCTTTCCCCTGGTGCGTGGTTACTGCTGGCGGTGAGATGGTTGGCGTTAAGTGTACTGTTGCTGTTAAGTGGTTATGGGAAGAATTTTTGGTTAGTGTTTGACGTGGGAGGTGTGGCGATCGCTTCGCATTGCTCTCAATGCTTTAGGCCGAGAACCATCTTTTCGTCGCAGCATTCGCCAAAAGTCACGACGTGCTGCTATGAATGATCTGTACATGGCTTCTGTTCTGTCAGCAGCTTTGGCAAACTATTCTTCTCTGCTATAGTCCCTATTTCAATAGGGTTTGAGACGCGCTAACCCTGCGTACAATTCCTGGATTGAATTTGTTGATTTATTTGAAGTGATGTTTACAACCTACTAATAAAAGAACAGAGAAGATAAAACTCTAATCCCTGTTCTTGTTTGAATAACTAGTTTTATGCCTCATTCATAAAATAGTCAAAAGAAACATTTAAGATGTTACATTATTAGGACTTACGGACTCACCACGAAAATAAAGGCTCTGAGATTGCTTCCCCACGTTCGCAATGACGAAAAGATATTAGGGTTACGTAAGTCCTGATTATATAACTCAGTAATTAAAGTTGAATAGCGGTACAGAATCAGCTTGATTCCATTGAACGATATTATTGATTGTATCGTTTCCTAATGAAACTTGTACAGCGGCATTTACGAGAAATTGAACAGTAATATTTCCCAAGAATATTTGAGTTATAGGAGCTATTATTACCTCTACTCCTCGATTTTCTTGGCTTGGCAACATTGTCCCAGATGAATTACATCTACCACCAATAACATCAACAAATTCAACAGTTTCTACAATGCTTAAATCAGTAATATTCATTAGCATTAAACCTCAATGACTTAATTTGTTTATAGCTGTTTTCAACACTTTATTGTGTTTCTTTTAATGGAATTATATATTATTTTTTCAAAAAAGTATAGTAATGCTACATTGTTTTTTATTTAATTAATATAAGTAAATATATTTTTTATTTCTAATAATTGATAATATTGGCAGAAAATTATGTTACTTCACAAACATTTTAATAATAAAAAGCATCGCTAAAATATTATAGTTTTAGCGATGCTTATACGACTTTATTACAACAAGCAAGTGACTATTTTTAGTCTCACTTTAGAGAAATTTCAGGCAGATATTAGTATCCAACCTTTGTAATATTGCCGATATTCTCAAAAACCTGGTAAACGTAAGCTTTTTGTTCGTTCTCTTGCTTAACGTAGTTGTAACTATCATCTTTTGAGTAGATGTAGCTATAATTTTCGGCCTCTTGTTCTATCTCAACTGGGATGTAGAAATCAACATAAACATCGTTCTTGTAATATCCTTTACCTTTCTTATTATATTCTCCGCCATAATAACCACCAACAACACTTACTGTTTCAACGCTTTCTAGGATGTTTAAATCAGAAATAATCATTTTCTTTCTCCTGGGAAAATTAAGTTCTTGTCTAACCGATTTGTTTTGTTCGGCTATGTTTCTAATATAGTGCATTTAAAAAGAAAGTCAATAGGTTTTAGAATATTTTTTGCATAAATAAAATTAATGAATTCACATATATATAGAGTGAATTATATGTAGGATTCAGGCATTTTAACGCAGAAAATTTAGGCAATATAATAGATTGCCTAAAAGCATAATTTGATAAGATGTTTAATTTGATTACAACATTAGATAATGTTTATAAATATTCTATAGGCATTATTTATTGGCAGGATTATATTTATCAGCTACAAAGAATAGAAAATATTTTCTATCCATTTGTTCTATCTCTGATACAGGCAGTTTATACAATCACATAAGAGATGATTCTCTTATGTGATTGCTATTGGGGATAAAAAGATTTGCGGTTTAATTAGCTATTGGATGTTATGGCATCTCTGGGTTGAGTAGGTAGGTACTTAAACGCGACCCCACCCCCTCCCCAGAAGCGAGAAGGGGAATATGATATACCTGATGTGATGAGGAAACGCTATAGCTATAATTTAAGCCTGCGTAAGTAATTCTTTCTGTGGCTGCACAGTATCTGAATCTAGCTGAGTAATTATTTCCGTACACTTAATTTGTTTTCCTAACCACTCAGAAAATAATTCTGTAATGATTTTTTGGCGTAATTGTTCATCTAATTGGGGTTGAAAAATTTCTTCTACCCATATTAAATGCACTTTTTTTTGAATCTGAATTGGCTTCAGAATTTGCGGAGGAGTTGTAGCAAAGACGGGTGCGGCTATCTCTGGGCGAAAATCTTTGCGGTGTCGTCGTCCTTGATATCCATAATTACATTTAAGCTCTGGGTCTTGAATATATAGACGCGCAATTTCAGGAAACGTGATTTCCCCTTCTTCCACTGCATAAAACAACTCTAAAGCCAAGTCTCGATCATCAAAAATGACTTCATAAGTGATGGCGGTAACATAATCTACTTGATGTTGATAAAAGAACTTTTCAACTTGAGATGCAAATAGATAATCAGCTAACTTCTGAGTCAAGACTTGGTTACGGACTAATTCGTCAAAATCATCCACAGAAAGATGGTGTTTTTCTAACCATGCCAAAGTGTCTTGAGCTTTTACAAGTTTTTTGGTTAAGCGTAAGTTATCTCCTTCTTGCTGAACTTCTTCTGGTGTGACGGAAATTCCGGCTTTTTGAGCAGCTTCTTGAATAATTTTTTGCGATGCGATCGCCTCCACCAAACCAGGAACCTGAGAAGATAGTTTCAGACTACGAATGATATCTGACGCAGAAATATTCAAAATTTGAGACATAATACAATCTCCATGATAATCTGACTCTTTTGTGATTGATCTACAACCAATGACTAAAGCTTTAAACCATCTTTTTGCAGTCTCTTGAACGGATCTAAAACAAAGTCAATCACCCGTCGCTGACGCACAACGACTTCAGCATTTGCGGTTTGACCTGGGGTTAAGGGAATACGCTGGTCGCCATTTTGGATATACCTTTGTTCTATGGCGATTTCTAACTCAAAATTTTCTAGGTTTCCTTGGGGTGTTTGTTTAACCTGGGAGTCGGGAGCAATCCAGGTGACTTCACCTTGGGTAATGCCATATTCCTGGAAGGGGTAAGCATCAAACTTGATTTTGACCGGCATTCCTACCTTCAAGAAGCCGCTATCTTGAATCGGCATTTGCGCCTTGAGGATGATTTCAGTATCTTTGGGTGCAATGTGGGCGATTCTTTGACCGGGTTGTACCACCTCTCCCGCCTTCGTCACCGGTAACTCAAAAATTATGCCATCAATAGGCGATCGCACCACACGTTGCTGCATTTGCAGTTTCAAGGATGTGATTTGGCTTCTAGTTTGGGTAATTTCGGATTCCAACACAGAAACTTGTCTTTGGATGTCTTTGAGTTGCTCTTCTTGTCTGAGAACTGCCAATTTACCGGCTTGCAATATGCTTTGATAACTATTTTCTTCCCCTTCTAATTGCAGTCTTGCTTGTTCAATATCAGACTCTAACTGACTCATTGCAGCCTGATAGCGGTTCATCTCTTCAGCCAAGCGTAATTCTGCTTGCGTGATATCAGCTTGCGCTCTTTGGTAGATGCGTCGGCTTTCTTGCTCTTCTTTTTTGAGTTGGTCAACTTGATTAGCAGAAACTGCACCATCATTGACCAGTTTGGTAAAACGTTCAACCTGTCTCAAATCTATAGTTAAACGAGCTTGCGCCGACGTTTGTTCATTCTCTGCAATCTGAATCTGCTGCCGTACTTGATTGACTAATGCCTGTCTTTCTAAATTTTGGAGATTATAGATACTCTCTTTAACATTCAGGTTTTGCTTTGCCTGGTTGACTTGAGACATCTTTTCTAGGGCTTGAGATTGGTTTTGTTGTTCTTGAACATTCAGCGTCAACTGTAGTTGATTTTTCAATACATTCAACTGTGTTCTTTGATTGATTAATCCAGACAGCTTGGCTTCGGCTTGCTGGAGTTCTATCCGCAAAATATCAGAATCAAGTTCCAACAAAACCTGTCCGGCTGTTACGGTGTCACCTGCCTTGACTGAGACAGCTTTGACACTTCCACCGGCTGGAGCATCCAATTTTTGGGTTGCACCTTGAGGTTCTATGCGTCCTCTGGCGGTGCCGGTTTCATCTACTTTTGAGAGGCTTGCCCAAGGTAAAGCAACGACAGCAAAGCCCACCAGCACATACAACACACCACGAGTCCAGATTCTTGGTAAGGCATCTAGAAGTTCTTCCGTACCGTAATACAAATCTTGGGTATTACCTTGTGGAATCTGCTCTTTTGATTCAGTAGTTCCTTCACCAGGTTGAATATAGATTTTATACTCATCTTGCTCATCTTTGAGAAGTGCCGATGAGAAATTAGGAGAAGTGTAAGGCATAGTTTTATTAAGGAGTAGGGAAGTTTGGATTTCTGATAAATCTAAAATCCAAAATCCAAAATTGTTAAACTGCTTGAGCTAGTTGTTGTTGATTCAGATAGTAGTAATGTCCTTTTTTAGCGATTAATTCGTCATGAGTACCGCTTTCCACTAAGATGCCACGATCTAACACGAGAATTAAATCTGCATTGCGGACTGTGGATAGACGATGGGCAATAATTACGCTGGTACGCCCTTGAAGTATGGTTTTGAGATTGTCTTGAATAATGCGTTCTGATTCCGAGTCTAAATGACTGGTGGCTTCATCAAACAGTAATAATCGAGGACTGCCGAGTAAAGCCCTGGCAATGGCTATGCGTTGGCGTTGTCCACCGGAGAGCATCCCACCAGCTTCACCAATTTGGGATTCGTAACCCATTGGGAGTTGCTGAATAAATTCATCGGCTCCTGCCAATTCTGCGGCTTGAATAATTTCTTCTAAAGACGCTTCTGGATGAGCGATAGAGATATTTTCGCGGATGGTACTACCAAAAAGAAAAGTATCTTGATCGACAACACCGATTTGCGATCGCAGCGATCGCAGCGCAATATTAGTAATATCACAACCGTCAATCAGAACCTTTCCGTCTGTGGGTGGGTATAAACCCAAAATCAACTTGCTCAATGTAGTTTTTCCTGAACCACTGCGCCCCACCACTGCTACCATTTGCTCAGGCTGAATTTCAAAGCTGATATTTTCTAGGATGTTAGTCTGATTTTCGGGATGATAGCGAAAGGTAACATTCTCAAAGCAGATATGACCATCCAGTCTACCTAGAGGCTTGCGGAGATTCTTTTGTAAATCTTCTTCTGGTTCCGCCTCTAGAACATCATTAATCCGTTCAGTGGAAATAATAATTTCCTGCAATTGATTCCACAACATTGACAGCCGTTGAAAAGGACTCAAGACGTTACCCACTAACATATTGAAAGCTACTAACTGTCCAATGGTCAGATCCCCTTGAATAACTTGCCAAGCACCAAACCACATCAAGGAAGCATTCACAAAGGTGTTAATCGTGCCACTAATGATTTGCAGGCGATTACCGATGATTTGGGCATTAAAGCTTTTTTTCACCAAATCATTCAGCAGTTCTTCCCAGTGCCAGCGGACTGTCTGTTCAATAGCTAAGGAACGAACTGTGCGAACTCCTGAGAGAGATTCGATCAGATAACTGTTTTCTTTGGCTCCAGCGTTAAAAACCTCTCTGGAAATGCGGCGTAAAATATTTGTACTAGCCAGTGCCAAAATAAAAAACGGTGGTACTGTCACCAGCACGAATAAAGCCATGCGCCAGCTATACCAGAACATCATGGCTAAATAGACTACCAACGTCAGCATATCTAGGATGATGGAGAGGGTTTCGCCGGTGAGAAAGCGCTGAATTTTTTGATTTTCTTGAATCCGAGAGACGATATCTCCTACATAACGCGACTCGAAATAGGACAGGGGTAAGCGGAGGGTATGTTTGATAAAACCCACGAGGAGGGAGATGCTAACGCGTTTGGCTGTATGGTCTAAGAGATATTGCCGGACTCCATTCATGGCAATACCAAATAAACCAAAAACGATCATCCCCATACCAACGGCGTTTAAGGTAGGTATGCTGCGTTGCACCAGCACTCGATCTAGTAATAACTGGGTGAATACTGGCGTAACCAATCCGAATAATTGAATCAGCACACTGGCGATCAAGACTTCTAGCAGTACTTTATAGTGAGGTTTAATTAACTCAAAAAACTTCCAGAAGTTGGCACTATCATTCTTACTATCTTTGAGTAGTTCTGTCGGTTGCAGTAATAACGCATAACCAGTCCAACCTTTATTAAATTGGCTCCTGGTCATGCTACGTTGACCGATAGCGGGGTCTCCGACGATTACACGCTTTTTGGTGATTTCATAAACGACAATGAAGTGGTTGCCTTCCCAGTGTGCGATCGCAGGTAAAGATTGTTCGGCAAACTTATCGAAGGTAGCTTTGACAGGACGGGTGGCAAAACCGAGGTTTTCTCCCACTGTTGCTAAGGCACGTAAAGATGCACCACTGCGGCTAACGTTGGTCATATCCCGCAAGCGATTCACACTAAAGTGCTTACCCCAATACTTACCAATCATGACTAAGCAAGCCGAGCCACAATCTGCGGCACTTTGTTGAGCATAAAAAGGATAGCGTTTGCTCAGGCGTTTCCACCAATGCCCCATTTGCACTTTCGGGCTGGGAAAGTAAGGGCGTGTCTTACTTTGTTGTTCTTTTGATTCTGGTTCTCGCCGAGGAAAGGGGATAACTTTGGCTATGGGGTATGGGCGTGGTCTTTTGTGTGGGGAAGAGTCGTTTTTATTCGTCTGATTTTTAGTCTCAGAGGTCGTGTATTTTTCAGACTGAGGAATAAAAGTAGCTAAGTCTTGGCAGTGTTCCAGTGCTTTTTGGCAGTTTGAACTTTTGAGAATGTAAGCAATTGTCGGTTGTATGGCTTGCCAATGACCTTGGTTTGGTGCAGTAGAGATTTGAGCTGGTGTTAAAGAGTGACCCTGAGAATGCAGCAGTTGACCTTTGTACAACAGCCATAATTGGGAATCGGAGAATTGTGTATTTACAGAGCCAATTTCTAGTTTGTGTCGCTCAAAAACTGATAAAGCCTTGAGCATTGCCTGAAATTGGGCAGGGTGTGCAGGGAATTGTGAGTTTTGGCGACATGAAAGCAGTAAATCCCATATTTCTGCACGAGAAAACAAGCGATCGCGAATTTGAGGATATTTATCCATCAATCCTTGCAATACCTCTTGTCTGAAATACCCAAGTTCTAAATTTGTCGAGGCTCTGGCGGTGTAATCACTAAAGTTTGACTCTGGGAACAAAGTCATTTCACCAAATGAAGACCATGCTGATAAGGTCGTGATTAAATCATCAGAACTATCTGATAATCTGACTTTACCGGCAAGAATGACATAAATACCAGCCTTCATTTCTGCGGATTGCCAGAACTGCTTTGCTACTGGTGGCTCTACAAGTTCCATAGATGCCAAACAGCTTTGCAGTTCTGGTTTTAAAAGCGTCTCTCCCAAAGCGTAATTTAGTTTTTCACCTAGATGTTGCGGGGAAAATACTGTTGTCATAACCTAACCTCCAAAACAGCATTAGTTATTGGTCTATATCAGACTGAATAACTAATAAAAACTGGGTTAATGGCAAAAACCTAATTGTGGCTAAAAATTTTGTCTAAATCAGAAAGGTTTAGTTATTCTGATTGATCAAAAGCATCTCCACTATTGTTCATTCTGGGATTTCTAAATCACAAACATCCTAAATTTTCCTGTGATATCGGTGTTCCTACCCGTCCCCGATTCGAGACAGGCAAGATTTGGCGTTAGTAGGGGCGGGTTGACTAATATCCCCGTTAATCATGAATGATATCTGTTAACCCGCCCGCACCATAGTTGATAGCGTGGCGTACCCATCTGTTGCCCAACCCCACAAAATTGACAATTTATTTCTGACAAATCTCTCGTTCAACAATGATGTGGCATCAGTTTTCATGTATTTGAACAACATCTGTCGTAAGGGTGCAAGGCCTTGCGCCCCTACCGCGTAGTCTATTTACCTGAAAATAGCTGTAAGTAGATGGATAAAAATAAATGAAAGTTTTTTATGAAGTCCTCAATTCTGTAAATATTAGAAATAACGGTTAAAGCACCCATGAACAGCGATTAGTCAATTTAATCTTTGATTGCACCTACTTAGTGAGTTGATCAAATGAGTATCTTGTTGTTGCATCAACCTAAAAATCAATGCTCTGTACTTTTGAGTTAAATGGTTTTCGTGAATATTACTTGTTAGCAATATTGTCTTCAACTATCAATTATGTAACAGGTTTTTAGTCTTTATGTCATGCCAAACTGGCATGAATTTACAAGAATAATATATTTTTAGTTTTCTACAAAATATTGTATAGTCTAGAATATATTTCTAGACATTTTCATTCAAAATGCTAAATAAATATCCAATATATTGAGCAAATTCATTATAGAATAATGTTCAAATAGCAGAACTTGATTCTTATGAGATACAATTGAGCAACTAATTTTTATTGTCCACTTTTGAAAAGTAAGCAGAGTAGGAGAACTAAGGGAATAAATTCTTCCTTGATAGATAAATCCAGCCACAACTTTAGATGCAACGGCCTTTGGGTATATCGGTAACTTTATTAAACCTCCCTTTGGACACCCAATAGTTGATTTTATTTTACAAAAGCAGAATCTTTGCCAGCATTATCAGCGTATGAGTGAGAAATTTTTCAGCGACCTCTAAAACGGTGAACAGTTATCAGTGAACAGTTATCAGTAATCAAGGCTGACAGAGGGGGTGTTAAACCCACTTACACTTATGTCTTTTAACTAGTAACTGGTAACTGATAACTGATAATTGTTAAACTTTGGCTTCTAAAGACTTCAGCAACTCAGTATTTACACCCGACTCACGAGTCAGGGCAATTTTGCCAGTGCGGGCGATTTCCCTCAGACCAAATTTTTGTAACACTTGGACAATTGCCACCATCTTCCCAGGATCTCCCACAACTTCGAGAGTGACAGAATCTTCTGCCACATCTACCACTCGCGCCCTGAAAATTTGAGCTAATTCGACTACTTCTGAGCGATTGCTGCTAGTAGCATTCACTTTCAAAAGCATCAATTCTCGCTCTACACAAGGAATTTCAGTGATATCTTGGACTTTGAGGACGTTGACCAGTTTGTACAGTTGCTTGGTGAGTTGCTCAATCACGCGATCGTCTCCGGGTACAATCATCGTAATGCGGGAAACTCCTCCTTGCTCTGCTGGACCAACTGCGAGGCTTTCTATATTAAAGCCACGACGTGCAAATAAACTAGAGATACGGGAAAGAACACCCGCCTCATCTTCTACCAAAACTGAAAGGGTATGTTTCATCTTCGCCAACACAGGCTCAGGCAAGCATTTTAACTAAGTATGATAAATAATAAATAGCTAATGTTTGCCCTACACGTACTGCTACACTAAATTGCTAAATTATCAGTCTAAGGTTCTATTCTAAACTCAATCCCGGCATTCATCACACTTTCTCAACAGAAGTTTTGACACATCATACTCAAAGCAGAAACCGGAGTAACACATATCTTGTCGTGGGTAGATGTGGATAATTTGTCAAGGTTTTATACTGGGGATGTCATGGGTATTTAACTATAAATCGGAGAACATCTGTTATGGCTTGGTTAAAAAGACTTTTTGGATTAGAAAAACCGCAAAATGCCCAAGTAAATCCTACGCCCCAGCAAGTACCGCCCAGTTCTACTACTAGTGCAGCTCCTGCTACTACCAAATCAATTCCGCCAGAACGTTTAGGATTGAATGGAGAATATGACCAAAGTGGTTTAGCCAAGCGGGTGGCATTGGCGTTTGATGAAGATTCGCAATTGGGTGATATTGATACTCTCTGGGTGGCTCAGACAAGCAGCACTGTGGTGTTAAAAGGTAAGGTTCCCAGCCAGCAAATCCTCAACAAGATGGTTTCTGTGGCTCGTTCAGTCCAAGGTACTACAGGTGTGAACACTGATGAAGTCACTGTTGGATAATTCGTAATTCGTAGTTCGTAATTCGTAATGCTCCCTTTGGGAGAGCTACGTTCTAAGCGCAGCTATGCCGCAGGCTTTACATATTTCGTAATGCTCCCTTTGGGAGAGTTACGTGAACGTAATTACGGTTTTATTGATGGGGAATGAGTGGCTTGTCGGGGCTGTGCTGCGCTGGTGGCTGGGTGTTGTTATGTCTGTTGATCCAATCGAGAATCACCTGATTAACTTTTTCTGGGCATTCATCATGGGGACAATGGCCGACATCTTCTAAGTTGAGTAGTTCTAGCTTCTGGTTGTATTGAGTAAATCTCTGTGCAAGTACAGGTGGCACAAATTTGTCCTTTTGTCCCCAAATCAACAGCATTGGCACTGTTAAGGTTGGTAATATGGCTTTAACACTAGGACTAAAGTTAACAGCGATCGCAGCTCTGAACAAGGCACTAAAAGCACGCGCTGAACCTCTGTCTTGGGGAGGACCTGCTAAAATGTCCACCAGTTCATCGGTTATGGCTTCAGGATTAGCGTAAGCAAGACTAGCCCAGCGACGCACAAATCCCGGTCGGCGCACGATGTTAAATATCGGTTTGAGTATCAACGGGGAAGCAACCATCTTTTTAATTCCCATCACCACAGGCCGCAGGAAAGGCGGAATAGCTTCTTGTTCTAAAGATGGATCGGGTAAACTCATCATCACTATCCCCTTCACCATTTCTGGATGAGCGGCGGCGGCGGCTAAAGAAATCAGTGAACCATTGGAGTTACCGATTAATATGACTGGTTGACGGATAAATGCTTTCCAAAATTCGTAGACCTGCTCTACCCACAGTTCTATGCTGTAATTGGCTGGGGCTTTTTGGGAAGCCCCAAAACCCAGCATATCGAGGGCGTAAACGGTATGGTGTTCGCCTAAAACTGTTAAATTATGTCGCCAATGACCAATGGAAGCACCAAAACCGTGTAGCAGGATTAAGGGTGTTGTGGATTTATGTTGGCTAGGTCGGATGTAGGTGTAACGCGTTTGCCAGCCTCGCCAAACCCAATCTCTTTGATTACCAACTCTCTGCTGCCAATGTACCGTAGTGGTCACGTTTGCCTCCGATTTATCTGTGTTTAATTAAATACTAACTAATATTTGGATTTAGGGCTTTATCCCTGATAATTCTGCTTTACAAGATACTGCCATTAGGTAGTTTTATACGACTAAAATATTGAACATAATCAAATTCCTATATTATTCAAATAATTGGTGTTTCATAAGGATAGACATAATAACTGTGATCTGTGTATTCTGAATACAATCGCCAAGAGAAATTGATGCAATATGACAGCATAAATATTCTTCTAATTCACTATTAAATAGTTCTTTACTTACAATATCTTTGCAAAATTACGAAGGTGAGTTGTGAGTTGATGTATTAACTCTCTTTTCTTTGAGGTGTCGCAAAAACAATAAGTCCTAAAAATTAATTCCAGGTTTTCTTCAAAATTTTTTAACGTATTCCCGCATTATAAAGGGTTTGAGAGTCCAAGCTACCTTGTAAGCTAAACGCCTATTTATAGGTTATGTTGCCAGTTTTGCCAAAATTTTTGTAGGCTCTTATTTTGGCAAAGGTATTAACTGCGGGCAAGAACTTAAACAATTCAAAATTTAAAAGAAAATACAGTTGCGCCTACGGATACTGTAAGGAATCCAAATAGAGATTTAGACAAGTATTGTAGCAAAATACTGGAGAGTAGGGGGATTAATCCCTTTGATTGCGTGTACCTTATACTTCAACCTCAATTGAAACTTAAGTCAAATTGTGGTTGATGGTTTCAGTTATTTTTATGCGTACAAACACACAGAGTATTGAGATTGAGTATGATTTTATAATCACAATTATTGAATTGGAATTACATTAGAAAATATACAAGATTTCAAATGAGTAAAAAAAGTTATTCTCAGCACAATTTATCTGAAATAAATGGACAGCAGCATCAATCTATGCCTCTCATCTATACAGTTCAGCCGGAAGAAGGTAATGAAGGCGGATTGAATTTAGGCGAATTATGGGCAGTTATTCGTCGCAGAATATTTGTAATTATAATTGGAACAACTACTTTTACTTTTGTCGGTATAGCATTGGCTCTGAATAGTACTCCAACTTATGTCGCTAAATTTGAACTTTTAATTGAGCCGATAACCGCTGAAGATAAAGTAGCCCGATCCGGCATAGACAAAATAGATGATGCTAACAAAAGTGATGAAACCAAGTTAAAGATTTTACAAAGTCCTAAGCTGATGTTTCCCATCACTCAACAAGTTCAGATGTATTATCCAGATAGCAGCACACCTAAACTAAATATCAAACTCCTACCAAATACTCAAATTTTAGAAGTTAGTTACCAAGATCCCAACCCTGATAAAGTTTTGTTTGTATTAAATACAGCATCTGAATCTTACTTAAAATATAGTTTAAATGAACGCCAAACAGACACTAATTTAGCACTTAAATTTGTTGAAAAGCAACTGCCACAACTGCTAAATAGAGTTGAAACCCTCCAGTCACAACTACAAGCTTTTCGTCAGAAATATGGACTTATTAATGCTGAGATTCAAAGCGAGCAGCTTGCTAATCAACTTGACCAAATTGTGCAAAAACGGCTAGATAACGAAATAGAATTTGCTAGAACTCAAACACTTTACACTAGTCTGCAAAAACAGTTGAAGCTGGAAGTTGATGAAGCAGAGGCTATTTCAGCTTTGAGTGAGTCTCCTGATTACCAGAAACTATTGAGTCAACTCCAAGATGTAGAAGCTACAATCGCCGTACAATCAGCTCAATATACGGAAAATAGCCCAAATATTCAAAAATTGCTGATTCAAAAACAAAATTTACTGGATTTGGTAAGCAAACAAAAATTGCAGATTTCGGGAATGACATTATCAAACACAACTATCAATTCCTTATATTCATCTGCTCCAAATTCGGCTCGCCTGCTAGAAATTCAAAATTTTATTGAAGTAGATAAGCAAATTAAGGTATTAGAAACCCAAATCCAAGCTCTTGGTCAAGCTGAAAGTTTTTTGCGACAGCAGGTTAAACAATTTCCATCTCTTATCCGTCAAAAAGATGATTTAGAACGGCAATTAAAAATTACTGTTGATAATCTAAATCATTTTTTAACCAAACGCGAACAATTACGAATAGATTCAGCTCAAAATCAGATCCCTTGGCAGATACTTACTCCTCCTAGTAAACCTGAAAATCTTGCACCGAGTATTAGTCGTTATTTAATTTTAGGGTCAGTTTTGGGGTTATTATTAAGCATGGGGTTTGCTTTGCTTATAGATAAGCTCAACAACGTTTTTTATAGCTCTGAGGAAATTAAATATAAAATTAAACTACCAATATTAGGGAATATTCCTCATATTAGGTTTGGAAAGAATGGTAAGCCTTCTCAAAAACATGATATTTCAAACTTTTGGGAATCTTTCCGCTCTGTTTATGCAAATATTTGCCTTCTCAATAGTGATAATGCTATCCGCTCTTTAGCAGTCATTTCAGCTGCTCCTGGAGATGGCAAATCGATAATTGCTTTTTACTTAGCTCAGGCAGCAGCAGTAATGGGTAAACGTGTGCTATTAGTAGATGGAAACCTACGTAATCCTATTATACATAAAATGTTAGATTTACCCAACAAAGAAGGATTAAGCAACCTCATTGCTGAAGGGCTAAACTTTGAGAATGTTATACAAAGACCCAATAGCTGCATCAGAGAACAAAATGATAGTTCACGGAAAACAACTTCAAAAGATACTAAAGAATTATCATTAGAGCATAACTTGTTTATCTTAACTACTGGTCAAATTACCGCAAATCCCACAATTTTGCTTTCAGATCCTCAGATGCAAAGCTTGACAGAACAATTTAAGCAAACTTTTGATTTAATTATATATGACACATCACATCTATTAGGTTTTGCAGATACTAGTCTCCTAACTAGGCACACAGATGCAAGTATTTTGGCTATAGGAGTAGGAAAAACAAAGTGTTCTGTTTTAGCCAAAGCATTAGAGCAATTAAATTTCTCTTCTACTCCTATTTTGGGTGCGGTCACTGTCGATATATCAGGACAAAATCTTAGGTTGAAATTTTAGATTTTCAGTCCTGTTAAATAACAGATAGATTGTCTCTCTTCTGAGAACAGGTCGAACATATCTGTTGTGAACTCTTTGTTTTAATAATTGATTCGTTCAAAAATATTAAGTTGCATATCTCTTACTGATGATATTTACATTATGGTAGAGTTTTAAACAAATTGCACTCATCAGAATTTACACAGCAAAACAGCTAAATATTGTTGAGGTAGCTAAGTAGATGGGTGAGAAAATTTACAACTATGTCATTGCGTTTGCGGAGCGTGGCGTTAGGCATAAGTAACGAATTGGAGTAAAGCATAAGACCGAAGCGGTCACGCTCCACGAACACAAGGGTTTCAGCGTTTTTGCTTTTTGTTACATAGTTAGGTTTATTTGTGCTTACCTACTTAATCTGTAATTTACCTCAATAGATCAATACCATTAATTAAAAAAGTTTGTATTTTTTGAGTAACTTCAAACAGAGAATAATCCATCAAGGTAAACATAAGGATTAAAGACATTGATCAAGAATATTGTCAAACGATCCGCAGGATTTTTTACTAGCTTTGAATTTCCCAACGCCAGATTAAAACTTTTCCCAACACAACAATATAAAAAAGAGATGCTAACTGGAAAAAAACAAATTCCCATTCAATACTTAAATCCATCTCCGGAATTTGAAGCTTCAATCATACCTGCAAAAATGGATATAATTGGCTCTCCTGTTACTGCTTTACCCTTTGAGGTACAAATAAATATCATATTAGAATGGGCGATGAGTAAAGTCAGCAAAGTTATTTGCGTATCTAATACTCATATGCTCGTAGAAGCTTATTGGCATCCAGAGTTTTTCTCTGTTTTAAAGAGCGCAGATATTGTTACTCCTGACGGGATGCCGCTGGTTTGGATGTTGAAACTAATGGGTGCAGGTACTCAAAACCGCGTTGCTGGTTTGGATATTCTTTTATCTTTGTGTAAATTAGCTCCACTAAGAGACATTCATCTTTTCTTCTTGGGTTCTGATGTCGTAATTCTAGAGAAGATGAGAAAGAACTTAGAACGTGTCTTTCCAAACGTGAAAATTGCAGGAATGGAGCCGTTACCATTCCGTCCACTCACATACACAGAGGATGAAGCTATTATCAAAAAAATTCATGATAGTGGGGCTGGAATAGTTTTACTTGCTCTAGGATGTCCAAAACAAGAGTACTGGATGAACCAACATAAAGATAAAATTCAGGCTGTGATGATTGGTTTGGGGGGAGCATTTCCTGTCTTTGCAGAAAGTCACAAAAGAGCGCCCTATTGGATACGTCATTTAGGGGGTGAGTGGTTATATCGTCTGATTCAGGAACCATGGAGACTATTTAGTCGATACAGTACAACTATTCCAGTTTTTATGTGGCTAGCTTTAATGCAAATCCTAAATTTAGCTCTACCTAAGCAATATCTTCGCCAAAAAAAGAGGCGTTTCTGAATCAAAGTATCAGCACGTAGGGCAAACGCATCTAAAGTAGCTTTGATCAGAAGCAAAGTTAAGAATCAACGGAAGAATCAGTATTTATCATTTGATTTACTTTAAAAAACTCAAAGTAATCGCCTAAATATGTGTCAATAGTCAGCTATTAATGCGACCTTTTTTGAGTTTATTGAGAATGAAATTATTTTATCTTTATGATGCGCCTTGCCTCTAGATGCTATTGGTAGCGATGATAACTTTGATAGTTATTAACCTTCCGTTTATTTAAAAACACAAAAGAAATATAAAAACCAATGACTCAATTTCTAACCAAACTTTTATATATTACCAGAGGAAATCACAAGTCGCTGATAGCGATGCTTTTTCTATTCATCCTTATTTCTGGCTTAGAAGTGTTTGGAACAGGAATGATTAGTCCGTTCATTGCAATCGCTATCAGCCCAGATGCGATCAAAAATATTGACTGGTTAAATTTTATTTACAAACAGTTGAATTTCAATTCTGAACGGCAATTTTTGATTTTTCTAGGCTTGGTGGTTGTTATTGCTTTTTGTCTGAAATCAT
Source organism: Anabaena sp. CCY 0017 (assembly GCF_963920885.1). NCBI lineage: Bacteria > Bacillati > Cyanobacteriota > Cyanophyceae > Nostocales > Nostocaceae > Anabaena > Anabaena sp. CCY 0017. The sequence continues at coordinate 213,310 of NZ_CAWUDG010000005.1, read as the reverse complement.
TTTTAGCTTTCAATGCTCAAAAAACAGTCTTCAAATTTAGCTATGGCTTAAAAAGAAAACTATCTTGTAAACTCCTAAAATTATATATAAAAGCTCCTTACAGCTATCATCTGCGGATTAATTCAGCAACGCTTATTCAAAATCTCATTGAGACAACTGATGCAGTTTCTATTGGTATAGTATCTACATTTTTGACATTGATATCTAATACTGTAATTGTCTTAGCATTAATGCTTCTTTTGATCAAAACCAATGCGATCGCCTTGATTCTCATTACCTTCCTATTACTGATTTCCTTTGGGTTATTGCATCCAATGAAAGAGCGTTTAGCTCGTTGGAATAAGGAAGGATTTCATGCTTATGGTGAGATGATTCGCATTACAAATCATGGATTAGGAGGCTTGAAAGAAACTCGTGTAATTGGTTGTGAACCCTATTTTGAATATCAGATGGAGGAGCAGTCAGGAATTTACGCCAAAAGTACCACTTTAACTTCAGCCTATGGTAATCTTCCCCGCTTTGTGCTTGAGCCGTTAATGATGAGCTTCTTGATTGGCTTTACATTTTTATTTATAAACTTAAATCAAGGTGAGACACAAAGCCTGACTGGGGTTTTAGGAATTTTTGCACTCGCCTTAGTTCGTCTGCTGCCGGCAATCGGGAGTTTAATTACTGGCATTAATGTGATTAGAGGTAACAGTTATTCTCTTGATAGATTATTCTTTGATCTTAAGGAGTTGGAAAAAGAAAAGTTGATAACCGATTTTGATGCTGCTAGTCATTCTCATAGCTTATTGCCAAGCCCAAATCAACAAACGTTTCAATTTTTGGATGAAATTATTTTAGATAAACTCACCTTTCAATATCCCAACACTACAAGAAATATACTAGAAGAAATTTCCCTATCTATTCGCAAGGGAGATTCTATTGGACTAATTGGTAAATCTGGTGCTGGTAAAACCACTTTGGTTGATATTATTCTGGGTCTTTTTATCCCTCAATTTGGAGATATCAAGGTGGACGGAGTTTCAGTTTATAGCAACTTACGCGCCTGGCAGAATATGCTTGGTTATGTTCCCCAGTCTATATTTTTGATTGATGACACCCTTGAGCGGAATATTGCATTTGGAGTTCCTGATCATTTAATTGACCAAAATAAATTAAAAAAAGCAATTCAAATGGCTCAACTCAGCGAAGTAGTAGAACAGCTTCCAGACGGAGTAAAAACTATTGTTGGTGAACGGGGAGTTCTTTTATCAGGAGGACAACGCCAAAGAGTTGGAATTGCGCGGGTACTTTATCACGAAAGAGAAATACTAGTTTTTGATGAAGCAACTGCCGCTCTAGATACTGAAACAGAACATCTAATTACTGAAGCAACAAAAGCTTTAGCTGGTAATAAGACAATCATTATTATTGCTCATCGCCTTTCGACAATTGAGCATTGCGATTGTATTTACCAACTTGAGCAGGGTCGAATTCTCAAATCAGGTAGTTACCTGGAAGTGATTGTAGGAAGATGAGGGATGTCAATCACTTCGTATAATCAAAAAGTTAGAAGTTAGAGATTTACACACGCAAAATCTTTATATCTAATGAGTAGGTGCAAGCACTTCGTGATTGCAAACAGCACATTTAGTTGTTGAGGAGCCTGGTTGTCGGAGCCTAAGAATAGGCTGGTAATCCGTCTTTATTATTGGATTGATAAACAATTTATTTTATCTAATTTTCTTCTCCCTGATTAGATTGGATTACTTAAATATTCTATTTCTACGTACACCGTAATATCCTAATAACTATTTTCGGGGACATAAAAAATATTTGTCCTCTTTCACTAAATTTTACTTGTATTCTTACCAACAGAAAAGCCAATGAAATCATCGATATCTGTATGTATCGCAACATATCAAAGACCCAAGTTTCTCAAAGAAGCTTTGTATTCAGTATTTGAACAAACTCTCCAACCATTCGAGATCGTTATAGGTGATGACTCTCATGATGACTTGACTGAAAACCTAGTTTTAGATATTAAGAGGGAATCCAAAATTCCGATTTCCTATACTAGGCATTTTCCTTCATTAGGTCAGGCAGGAAATGTTAACTTTCTATATGAAATAGCAAAAGGCGATAAAATAGTTCTTCTTCATGATGATGACTTACTACTACCGAATTCTCTAAAAGATTTAAATAATTGCTGGGATCTTCATCCAAATTTAGTCGCAGCTTATGGCAAGCAATATTTTATTTCAGAGGAGGGTACTATTGACCTGAATCTTAGCTCTAAGCTTAATCAATTCTACTTTCGTACTAGCGACAGATCTGGATTACAAAAATCCTCCGTAGAGGCTGCCTTACTTCACCAGTTCCCCAACGATTGCTATATGATTCTTGCATCTGCTGCTAAAGCGATAAAATATCGTTCTTATGAAGAAATAGGAAATGCAGGAGATTTTGATTTTGGTTTACGCCTGGGATTTGAATACTCGAATTTCTTTTTCTTGGACAAATATACTGCTAAGTATAGATTTTCCAATGTTGCAGTATCTAAAAATACTGATTCAACTCCACAATCTTTCTCGATAATTCTCAAGACTGATTTTCCAAAAGAACTATCTTGGGCTAAAGAGTATGAGTTGAAAAGAGAAGCTTCAACCGCAATTATTCAGTTGATTAATGTGGGTAAGAAGAGGCAAGCTTTAGATATTTATTTCAGCCAATATTATCCCTTATCTAAAAAATTTAGCTTAGGAGGAATTCGGAGGTTAATGAAAGCATTTTTACCGCAATCAATAGAAAAATTTATTTAGCCACTTACTGATTATGCAAAAGTCTAGAACCAACATTTGGCAGATTATTAGCGAATTTATAATATGAAGTTTCAACCCTATGTAAGTATCATTATCAATAACTACAACTACGATCGCTTTCTCTCAGAAGCAATCAATAGCGCCATTAACCAAACCTATCCTCATACTGAAGTTATTGTTGTTGATGATGGTTCAACAGACAATTCCCGTGATATTATTTCTGGGTATGGCGATCGAATCATCCCAATTTTTAAAGAAAATAGCGGTCAAGGTTCGGCTTTTAATGCAGGTTTTGCAGCTAGCAGAGGGGAAATTTTCTGCCTTTTAGATGCGGATGATGTCTGGTTATCCCAGAAAGTTGAATATGTCGTAGAAGCATTTAGTCAATTTAGAAACGCTTCTGTGGTTTATCATAAGGTTCAGAATGTTGGCAAAACAGGCACACCAATTGGTAGACCATGGCCACATCAGCTGGTTCGAGGAAATATTGCCAAAAAACTGGCTAAGACGGGAGGATGGTGGCCCTTTTCTCCTTCAACAGGGCTTAGTTTCTCCAGAAACTTTTTATTGCAAGTTATGAATATTCCTGAAAATGAATATCGAATTTGTGCAGACACCTATCTTGCTGATCTTGCCCCATTTTTTGGAGATGTAGTTGGCATTAAGCAGGTGTTATCGTTATTTCGGATTCATGGTTATAATAATTGGAGCCATCCTATTGATGCACAAAGGCGATCTGTCAAATATCACGAACTTCGAGTAAATGTATTAAACAGTGTTTTGAAACATTTAGGATTTGGTGTAGAAGTTAGTCTTTCCGAGAATTTGGCGTATCGAACCACTAAGTATAAATTAGGGGAAGAAGATGATCTGATAGGGTTAATCCTCTTAACCGTTTGTAATCCATATGATTGGAGGCTTCATTCTCGTATAAAAGCCGCGGTTAAGCTATGGCTTGAAGGAAATTTCAAAAAATCCCGAAATTAAATGAATAAATAATAGTGGAAATTGATATATGAGACTAGCCTACGTTACTCCTTGTGATGCAAAAAATCTAAATACCCACTTGAATTGGTCAGGAACAAATTCTTATATTATTGCAGAGGCACTAAAGGGACAATCTATTCATATAGAAGTAGGTAAAAAGTTGAATATTCCAGGTTTGAATACAGAATTAACAATTGTTGGCTGCCAATCTATTATAAAAGGATATCTACCTAATTTTATTAAGCCTCTGGGTTTTATTCAAAAGTCCACTCCAGAAGGTAAAAAGAAAATTTATCAGCTAATAGCTAATTCACACTTCTTGATTCTACCTTCCCTTGCTAATTGCACACCTATTGTTTTTTGTGAGGCCAATTCATTAGGTGTACCTTGTATTTCTAGCAAAGTTGCTGGAATCCCAACAATGATTAAAAATAATTTAAATGGTAAATTATTTGATAAAAATAGCGATACTACTAAATATTGCAAATATATTTAAAGTATAAAAACTTAGCTATTTCTGCTTTCCATGAGTATGAGTCACATCTCAATTGGAAAGTGGCGGAACCGAAAATAAAAGAGTTACTTACGACAATTGTCTGAGTCAACAAGTATTCAAAATTAGGTTTTTTTAAAAAGCTCTCTTTGGATATTTATATTCACTCCAGGAAATCTAGATAATTCATTCAAAAATTCAAACAATAATAGGAGCTTTTCATGAATAATATTGACAGAAAAACAGATATTGACTTTAAAGTATCAGTTTGTATTTGTACCAGAAATCGCCCTAAAGAACTGAACAACGCTTTACAGTCTGTTGGACGTTCTACCTATCCTGCATTTGAAGTTATTGTGTCCGATGATAGTACAAATGATGAGACTAAAAGGCTCATTTCCTCCCATTTTCCAGAAGTAAAATATTTAGATGGTCTACGAAAAGGTTTAGGTGCAAACAGAAATAATGTATTGAAAGCGGTGTCAGGTTCACACGTACTCTTTATCGACGATGACGTAGTTTTAAATGAGAATTTCTTAGAAATTGTGTGTAATAAATTAGCAAAACTTGCTGAACAAGAAAATCTGGAAAAACTTATTATCAGTGGAATTGAAAATAACAATGGTAAACTTGTTTTCCCCGGAGAACAAAGTTTTGTAGGATGGCAGAATGTTCGTTATAAAAAAGGTGATATAATCAAAACAGTTGTAATTAACAGCACATTATTTCCAATTTGTTTGTTTGAAAATACCTTATTTGATGATAAATTAGTCTACGGAAATGATGAAGTTGATTTAACTACAAGAGCAATTAAAAAAGGATTTAAAATCATACTCTTTCCAGAAGCGATTAATTTTCACTTTCCATCAGAAATTAATCGTGACTACTACCTACCTTATAAAGACGCTACCCGCATTTATGTTACATTTAAGCGATATTTTGCAACTGAAAATAATAAAGTAAAAGCCCTGATTTACCTTCCTTATGTACTTGTATATACAGTAGCCTTTAATTTAAGATACAGAGGGATAAAAGGACTTATTTTCACTCTTAGATATACTTACCCTAAATGCTTTATGCTTATAATAGGGCAATTCTTAAGTATTAATAGTAATTTCAAATTAAAATTAATTAGAAGAACTTAACATTTTTAAATAATAAAAATATTAACATATCAGCATAATCTAAGTATTGAGTATTTAACATGAAGAATAATTTAATTGTTAGTATTATTATTAGCAATTACAACTACGATCGCTTCTTAGGTGAGGCAATTAATAGCGCCCTTAACCAAACCTATCCTCACATTCAAGTTATTGTTGTTGATGATGGTTCAACTGACAATTCCCGTGATATTATTGCTGGATATAGCGATCGCATCATCCCCATTCTGCAACCCAATGGCAAACAAGCTGCGGCCTTTAATAATGGATTTGCCAGAAGCAAGGGGGATATCATTATTTTTCTGGATGCGGATGATTACCTATTTCCTCATACAGTTGAGCAAATCGTCGCTGTTTGGAAACCAGAACGCTCTAAAGTACACTATCGCCTCAACGTTGTTGATACACAGGGAAAATCTCTTGGTTATTCTTCTCCCCAAGGACCTGCCAGCCTTTCCACTGGTGAGGTATGGAAAAACCTTTTGGATAAAGGTGGATATGTTAGCACTCCCACTAGTGGTAATGCGCTGAATCGTCGCGTTCTGGAAAAGCTGTTTCCCATTCCTGATGAATATAAACTCACTGCGGACGACTATTTATCTTTCCAGATTCCTTTTTATGGTGATGTTGCAGCAATAGAAGAACCACTGGGTGCATACAGAATTCATGATACGAATCAGTGGGCATTGGCGACAGTCACCAGTACTCGGTTCCAACGCTTTGTTCGCCATGACTTACAAAACTTTGCCCTGTTGACCAAGAAAGCCAAAGCATTGGACTATGAAATTCCTGCGGATTTAGAACAGCGCTCAATCGGACGCTTATGGTCGCGGATTATCTCTTTACGCCTAGATTCTCAAAAGCATCCAGTGCCTAGCGATCGCTCACTCAATTTAATTTACTACGGAATTCGCTGTCTATGGAAATACTCAGACTTTAACTGGCAAAAGCGACTTTTCTACAGCCTCTGGTTTATCTGGGTGGGGTTGATGCCATTACCTCTAGCTAAACCTGCCATTACATGGTTGTATGCACCGCAACATCGACCCAAGTTAGTTGATTGGAGTGTGACGAGAATTCGTGCGCTGATTACCTAAAAAACCTAGTCAGATAAACTCTTAACTCGTTTCCTGAATGCTAAACCGATCGCTTAACCACAATAAATCAGGCTAGTGAGGTATGAAACAAAAGCACCATAATAATTTGCCCATAGCCGCAGTCAACACAACTAGTGATGCCCTAAAGGTTCTTTTTGTCAGTCATAGTTACGTCGTTGGTGTCAACCAGGGCAAATTGAATGCGATAGCTTCGCTCGCCGTAGGCATCGCACAGATGAACAACATTGAAGTCGGTCTTTTGGCTCCCAGTAACTGGAAGGCTTTGGAATGGAATCGTCTCATTCCACTGGAAACACCCTACTCAAATATCCGAACCTACTCGGCTCCCGTCTTATTTAGCGGGCGTGGAGGCGCACATATCTATGCTCCTTGGACACTGTGGCAGGTGCTGAATGATTTTCGTCCCGATCTTGTCCAGGTTGAGGAAGAAGTATTTTCCCTATGTGCATTTGAGTTTGCTATCTGGAGCCGAATGACAGGTAAACCCTTGACTATTTTTGGTTGGGAAAATATTGACCGCGGACTGTCCTTCCTCCGTCGCTGGACTTGTCAGTTTGTCCTCAATACTGCCAGTCTCGTGCTTCCAGGGAATCAAGATGGGGCAGAAATTATGCGCCGTTGGGGTTACACGGGTTTGTTGGAAGTAATGCCACAAATGGGCGTTGATCCGAAATTTTTCGCACCCCGTCAACAAAAAGTAGGCGATCGCGCGGAGCGCAGTGCCGGAAGCGATCGCCCATTTCACATTGGATATCTGGGACGGTTAACCCACAGTAAGGGAATTGACCTAATTTTTGCAGCTGCTCACCAGTTGCGTGAACAGGGCTTTAACTTCCGCATCCTCATTTGCGGCTCTGGTCCAAGGGAAGCAGAACTAAGACAGATATCCCAAGATCAAGGGGTAGCAGATTGGGTAATCTGGCGAGGAGTAGTTCCTCATCACCAAGTCCCCGCAGAACTCAGGCAATTTGATGTATTGGTATTACCTTCTCGCTCAATCCCAACTTGGAAGGAACAATTCGGTCATGTGCTGATAGAAGCTATGTCTATGGGAACTCCTGTAATAGGCTCAAATTCAGGTGAGATTCCTAATGTAATTGGTCGTTCTGATTTGGTATTCCCAGAAGAAGATCACAGTGCCTTAGCTGATATCTTAGCAAGACTAATCAGCGACGCTGAATCGAGACAAGAAACTGCACTCTATGGTATGGCGCGAGTACACCAACTTTACACCCATGAAAAAATTTCCCATAGATTAATCTCTTTATGGCACACGATTCTCCTCCAACCTTCTTAAGAAGGTAATGAAGAATTAATAGGAATTCATAAGTTTCAAAGAAATCTTAGTCTATAAAATTGGAAAATATATGCTTTGCGAACAAAAATGCAACATTCAAGATGTGGCCGCCGTCATCACTGCAATGACTGATCGTGAACAACCCTTTCTGCGCGATACTGTGGAAGCGGTAATTTCAGATCCTAGTATTGCTCAAGTCATTCTCTGCATTGAAGAGAAGAATAATTGGGTAGAAATAACACTGGGTTCTTTAATCGCAGATCCACGATTAGAAATTGCTCGGATGCCACTAGCTCCTCCAGGAGCAGTTCGTAATCAAGCTTTAAACTATGTACAAATGAAATGGGTAGCATACTGTGACGGTGACGATGTTTGGTGTCAGGAAAAAACACTGATTCAACGTACCTATGCTAATAACTTAAGATGCGATTTCGTCGGTGCTGACCACTACCTCACAAATGAAAAAGGCAGCATACGGGCGTTTGCTATGGCACGCTATCTTCCGATGCCCTCATCGTGGATGGTACGAACTGAAACTATGAAACAGCATCCATTCAACGAATCGCTTGATCAAGGGTCAGATGGTGAGTGGTGGGTTCGTACCACTGGTATCGTTCACAAAGTAAGATGCCCAGAAATGCTTTTACGTTATCGTATTCGCTCAAATAGTGTCAGTGCAAATACCCCATCCATGAGAGGAAAGGCAAGAATTGTCACTTTAGCAAACATACCTGGACTTGGGGCAATAATTTTCTTTGTCACTTGGTTTATTTGGCTATTCACTCGGAAGAAGACATACATCTGGTATAGAGGCTGGGGTCAACAACCTTACAACAACACCGACCAGGAAATGAGAAATCAATGCGGGTAATGATTGTGCGACGAGTACCAAAATCTACGTTTAGTCTAGAAGTCTATGCTGACAATCTAGTGGCAGGATTAAGGACGGTGCGACCAAATTGGGAAATTGCCGAAATTGCTCCTATTCCCTGGAATAGCTCTGATAAACTATATCTATCAGGCTTGGGCATTAAAAAATACTATGAAACTTTTTGGCGGCATCCTCGCGCTGTGTCTCGATTGGAGGCAGATATTTTTCATGTGCTTGACCAAAGCGATGCTCATATCGTCTATGGATTACATAGAGCTAATAAGCCCGTAGTTGTCACCTGTCATGACTTGGTGCAGTTCATCTATCCAGAAATTCTGCAAGATCAGTCACGAATTCCGGCATTGAGTATGGCTATGTGGAAATATTCAGTGAATGGTATGGAAAAAGCAAATCATGTAATTGCAGTTTCTACCAATACGGCTCAAGATGTCACCCGCATATTAAAGATTAAGCCAGAGCAAACCACTGTTATTCCCAATGGCATAAGTTCAGAATTTCGAGTTCTACCAGCTTCAGAGGTGGCCGAGATTCGTAAGCAGTATACGCTATCGCCTGACAATTTTTGCTTGCTGAATGTTGGTAGCACCCATCAACGTAAAAACATTTTGACAGTTCTGAAAGTCTTAAAAAATTTAAAAGAACAGGGATTTCCAATATGTCTATGGCGGACAGGAGATAGATTTACGCAGGAGCAGAAAGCTTTTATTCAAGCGCACGATCTGGAATCATATATCTTCGATTTCGGTAATCCTGACAAGGCTCGTCTAGTGCAAATTTACAATGCCGCTGACGTACTTTTAGCACCCTCTTTATATGAAGGATTCGGATTGACAATTGTGGAAGCAATGGCGTGTGGCACTCCTGTGATTACTTCTAATGTTTCATCTTTGCCAGAAGTGGTAGGAGATGCGGGAATACTGATCGATCCCTATTCTTCACAAGCAATCGCAGATGCAGTTATTGAGCTTTATAAAAACCACACTCTTTATACCAACTTGATCAATAAAGGATTCGCCAGATCACAGTCTTTTAGCTGGCAAAATACAGCAGAGCAAGTAGCAAAAATTTATGAAAAACTTTTGTATTAAAGCATGGTGCTGTGATGTAAATAAAGTTGATGTAGCCCTATTACAGCAATTATAAAATCGGTAAATATTGATAAGAAAGGAAAAGTTTGATGTTAAATGTTCATGAATTAGAGCAGTATCAAGAGTTAGGTTATGTAGGACCATTTAATATTTTTGATGCTAAACAAACTAACCTCATTACCCAAAAACTACGGTTAGAGAAAACAAAACTATCTGTTTTAAAAAAACTCTCATCCTATGTACCGAGTTTTCCTTGGCACTGTGTTAGTGTGAACTGGGCAAAAGATATGCACATTCATTCGCCTTTAGTATACCAACTGTCTATACGCCCGATTATTTTAGATAAAGTCATTTCGATAGTAGGAGAGGATTTAGTTCTGTGGGGAGGGTTATTCTTAAATGTCAGACCTCACGAAAATCCTACTTGGCATCGAGATGCGGAATGTAAAAAATGGGGTTGTCTCGACAATGCAAATGTTTGGCTTGCACTTAACAATGTGGACGAAGAAAGCGGTATGCGTCTAATTAGTCGCTCTCACCATATGCTTGATATACCCAGCGGATTACACGGCTATGATCATGTCGCTTTAGAAGAAGCAAGAAAAAGAGATCCTAAGAGTGAGCTAGTAAGCTACGGTGACAAAACAAAACCAGGAGATTTTTTTATCTTTAATGGTAACTTATGGCACATTGGCGGCAAGAACAATACAAAAACCAGATATTCCCTGCTCCTACAATATTGCAAGTCAAACCTGGAAGTTAGAATACCAGCAAATCCTAATGTACTTGTGCCATGTATTGCTTTGAACAGCATAAACGGCTCTTTTACTAACGTCAACTAATACTTAACCATAGAAAACTGTGGTCTTCCAAACTATTTGTTTAGACTTTTTTAAATTTCAACACTTCTGGTTCTCAATAGAAAATGCATGCTTCTGTAATCTCAATCGCCAAGATGTTGCAAAGCCTTTTCGCTAACAGTAGGGAAATAAATGCTGTTTCTACTCTCAAACATAATCAAAATCTAGTAGATTTGCTCTTATGGATATTAACAATGCAACTATCCTGATCACTGGTGCTTCTCAAGGCATTGGCAGACAACTTGCTATTTATTTTTCCTCTAGAGTTTATGAAGTCATTATTGCATCTCGGAATAAGCAAAAGCTTGATGAAACGGCTAACTTAATACACAAAATGGGAGGATGTGTCACAGCATTGATGCTTGATCTCTGTGATCCTCAATCAATTGAAGCTTTGATTAGCAGCATTCGACTATCTGGTAAAAGGATAGATATTTTGATTAATAATGCAGCGAACACTACTTCTAAGCCTCTTATAGATACAAGCATTGAGAAAATCGATCAAGTTGTCCGTACAAATGTCATCGGTTGTCTTCAACTCTGTCGTCTTGTAGCACCGATAATGATTGAACAAAATCAGGGCATGATTATCAACATATCTTCTTTAGCAGGTTACAATCCAATAGGTTCATAAACGGTTTACGGTACTTCTAAAGCTGCAATTAATGCCTTCTCTATAGCCTTACTTGACGAGCTAGACTCTTATGGAATCCATGTGATGAATATTGCCCAGGAAGGGTTGGCTATTGATAGTGTAGATCACTTACACAAAAATTCATTCAATAAGTTCGCTCATATCCTTGAAACTGCAATTAAAAATAATGAATCAGAATTATTTCTTTCCCCTTCAATGAAGTTTTTCATGCGTTTGTATAAGTTTATTCCGGAAATTGCTACTTTCAAAAAACGTCTGAAATTTTCTCAAAATTTTGCTAAACTAAAAAATAATTAATACCAGAAAAGTCAGGATAAGTGTACAGTAGACGAAACCTTTTATAAATGGATAAAACTCCTAATATCTCAGCATTATTTTGCTGGTTTGGTAAAGCATTTAAAAGTACAAGGTTTGATGAAATCAAAATATTTGGTAGTGGTATTTCTTCCAACTTTATATAGCTAACGCTACGCTATCAGCAAGCCCTAATTACAGATAAATATTTAGTAATAAGAAAGAAAATTTTCTGAAACATCTAATATCATGTATTTGCATTTACCGAGAAATAAAAAGTCGAAAAAAAAAGGACTAATTGATAGCACCACTTTAATTATCTTTGCCTTTTCCGTAGTTTTTTACTCCCGAATTTTTTGTTCGATTACTCGCGCTCCTTCCATCCTTAACCTTGCTCATTTCGCAATTATTCCGTTTTTTTCAGGGATTGTATTATTCACAAGTCGGACGAAATATCGTCAACAAATTGCAATTGTTTATTCTTTAATATTGGGAATTTTCATTTTTTTAGTAGCCGTGTTGGCTAGTGCGTTATGGAATAACACAGGCTTGATTAATGCAATTGTCTCTTTCATGATGCTTTGCGAACCCTTCATCTTCCTGCTGGCTATTGTCTGTATCCCCATGTCTTCTGAATCCATTACACGCATTAAGAGATGGCTAATTTGCTCTGCTTTAATTAACTTTGTCCTCGCTGCTGTCCAGAAACCTTTAATTGATGCAGGAAAGCTCTATGCTAACGGATTTAATGGCACGGATGGATGCGGCGGAGTCTTTTTCATTTCCGGGGCTGGGAATTATGTATCAGCTTCGGTATCAGTTGCCGTTGCTCTCTACTTCTTTACCAATGAAAAGACTTTTCCTCTATGGAGTAGAATTTTGGCAATTATTGCTGCTTTTTGGCAAGTTCTATTTTCTGATTCCAAACAACTTCTGCTGGCATATCTGATTGCCTGGGGTCTTCTAATCATCGTCAATTCAAAGGATATTGGTAAAACTATCAAACTTCTGAGTGCGATCGCTATCTTTGGTTACGGATTCCTTTGGTGTGTACAAAACTTAGAAGCATTTGCAGCATTTACAGCCTGGGCGCGACCGGAACTTTATGGACCAGATGGTGTAGCTTGGTATGCTAAATTTTACTCAGTGCGTGCCATCTTATCTCACTATCAATCCTCTCTAAATTGGTTGTTTGGTCTTGGTCCAGGACATACTATAAGCCGTCTAGGAGCGTGGTTTCTTCAAGATTATTGGTCTATACTCGGACCACTGGGCGCTACCACTACTCCCATTGGCCAGGAAGCAATGGAATTTGTGAGTAGTTTTTGGCTTACGCTCGGTTCGAGTCTCTTCAGCCCAATTTTTGGCTGGGCTGGAATATGGGGAGATTTAGGAGTTTTGGGTTTAGGAGCATACCTATTTCTATCCTATTTAGCCTGGCAAAATTTTGGTCTAGATGATTCTTTAAAAGTTACTCTACTAGCTGTTTTCGTCCTGGGTTTTATTTTTACTCAAATGGAGGAACCAGGCTTCATGCTTTCGATCGCCTTTATCCTAGGACTAGCATGGCAAGAACGACGACTGAAGAAACAGACAGAACAGGCTACTAAAGAAGCACACCGACAATTGGTAATACTCTAAAAGCGGCGAAAATAACTTGAACAAATGAACTAATGTCCAAAAATACGGTGCTAATCTTAACAACTAACTGAACGACACCGACTGCATATCATTTAGTTAATTACTACAACTATGAAGATTTTAATATCTGCTTATTCCTGCGAACCAGGTATGGGTTCTGAACCTGGTGTGGGTTGGAATATTGCTCGAGAAGCCTCTAAATATCATGAAGTCTGGGTACTCACCCGACCAGATGAGAGCCAGGATATTATCAACACAGAATTGGCACGCAACCCCATCCCAAATCTTCACTTTGTTTACTTTACTCTCCCCTTTTGGCAGGATAGCAGACGATGGGGGCAGTCTGGGGGAATGCAGCTTCACTATTACCTCTGGCAAATTCAAGCATACTTTGTCGCCCGTCGCTGGCATCAGAAAATTGATTTTGACTTGATGCACCATGTTACTTTTGTAAAGTATTCCAATCCTTGCTTCCTGTCACTACTACCAATTCCCTTAGTTTGGGGTCCCGTAGGTGGTGGAGAGTCTGCACCAATAAGCTTCTGGCAGGATTTTAGCTGGAATGGCAAAATTTACGAAATTGCCCGCAGCATCGCTCGCTGGATGGGAGAGCAAGACCCGTTTGTACGTATTACTGCTAAAAGAAGTGCTGTAGTCCGAGCTACAACTAAGGATACAGCCCAGTGCCTCTATAAAATGGGCGCGAATCATGTGCAGATTTTGCCTGAATCAGGGTTATCAGCGGAAGATATAGAGCATCTAAATCAATATGAAATACTTAATGAGCCAATAGTGAGATTTATCAGCATGGGTAGACTTTTGCACTGGAAAGGCTTTCACTTAGGACTGCGTGCTTTTGCTCAAGCGAATCTACCGAATACAGAATACTGGATCGTCGGAGATGGACCTGAATGGTATCAACTTCAAACTTTGGCATCAGATTTAGGAATTGCTCAAAAAGTTAAATTTTGGGGCAGATTGCCTCGTGATAAGGCTTTAGATTTGTTGGGGGACTGCCATGTGCTAGTTCATCCCAGCTTACATGATTCTGGAGGGTGGGTGTGCATGGAAGCAATGGCAGCGGGTCGTCCGGTAATTTGTCTAGATTTAGGTGGACCGGCTGTTCAAGTTACAGACGAAACTGGCTTTAAAATTACTGCTGACGAACCATATCAAGCTGTACGTGACTTAGCGGCAGCAATGATTCATTTAGTTAAAGACCCAGAACTGAGAGTCAGTATGGGTGAGGCAGGCCGGAAACTAGTAAGTGAAAACTACAGTTGGCAGGTAGTAGGAGAGCGTCTAAACAAACTTTATCTAGAGATTGCCAGCAGGAAAGTCTCGGAGACTGACGTTATATCTCAAGTTTTTTGAACCTGCTTTCAACTAATTAGTTTTTGTAAGTTTTATCATCTGTAAGACAGAACAACAGCACTCCAATATGCACATACTAATTGCTGCTTTACACAGACCTTCAAAGCCAACTGGTGTTTGCAGACACGCTGCAAATCTGGCTCAATGTCTGGCTGATACTCCAGAGGTTAGCAAAGTGAGCTTAATTGTAGGAGCATGGCAGAAGCATTACTTTGAACTATTTTTTTATTCACACAAAATTCAGTTAATTAGTATAGATATTAAAAACAGTTCGTTAGCAAGAAACATTTGGTTTTTATTTGGCTTACCAAAATTGGTAAAGCGTCTTAGTCCTGATATAGTTCATATGTCTTTTCCTTTTCCTTTTTTGCGGTCACTTTTCTCATCTCCTGTTGTTTCTACAATCCACGATTTGTATCCTTATGAAAAACCAGAAGTTTTTGGATATCCAAATGTTATCTTCAATCGTTTGTTTTTAAAACAATGTATAGAAAATAGTGACGGTCTTACCTGTGTTTCTCAATCTACGCTAAGTAGCCTGAATTCATACTTTCCACATCTTCAATCATCCAAAGAAATTACAGCTACTTATAACTATGTCGATTTTAGTCATATTGCTTCTCAGCCACCAGTTGGTTTAAAGATTGGCAATAATGATTCTTTTTTGTTATGTGTCGCCCAACACCGTAAAAATAAAAACATAGATTTGTTGATTCAAGCATTTTCTTTTTTAAAGAAAAATGGTTATTTGCAAGATGCCACTAAGCTAATTATTGTTGGTAATACAGGACCAGAGACAGAGAGGTTATTCAATTTAATTCACAATCTTTATCTTCAAGAACAAGTAATGCTAATTCATGCAATCAAGGATAGTGAATTATGTTGGTTATATCAAAAATGTGAACTTTTTATTGCGGCTTCATCTCAGGAAGGGTTTTGTTTACCCTTAGCAGAAGCTCTATATTTTTCGTGCCAGGTAATTTGCTCTGACATTCCCATATTTAGAGAAATTGCTGGTTCTAGCTGTTGTTACTTTGATCTTCAAGATGATGCTGTCAAAAATCTCTCACAAGCCATTGTTTGTGCTTTACAAGAACCACTGAATAGAACTACTGATAATTTTCGGTTTTCCAAATTGGAAGTAGCACATCAATATCTAAAATTCTACTCTACATTCACCTGTATAAATCAGTCAAGCACAGAATTTTTACAGCAGAGGCAAAATAGCTTTCAGAAGCCAGAAGTTTGAAATCAAAATAGCCCCAGAACAAATTAAGGTATTTGATCATGGATGAATGGCACGAAGATAAGCCGAAATCTCCTTGGGGCAGGGTGTTGGGGATAGGGTGTTGGGTGTAGTGTTTAATAAAATTGAATTTTAGTACGTTCATGTGTTCAACAACTTCTTAATTCCCCACACCCGACACCCGACACCCCACACCCAAAAGCCTTATAAATAATGGATTTGCCGTTATCTTAGTGCCATTCGATCATGGATGAATGGCACTAAGATAAGCCGAAAGCAATTTGAGATAAGGGTTTAAGGGATTGAGAGTGAGCAAGAAAGGGTGGAGTGAGGAGAAGCAAAAGTTTTGTTGAGTAAGTCTGCAATCTGCAACTTCCCCGATATTGTGGTAAGCAGATAGTTTTGTCAACCCCACAATACTGGTCTGACTTTCCACATCCCGTCAAAAGTCAGCTTCAGTCTAAGGGTGTTTTGCATAGCATATTTATAGTTTTTTTTATAAAATTTTATAAAAATTAATATATTTTGGTTATGAAATTTACATAAACGATCGCAGAGAAATTCGGGCAGAGTGATTAGAATAAAAAATACGGTGACGACTAGTTCATGAATTAGTTATCCTATAAAAATAGACTCAAGCTTAAGTCCTTAGTTAAATTCCGTCTTGTGCTTCTGAGGCATCCCAAAGAAGATCAAGCAAACCAAGTCCAATCCACGTCTTAACTACTAGAGAGCTTCCATAATCATAATGCCTGTGATTGAGAAAAAACGAACTCGCGATCTGCCCCAAATCAACGAGCGCATCCGCTTTCCCAAGATTCGAGTCATTGATAATGATGGCTCGCAATTAGGAATTATGCCTCCACAAGAAGCACTACAACTAGCTGAAGAGAAAGAGCTAGACCTAGTACTGCTAAGTGACAAGGCCGACCCCCCGGTTTGTCGGATTATGGATTACGGGAAGTATAAGTTTGAGCAGGAGAAGAAGGCACGGGAAGCCCGGAAAAAGCAGCACACGGCTGATGTTAAAGAAGTGAAGATGCGCTATAAAATAGAAGAACACGATTACAATGTGCGTGTTAAGCAAGCCGAGCGCTTCCTCAAAGATGGTGATAAAGTGAAGGCAACTGTGATGTTCCGAGGTCGGGAGATTCAACACAGTGACTTAGCAGAGCATTTGCTCAAGCGCATGGCCAAGGATTTGGAACCGCTTGGTGAATTGCAGCAAGCACCCAAAAAAGAAGGGCGAAATATGATGATGCTGATTTCGCCTAAAAAATAATTCGCCAGTTTTTCCAGATATCAAGTATAATCTAGAACTGAAATTTCAGATTTACCCAAAGTCGTTGAAATTTCTGAAAAATTGATAGTCCTGAGCGCTGAGTGGGAAAGATAATACTCAGTTGCTCAGGATTTTTGCCGTTTATGGGAAATTGAGATGAGGGAGAATAATCGTTTATTTTATTGTTTATCTGATTCGGGATCTAATCTAGTATAGTTTGCAGTGCATGGAACTCAAAAATAACTCGTTGGCTGCAAATAAAGGCGCTCTAGGACGACTGTTACAGTGGTTGAATCTTCGACCAGAAGAAAGCGAACGGACTTGGATGATGTTCGCTTTTTACACGACTGTATCAGTGGGTTTACGATGGGCAGAAGACAGTACCGTGGCACTGTTTTTGGATGAATATGGGGCTGGCCCTCTGCCTTGGATGTACATTGCTAGTGCTGTAATGAGTATTGCACTGGTTGTGGTTTATTCTTGGCTGCAAAAGATTTTCCCGTTGCGTTGGGTAATTGTGGCGATCGCACCTTGTATGGTTTTGCCATTAATCTTAATAGTATCCTTACGGGGGGGCATACATATTTCCTTCCTGACAGTCGCCCTAGCCTTTTTGCTGCGGCTGTGGGTAGATGCAATTTATGTAATTAATGACCTGAATACCTCTATTGTTGCTAATCAATTATTTAATATCCGCGAAATTAAACGTACCTATCCTTTAGTCAGCAGTGGTTTGTTAGTAGCAGATGTGATCAGTGGTTTTAGTTTGCCCTGGATGCTGCAATTCCTCAAACTAGAGCAAGTGATTCTCATCGCCTGTGCTGTGATTGTCTTAGGTACAGGTATACTATTTTATTTAAGTCATCACTATCGCACTGCCTTTCCCGATGCTCCCCAACGGGTCATTCCCCACGAACAAGCTAACCGACATCGCCGCCTGGAAGCTCCATTAAAGCTCTATACATGGCAGTTGTTCGCTTTTGTCGGTCTGTTGCAAATCATTGGCTTATTAGTGGATTTTCAATACCTGCGCGAACTAAATATGACTTTAAATAGCCGTGAACTAGCCAGCTTTTTAGGTCTATTTGGTGGCATTGTGGGACTATGTGAATTAATCACTCAGTGGTTTATTTCCAGCCGAGTCACAGAACGCTTTGGGGTATTTATCACAGCAGCAATGTTACCTATAGCTGTGGGCTTTATCTTACCCGGTGCGATCGCTTTACTAAATTTAGTCCCAGCAATACAAGCTCAAGGCTTCTTTTGGGGATTAGTCGGGCTAAAATTCTCTGATGAACTGTTACGCTACACCTTTGTCGTTAGTAGTGGCCCGGTGCTGTACCAACCAATACCTGAACGCATTCGCAGCCGCACGCAGACATTATCAGGGGGAACAGCCGAAGCGATCGCCACAGGGTTGGCAGGTATAATCATTCTGGTAACTGTCTTTATTTCCAATCTGTTTATACCCCCAGCCATCCAGAAGTGGGTATTGGTAGGAGAAACCGTGATGATCGCCGCTGCCTGTTTAAAAGTAGTTATGGTATTGCGATCGCGTTATGTTGACCTGCTAGTATTGAGTGCTGAACGGGGAGAACTGAGTGCTGCCAATGTCGGTTTGCGTTTCTTCCATCAAGGCGTAATCAAAGCTTTATCCGAAAAAGGTAACACTGCCGATAAAAGCTCTTGTATTGACCTCCTAGCACAAATTGATCCCCAAGGAGCCGCCCAAGTTTTAGCACCCTTACTGAGCAAATTACCTCCAGATTTGCAGCGCCAAAGTTTGGAAGTCATGCTGATAGCAGATGTAAATCCTACTTATGCCCTAGAAGTCCGTGCTTTGTTACAACAGCCCCCAGGAACAGTTGATCCTGAAGTTTTTGCCCTAGCGCTGCGTTACGTTTGGCTAGCTGAAACCAATCCTAATTTAACTTTATTAGAAGAATACCTCAAACCGCGACATCATTCACTGATTCGCGCCACCGCCGCCGCCTTAATCTTGCGTCAGGGAACACCTCTGCAAAAGGTGGCTGCTACCAAAGCCATGCGTCGAATGCTGACTCATAAACAAGAGCGAGAACGAGTCAATGGGGTGAGAGCGCTCAGAGAAGCAGTATATTTACAGGCGTTGCGAATTTACATTCCCAAGTTGTTGCAGGATGAATCATTACGGGTACGCTGTGCAGTTTTGGAAATGATTGCGGCCACTCGTTTAGAGGACTATTATTCGGCATTACTAGGGGCGCTGTATTATAAATCAACCCGTAGTACCGCAATGCGGGCTTTAATTAAACTAGAGAATGAAGCTTTAGAAATGTTGTTGGATCTGGCTACGGATATTTACAAACCAGAAGTGGTGCGGATGTATGCTTGGCGAACCATTGCTCAAATTTCTACTCTAGAAGCAATGGAAAGTCTATGGCTGCATTTAGAAATATCTTGGGGCGCTAACAGATATCATATTCTCCGCAGTTTACTGAAAATAAATAAACCACCAGAAAGCACCAGTGTAGATACTTTTCATCATAGTCAGGTGGAAAGTTTGATTGAGCAGGAATTAAAGTTTTTAGCAGAAATTTACGCCGCCTATCTGGATTTTCAACAACCACAAGTTAGAGAAGATAATCAATTAGACAGAGTTTTAGTGATTGGTAACTTATTGCAAGATGCACTACAAGAGCTAGAACTGGATGTCAAAGAGCGATTGCTGCTACTACTGAGATTACTTTACTCACCAGAAAAGATGCAAGCGGCTACATTCAATCTCAAATCAGAATCAGGGGCAAATGTCGCTCAGGGTTTAGAGATTTTAGACCATACGATTAATTTACCGACAAAAGCTATATTGTTGAATATTTTAGATCAGCGATCGCCCCAAGACAAACTCCATTGTTTAGTCGAAGCTGGGTTAGCAAGATATCAACAAATGTCAACGAGCGATCGCCTTACCCGGATGCTGACACTGAGTAATTTGCTTTCTGATTGGTGTTTAGCCTGCTGTTTTCACTTTGCTCAAGTTAGCCGGATTCGATTAAACACGCAGGAAATTATCGTCGCCCTACGTCATCCTACAGGCTTTGTCAGAGAGGCGGCGATCGCTTATCTCAATGTCGCCTCTCAGCGCGTTCTGCTGGAAATTTTACCTAAATTACAACAAGACACACATCCCTTGGTAGTGGCTCAAGTTAAGGAGTTTATGAAAAAATACCCAGTCAAAAATTCTGGGGAGTAGGGGTTGACCAATATCCCCGTTAACATGAGTCATATCGATGAACCCGCCCCTACTTATTACAGCAGTTTTCATGTATTTGAACTACATCACTTAAAAATACCAGGCCATGCCACAGTTAGCAGCATAATTAAATTACTTGACCAAAATAAGAGCAGCAGCAACAATAAACCATTGATCAGTTTATAGCTGATTCGATTGAGTTGCGCTTTTTTCGCTAATTTCAGCCCTTGCCAAAGTTGCCAAACTCGAAATGCAGTGTATATCGTGCCAATGAGAACAACTAGACTAAGTATCCAGATGCGACGCACTACTCCTTCCGTGAAAATTTGCACCAGGAGAACCAAAAAATAGAAGCCAAAAATCTTTCGCAGTTGAGGATATTTTATCCCCGCAAAGAAGGCAATTCCGGGAAAAATTAGCCCAATGGGGCGCGCCAGCCGAATCCAACTCCGAATTACACGCATTTCACTATCGTCAAAACTTAAGCTCTCCTGGATGGGTAATCCTCCCACTGAAATCAGCCAGCCAGTGAGAATAGTCACCAAAGTAGCAAAGGCGACAAATGAAAGAGCAGTTTTCCAAGTCATTTTTATCGCTCCATGACACAGCAAATGTTCAATGTTGATTTAGTCCTAGAGAAAATTTCAATTCAGCTAATATTAATAAAGTCTATTAAAGCAGAATTATTATGTATGTCCTCATCGGTGGAGCGGGTTTAGTGGGACTAAACTTGGCGCAGAAATTAATAGAACTTGGGCATACAGTCGCCATAATTGATAAAGATCCTAATGCTTGCCGTTATGCCCGTGAACAAGTGGGAGTCATGGCTTTTGAAGGCAGCGCTGTGAGTACAGAAACCTTATTAGAAGCGGGAATTCGCAAAGCTGATGCCCTAGCAGCTGTCCTCAGAAGTGATGCTTTGAATTTAGCAATGGTAACTCTGGCTAAACACTACGGTGTTCCTCTGATTTTGTCGCGGATGCGCCACCGTGATTTTACTGAACCTCTGCGGATAGCTGGAGCTAATCATGTGATCAGCACTATTGAATTAGCCGTTTCGACAATGGTGAATGCTATTGAGTATCCCCAAGTAGAATCAATGATGCATTTTGAACAGGGGCAAATCGAAGTGCTAAAAATGCTCATTCCCAATAATTGCTATGTTGTGGGTCGGAGTGTGGCGGAAATTGCTCAAAATCCCAATTTTCCCAGTGGTTCTTTAATTATTGGTTATCAATCTCATCCCCATACTGATTTAATTATTCCTAATGGCAGTACTGTGGTTGAGCCTAGTTCAACGGTGTTAATTGTGACGAAACCGGGATTTTTACACCAAGTGATTGATTTTATTGAAGGTTGTCAGTAATTTGTAATTAATGCGATCGCTTACAAGCAACAAGATCCCCGACTTCTTCAAGAAGTCGGGGATCTGAACCTTTGAACTTTTTAATCATCTTCTAATTGTAATAATTGTTGATCAATAGTTTTGATGCGATCGCGGACAATTTCTTCTGAGATAATTTGCTTACGCATAGCTTCAGTTAGTGCGCCTTTTTCCGCTAGCAATAAACGACGACGGATAGCATCAAGTTTACCGCTATCAGCTTTATTAATACCAAATTCCTGTGAGCGACGGTTATAAAATTCTCGTAGCGCTTTTTCTGCACTAGCAATTCGTACCTGATAAGCTGAACGCATCTCTTCATAAATGGATTTCGGCAAGACTCCCGATTTCAATAAACTATCTAATTCATCCTGTGCCGCCTTACCAGTAATTAATTGTGCTTGCATTTCTTCCACTCGCTGGCGAGATGCAGAAAAGTGAGACAGATTTAAACGTTTGACTAACCACGGTAAACTTACACCCTGTCCCACCAGAGAAAGCAACACTGTACCAAATACAATGGGAATTATGGTTTCTCTTCCTACTAGTCCAATGGGTAAACTTAAAGCCAACACCATCGACAGCGAACCTTTAATATTACCGAGAAACAAAACGTGTCGCCAACGCCACGGAATAGAACGGTCAAACCAACTTACCATTGCTAACAGTGGATAAACTGAAACCATTCGTCCCGTTTGGTAAGCGAGAATTGCTAACAATACCGCAGGCAAAGTATACCAAAGAGTTGTGAGGTTAACTTCCAAACCAATTAACAAAAAAATCAAGCTATTGACACCAAAACCCAGAGATTCCCAAAAAGTTAGTAATGTCAAGCGAGTAGAAGCCGATACATTACCAGCCAGCCCTTTTGTACCCACAATTAAGCCAGCCACAACTACTGCTACCACACCGGATACACCCAGCAATTGCCCAGCTTGAAAAGCGCCCAAAGCTACAGCCATTGTCAGTAAAATACTACTAAGCGGCTCATCTGAGCGGATAAATAAACCAGTACTCAAATAGCCCACAATCAAGCCCACCAAAGTACCGCCCACAATCACCACCAAAAATTCTTGGAATCCATCCAGGATTGAGAGTGAACCAGCCGCATTAAATTGTAAAATTAAGCTAAATAAAACCAGCGCTACACCATCATTAAATAAACTTTCTCCTTCCACAATGGTAGAAAGACGCGAAGGAACTGGCACTTCTTTGAACACAGCAATCATAGAAACAGTATCAGTGATTGCTAAAATTACCCCAGCTAAAAGTGCTTGTATCCAATCTAGTCCCAATCCCCATTTTAAAAGTATTGCTGTCACGCCAGAAGAAATCACCACTCCCGGCCCTGCTAATAAAGCAATGGGTTTAACGGTGCTACGCAGGCGACTAATATCTGTATTAATTGCGGCCTCAAATACCAGAATTGGTAAACACAAATTTAAAATGAGAGAATCATTTAAACCAATGCGGAGTGGTAGGAATTCTGTAATTGCCAATCCCGCCAGCACTAAACCTGCTACATAAGGAACTTTTAACCGCCGGGATAGCAGCGCTACACCTGTAGCAACTAACAGGAGAATAATTGAAACTTTGACTAATTCGGTAACATCCACTGAGATTTTGGCAGGTTATTTTGTTTTGCTGATAAATTTTAATCTATCGGCAAAGTCCAATCTTGTGGATGATCACAATTAGAACATAATTTAGTTCTGATTTTCTCAGCCCTCATTTCTTCACTCAGCACTCGGTGTAGGGGCGGGTTTACTAAGGATGTTGACGAACCACAGACTGATTGCTTAAACCCGCCCCTACCCACTCAGCACTTTCTTCACTCAGCAATAATTTACCATCCCCAAGTGCCAGGACTACCCTTGAATGGTCCGACAATATCATTAGTAACCCAACCACCATAAAAGTTACCTGGTTGCGGTTGGACTTTTTCGCCATCGACGTAGCAAGCATCCATGAGATGGGCATAAAAAGCTACATAATCTTTAATAGATGCAAAAGTTGGTGTGGGATCGGGATAGAACCACGCTGCATTCTGTGCTTCTTTATCACCAACGCGGATGGTGTAGTAACCAGCAGAACCTTTCCATTCACAAAAACTGGATTTTGGCATCCGTACTAGGTATTCCATTTTGATATCAGCAGGAGGAATATAATAACCCGGTGGATGACTGGTTTCTAAAACCCGCTTGGCGTTGTGGGTGTCAGCAATTATGACTTCATTAAAGATGATTTGGATATGTTTGCTTGTGTCTTCTAGGCGAGGGGGACGAGGATAATCCCATACTGATTCTTGTCCAGGAGCAGGGTTAATCGGTTGGGGAGACACCATGATCAGTAAATATTAAAATTTTATTTTAATCACCAAGAAGGCAAGAATGCTACAGTGGCGTGTCAAGCAGGCTTATGATCTAAACGAGTTGCTTGCTCTAAGGCGGCTTTTTCTTTGGCTCTTTTGGCATAGGATTGCAATTGGGCGCGATCGCAACCTGTGAGAATCGTCAGGTTTTCCCAACTCATCCCCCGCATCAACATTTCTACACACCAAGTATGTTGTGTTTGCGCGATCGCTGGCGGTTGTCCTTGAGGCGTTAACAATCCCTCAGTCCATAGTTCCCAATGTTTCAATAAATCTGATTGAGCGATCGCTTCCCCTCTTTCGTTGAGAAACATCGCCTGTTGGCTATCTTTACGACTTTTCAGCCATTTGATTAAGGGGTTATTGCTGTAAGAACCATAGCGTTTACCCAGAATCCACTGATTAACAGGGACTTGGCGACGGAATTCTGGGGTGCTAATTTGCAGGAAGTGTCCAGAAGTGTCACAGATTTGGTGGTTTTGCTGCAAACTGACAATTTCTCTCGCAGATAAGCCAGCACCGAATAACACATAAGCCAAAGCATAATCTTGAGTTCCCAACTTTCGCGCCTGGTACAAAATTTGGTGAACTAAACCCACAGGTAAATCAGCTACTTCCTGCACATTTTCCCGCACTGAGGGGGCTGTTGCCGAAGATGACATTGCACCGTGTAAAAACAACTCTACTAAATTCTCCAAAAAATCATCCCGATCTACCCACAATTCGTTAAATTCACTGGTGAATTCAATCACCGCATACCCCAGAATCATGACATTGAGCAAACTAGCTAACTTTTCTGCGGGGAGATAGGTATTTAAGTCTCCTTGCTGAATGACAGTAGCTAAATACTGGGCGACATAGCGGTTTGCTTCAGTTAACCCACGTCCTAAAGCACGGCGATTTTCCGTCGGGTACTGGTTAGCTTCACCCACCACAGATCGAACTAACTCCGGTATCCGTTCTAAGGCATATAAGCTGTCACTTGCATAATCTTTGAGTGCTTGGTAGATGTCACCCGGAGGAGTCGCCCTCTGTACCAGTGATTCTCCTAAATTCTTAAAAGCTGCTGATTCTTCCAGCACAGACAATAATAGCCCATGCTTGTTCCCAAAATTTCGGAATAACGTCACTTCGTTGACTTCGGCTTTTTCAGCAATTTGACGAGTTGTGGTGGCGCTGACTCCCTGCGCTGTAAATAATTCCAGTGCTGATTCAATCAGACGTTGACGAGCTGAAATAGGTTGAGATGTCATAAAAAACAATGCAAGTGATACTTGCATGAAAGCTACAGGTCTGTTAGCATAACAAATGTAAGTGATACTTGCTTTTCTTTACTGTAACTAACTGGTGTGCAGAGTGGTCAAAATCCTACTGGGGTTGTACCAAGAAATAGCAAATCGCTTCATCATCCATCAACAGGAATTTTTATGACTGCGAAGTTTCTGGCGTTCACTCCTGACATAGGAGATCCACCCCGTCTTAGGTGGGTGAACGTGGCATTTTTTGCTGCATTTCATGCCTTAGCTCTTCTAGCTCCTTGGTTTTTTTCTTGGACGGCTCTAGGTTTGCTGGTATTTCTCCACTGGTTATTTGGGAGTATTGGTATTTGTCTAGGATATCATCGACTATTGAGCCATAAAAGTTTTCAAGTTCCTAAGTGGTTAGAATATGCGATCGCCACAATTGGAGCATTGGCTCTACAAGGAGGTCCAATTTTCTGGGTGGGTGGACACCGCCAGCATCACGCCCATACAGAAGATATCAACCTAGACCCATACTCCGCCCAGCGAGGATTTTGGTGGAGTCATATCCTGTGGATTTTTTACCCAAGGGCTGAATTTTTTGATTATGAAGTTTATCAAAAATATGCCCCTGATTTAGCACGACAACCTTTCTATCGTTGGCTAGATCGCTACTTCCTACTCCTGCAAATTCCCTTGGGGCTGCTGCTGTATGTCTTAGGGGGTTGGTCTTTTGTAATTTATGGCACATTTGTCAGGTCAGTCTTATTGTGGCATTCCACCTGGTTTGTGAATTCAGCATCACATCTGTGGGGTTATCGTACCTTTGATGCCGATGATGGCGCACGTAATCTTTGGTGGGTATCCCTAGTTACCTACGGAGAGGGATGGCACAATAACCACCACACTTATCCCCACATGGCCAAATCTGGATTAGCTTGGTGGGAAATTGATATGACTTGGTGGAGCATCAAAGCCTTGCAGAGTTTAGGTTTAGCCAAAAAAGTAGCTTCTGTTCCACCTCACAGTGCCACTCTCAAATAGCTTGCTTCACACATATTATCAAAGTATTAATAACCGTCAAAGCACGGTTTAAAATGTGGAGAATAAGTTACAAAAAAGTCATGCCGACTGCTGATTGTGCCGTCGGCTTGCTCAAACAGGTGGGGTAAAAAATGAAATTTACAGACTGGGCTACTAGAGTTTTACTGATTTCTGTGATATTGACCACACTGATTGCGGCGTTGTTGCTGGGAAGAATACAAAGTAATAAAATAGCTTCTAATTCCGAAATTGCCGATATCACCACAGATTGGAGTCAATATCCCCAGGCAAAATTTCAATTAGAAAATAGCCCAGAGGACGACGAACCAAAAGGAGATTTATCCCCACCTTCTGTTTCAACTAATCAAAGTTCTGGGAGATACAAAACTACAGCAGCTTTCGCCAAGTACACGCCCCGATATGAAATCGCCTCGGTAGATCCCAGCAACTATGGAGAGCGATATACTCAAGACGTAAATGGTTTACCTCTGAACAATCAAGCAATTATTGTGCTTCATGAAACAGCCGAATCTGCTGGTAGCGCTGTAAATTTTTTTCAAACACACAATGAAGATGATAGTGTGCAAGCCAGCTATCACGCCTTAATTAAGCTAGATGGAACCATTGTTTATTTAGTCCCCCCAGACAAACGCGCTTATGGAGCAGCTAATTCGGTTTTTGAGAGTCCCAACGGTATTGAAACCGTGAAAACTAATCCTAATTTAGCATCGTCTGTAAATAACTTTGCCTATCACGTTTCTTTGGAAACACCACCAGATGGACGAGGAAATAATTTCATCCAGTCTCATAGTGGTTATACAGAACTGCAATATAATTCTCTCGCCTGGTTAATTGCTCAAAGTCAAGTTCCAGACTATCGCATCACTACCCATCAAGCCGTAGACCGTTCTGGTCAGAAAATTGACCCTATCAGTTTTGATGGGAATAAATTTTTACGCTTACTTCACACCTATCGTCAGATTAGTCCCAGCTATCAGGCGCAGAATTCAACCCAAAATTAAACTTAAATGTAAGGTTGGGTTGCGCTGCGCTTAATCCAACCTACTGTTTGGCTGTATGTATTTTTGCGCCTATCTCGTAAAGCTATAAATTTGCTGAGTTTCCAAGCGATCGCACAGAGTAGAAGGTACAATATCCAAAGAAAAATTCTCTCTGTCTAATTTAACTTGTAAGTTACTCAAGGGGTCACTACCAGCAGAAATCAAGAATTCTAACTTCTCCACATCAGGCAAAGTTACCAGATGGTCGAGAATTTGGAAAATTGCTTGCAGGTAAGGATGACCATTTTGCTGATACCAATCACTATCAGCCACATTTGCTTGATCAAAACCCAAGTGTACTGTTAATGATGGTTTAGCAAACAACGCCAACCCTAACGGACGTGCTTCTTCTTGTAACAATAAATGATTTTTTTTGGCTAAATGCCGTAATTTCTCTAAGCGTTCATAGCGTTGGGTGACTAATTCCGGGTCATCTTGCCAATTAATTGCTACCGTGACTAAGTACGTCTGTAACAACATATGACCCAGCTTTTGGGCTTTAGTTGCTAAATAATATGAATTGTAGTCGTTAGCTTCAATTAATAACGGTAAGCGGTCAACTACTTCCAAACCATAACCCTTGAGTCCGGCTATTTTACGAGGATTATTGGTAATTAGGCGAATCTTTTTTATCCCCAAATCCATGAGCATTTGCGCCCCCATACCATAATCGCGCAAGTCTGCGGGAAATCCTAAGCGTTCGTTAGCCTCTACTGTATCCAGTCCCATATCCTGTAAAGAATAGGCTTTGAGTTTATTAATTAAACCGATTCCTCGCCCTTCTTGACGTAAATAAACTACGACACCTTGACCCGCAGCTTCAATCATTTTTAATGCTGATTTTAGCTGCATTCGACAATCGCAACGCAAAGAACCCAAAGCGTCACCAGTTAAACATTCGGAGTGCATCCGCACCATGACTGGCTCATCTTGAAAATTAGCGGGATCACCCTTGACAATGGCAACGTGTTCTGTATTGTCTAAAGTATGGCGGTAGGCGTAAATATCAAACTGACCGAACTGGCTAGGTAGCTTCGTGACTATTTCACGATATACTAAGCGGTCATGTTGCAGACGATAACTAATTAAATCGGCAATACTAATAATTTTGAGATCGTGATGTTGAGCATACTCAATTAACTGGGGTAATCGCGCCATTGAACCATTGGGGTTTTGAATTTCACAAATTACCCCGGCTGGATATAACCCTGCTAATCGAGATAAATCAACAGCTGCTTCCGTGTGTCCGGCGCGTTTGAGTACCCCTCCCGCCTTGGCGCGAATCGGGAAAATATGACCAGGACGACGTAAATCTGTAGGTTTTGTGGCTGGGTTGAGGGTAACTTGAATAGTGCGGGCGCGGTCTTCGGCAGAAATGCCAGTAGTTACACCTAATTCAGGTCCAGCATCAATACTAACTGTAAAAGCAGTTTGGTTAGTATCGGTGATGTTCGTCACCATTAATGGTAAATCTAATTCATCCAAGCGATCGCCTGTCATCGCCAAACAAATCAACCCTCTAGCTTCCACAGCCATGAAATTAATCATACTGGGTGTAGCAAATTGGGCTGCACAGATTAAATCGCCTTCATTTTCTCTATTTTCGTCATCTACCACCACAATGACACGACCCGCTTTTAAGTCTGCCAAAGCAGCATCAATAGAATCAAATTTAAAGGCTGGGGTTGAGGAGGCAGCACTATCAGTTTTTTCTCCTACGGTTGGAGTTACACCCGTGCGGGTGTCTTCCCCATTCAAGGGAGTAGAGTGAGACTGTCGTGTAGGCTTAGACTTTGACACAGAAAATTTCCAGCTACCAAAAGTAAATTTTTTTTACAATTTCTTATTTTAAATTGTAGCTCGTTTATGTAAGACAGAAGTAGACTAGCATTGATTTGATAACTGGACAAAAATTCTGTAACTAAAATTACTGAATTGGAGATTGTTAATACTCAAAGGCTCAAATCTCAGACATATCTCAAAATTATGGGATATTTCAGGAGAAATTTAGCAAGTGACTCTGCATCGAATGAGATATTGAAAAAACTGCTGATATTTTGAGATGAGTGATGATTTGGGCTAGGAAGAGTGTAGAATCTTGCCACAACCCCAGGTTGTATTGTGTGCTTGGCATCTTGTAGCTGATATTTGATAATTGACAACCAAAAACGGATAAGGATTTCATAATTATGGGTGATTTTAGACGCGTACCAGTTGGAATTGTTGGCGCGTCAGGTTATGGCGGAGTGCAACTAGTCAGATTACTGATGGAACATCCAGAAGTTGAACTAGTTTATTTAGGCGGTGAGAGTAGTGCAGGGAAATCCTTTGGAGACCTCTACCCTCATCTGGCTCATCTCGTAAATTTGCCAATTGAAGCAGTAGATGCAGAAGTAATTGCTCACCGTTGTGAAGTAGTATTTCTCTCCCTCCCCAATGGTCTGGCTTGCCAAATTGCCCCGATCTTGTGTGGAAAAGGCTGTAAAGTTCTAGATTTGAGTGCCGACTATCGATTTAGCGACTTGACAACTTACACTAATTGGTATGGTACTCAAAGAAGCGATCGCACAACCGCCGCTACAGCAGTATATGGTTTACCGGAATTGTACCGCGATCGCATTGCCGAAGCCCAGTTAGTTGGCTGTGCTGGTTGCTACCCCACAGCCAGCCTTTTAGCCCTTTCGCCTCTGCTCAAACAAGGCTTAATCGTCCCCGAAACCGCCATTATCGATGCCAAATCAGGCACATCTGGGGGCGGAAGACAGGGCAAAGTTAACTTATTACTAGCAGAGGCTGATAACTCATTAGGAGCTTATGGTGTGGGTCGTCACCGACACACCCCAGAAATTGAGCAGATTTGTAGTGATTTAGCCGGACACGAAGTCACAGTTCAATTTACCCCCCATCTGATCCCAATGGTGCGGGGAATTTTAGCCACAGTATACGCCACACTCCGCGATCCCGGATTAGTGCGAGATGACTTAATTACCATTTTTTCAGCCTTCTATCGCAACGCCCCTTGGGTGAGAATTTGCGAAAGTGGCATTTATCCTCAAACCAAGTGGGCGTGTGGTAGCAATCTTTGTTACATCGGCTTAGAAGTTGACCCCCGCACAGGTCGAGTCATAGTCATGTCAGCCATTGACAACCTAATTAAAGGACAGGCAGGACAAGCAATCCAGTGTTTGAACCTGATGATGGGTTGGGATGAAACCTTGGGTTTGCCCAAATTAGGATTTTATCCATAATCGGAGAATGGGAAATGGGTACTGGGGATTGGGAATTGGAAAAAAACTTCCCCCCTGCACCCTGCCCCCCTGCTTCTACTTAGGGCCTAAACCCACAGTACCAGCATAAACCGCGCGATCGCCTAATTCATGTTCAATCCGCAGCAAGCGATTGTATTTTGCTACCCGTTCACTACGACACAAAGAACCAGTTTTAATTTGACCTGCACGAGTCGCCACAGCTAAATCAGCAATAGTTGTATCTTCGGTTTCACCAGAACGATGGCTAATTACTGAACGGAAACCGTTGCGAGTTGCCAAATCAATAGTTTCCAAAGTTTCGGTCAGTGAACCAATTTGATTAAGTTTAATCAAAATCGAATTCGCCGCTTTTTGCTCAATCCCTTTTTGCAAGCGGGTAGCATTAGTGACAAATAAATCATCACCCACCAACTGCACCTTAGAACCTACCTTTTGGGTCAGCAATTGCCAACTTTGCCAATCTTCCTCATGTAAACCATCTTCAATGGATACAATGGGATATTCGTCAACCAATTGAGCCAAGTAATCAATAAACTCAACCGGAGAGTGGGGTTTGCCATCATAGACATACTGCCCATTTTTGTAAAACTCACTAGCAGCTACATCCAAAGCCAAAGCCACTTCTTCCCCTGGCTTATAACCAGCTTTTTTAATCGCCGCTACCAGCAATTCTAAAGCCACTTGGTTAGATTCCAAATTAGGTGCAAAACCGCCTTCATCACCTACACCAGTCAGCAAACCTTTTTCATCCAATACCTTGCTCAGAGTTGCAAATACTTCCGCACCCCAGCGCAAAGCTTCCTTAAAAGAAGGCGCGCCAATGGGTACAATCATAAACTCTTGAAAGTCTACATTATTAGAAGCGTGCGCCCCACCGTTGATTACATTCATCAACGGTACGGGTAGCAAATTCGACAAAGGACTGCCCAAATAGCGATATAAGGGAAGCTCTAAAGACTCAGCACTGGCTTTTGCAGCAGCCAGGGAAACCGCCAAAATTGCATTTGCACCCAAATTGGCTTTATTAGGTGAACCATCCAAAGCAATCATTTTTCTGTCTAACAATTCTTGGTCGAGAGCATCCAAACCTAACAATTTTGGTGCTAACACCTGATTGACGTTCTGCACCGCCTTGAGTACCCCTTTACCCCCATAGCGGTTTTTATCATCATCTCGCAGTTCATGGGCTTCAAATGTGCCTGTAGACGCACCACTGGGAACCTGTGCTAGTCCCACAACCCCATTAGCCAAATGTACTTCAGCCTCAACCGTTGG
This sequence comes from Anabaena sp. CCY 0017, assembly GCF_963920885.1. Lineage (NCBI taxonomy): Bacteria > Bacillati > Cyanobacteriota > Cyanophyceae > Nostocales > Nostocaceae > Anabaena > Anabaena sp. CCY 0017. The sequence goes on along the minus strand of NZ_CAWUDG010000005.1, from coordinate 181,236 downwards.
TTTACCCCGTGAGTCCAGGATTTCGCGGGCGACAATTGCATCAATAGCGGTATCCAGAAATGTAGTCATTCGTGTTTTGTCCTTCTTTTCTACGGTGTTTAAGCGTTCAGACTTTACAGTTTAGTCCTAACCCAATCGTTAGTTTATGTGTTTCCGGCGCTAAATCGGCTGAGGTTAAAGAAGATTTCCAATAGAGGACGGTGGAAGTTAGTTTACTGGGTAATAAGTAAAACACAGATGACTATGAGCTACATCTGCTATAAAAACCATTTACGTTATAATTTGCTTAAAATCCGAGAGATTATTTATGAATACAGTAGTAATTAATAATCACATTGAAATTACACCAGGGATATGTGGTGGCAAACCTCGCATTGCTGGACATCGAATTAAAGTCCAAAATATCGTCTTATGGTATGAACGAATGGGAATGTCACCAGATGAAATTGTTTATCACTATCCCAGTATTGGTTTAGCTGATGTTCATGCAGCATTAGCTTATTATTACGATCATATTGAAGAAATTAGAAAAGATATAGAAGACGATGAAGTATTTGCTAGAGAGACGAAAGCTAAAACGCCTTCTTTAGTGCAGCAAAAACTTCAAAAAAGTCATGGCTAGAGCAATTAAATTTCATTTGGATGAAAATGTCAGTAATGCGATCGCTAATGGACTGCGGAAAAGAGAGATTGATGTAACGACTACTTCCGAGCAAGGGCTTATTTCTGTATCTGATCAAGTTCAGTTAGAATTTTCTTTTTCTCAAAGAAGAGTCATTTTTACTCAGGATACAGATTTCTTGCGATTAGATCAATCCAATACAAATCATCTAGGGATTGTTTATTGTCCTCAACAGACTAATATCTATTGGACAAATTGTTCAGGGATTAGTATTAATTTGGGAGTTGCTAGAACCTGATGAAATGTTGGGACATATTGAATATTTATGAATAAAAATAAAAGGCGATCGCTCTTTTGAATTCAAAGTGGCTAGAGAGTTAACGGGTTCGATTTTGCAACTTATTAAATAGGTCTATTCTCCCGTCCATGATATATACGTAAAATAATCACATCATTCTCAAGAATAACGTAGTGAATTATAAAGCCATACTTACCAAAAGCAACTAAAAGCTTTCGCAATCCTGCTATTTCATCTACAATCGCACCGCGACTCGGATTTTGTTGTAGACTTCCACCAGAAGTAACAATTGCTTGTATTGCGCGGGCTGCTGCGTCAGCATTACTAAGTGCTATAAAATCATAATGACGATTTAAGTCAGTAATGGCAGTTTCTGTCCAAACTATCTCAGACATTATTATTATTGTTGAATTATTAAACTATTTGCCCATTTCTGGACTTGTTCATGTTTGACTCCTGAACCTGTACTAAGGTAGGCTTCTAAAGCGGATTTGCTTTGCTCAATCATGTCTTTTTCACTCAGAGACTGAAAATTTAATTCTGTATCTATTTGACCATAATCAAGTGATTCTGCTCCTGAATTTTGCTCTTCTTGAGCTAATTCTGTGGCTAAAAATTGAATGGCTTTGATTTTTTCTTGATGAGATAATTTTTGCAGTGAGGGTAAAATTTCTGTTAATTTCATAGCAATTAGGTGTAAGTAGAACTATTTATATTATACTGTAATTGCCCTTTATTTTCCATAGATGCAGAAAAGAGACCGCTCTTTTGAAGTCAAAGTGGCTAGAGAGCGATCGCTCCGTAGGAATCGCACTCACTCCATAATCTCAGATATAAAACTTAGCCATGCAGTTTAGCAATATTAAATCCTGATTGAGTAAAAAACAGATTACAGATATTTACGTTATAATTTTCTTAAATCAAAATTAGTTAAACAATTAAAAAGCAGCTAGAAAATATGAAAGCCTTAGAAGTTACTGGAAAAATACATGAAGGACAATTAACCTTAGATTATCCTTTACAAATTGATAATATTAATGCTGTCAAAGTAATTATTCTTTTACCAGAAGCAGATGATTATGAACTTGACGATACTCCCATTGAAGAAATAAAAGAGAGTCTAACTAGGGCTTTTGAGGAAGTAAAATCTGATAAAGCTAGACCTATTTCTGAATTATGGGAGAGAATTGAAAATGAACGATATAGATAATATATCAGTTAAATTTTCTCCTGAATTTGAAAAACAATTGTATAAGTTATCAAAACGATATCGAAAAATTCGTGATGATATTGAGCCTGTTATTTTACAGTTGCAGGAAGGAGAAACAATAGGCGATCGCCTGGTAGGGTTAGGAGATGAATATCAAGTTTATAAGGTTAGGGTGAAAAATAGCAATATTCAAAAAGGCAAAAGTGCGGGATACCGAGTTATTTATTATCTACAAACTGCCACAAATATTATTTTGTTAACAGTATATTCAAAATCTGATCAAGAGGATATTGGTATTGCAATTATTCAAGGAATTATAGAACAGGTTATGGAATAGAATAACTAATTTCCATAGATACAGAAAAGCGTTGGCGTTAGCCCACCGCAGGTATCGCTCTTTTGAAGTCAAAGTGGCTAGAGAGCGAAAAGTTTTAATATACAACATTTTCAGCCATTTTCTTGATCACGAATGATTTCCCATTGCTATAATGTAATAAGTAAAACAAACCATGCCCCAAAGTATACTGATTTATCGTTTTCCAGACAATGCAAGTAAAAAAAATTCCCATTTACGAATTTCTAGAAGGTAGAAATAAAAGTTTTGTGATTCCTGTGTATCAAAGAGATTATGCATGGAAAATCAGCAACTGTAAAAAGTTATGGGAAGATATTCTATATTTGCAACAATCTGGTAAACCAAGTCACTTCCTCGGCGCTTTAGTCAATATATACAATAATCAAGAGGAATGGATGGTTATCGATGGACAGCAAAGATTAACTACCATTTCCTTGCTCTTGTTAGCTTTAGGCAATTACTTGAAAGTAAAACCAGATAAAAAACCATCAGAAGCAGACTTACAAGAAGATATATTAGACTATTACTTAATCAACAAAAGATGCAAGCATAAATCACAGCGTATTCGGTTAAAACCGAACAAGAGAGATAAATCATATTTTGAAAGTTTATTTGAAACTTCAGATGTGCAGAAAAATGATTCAAACATCATTCAAAATTATTTATTTTTCTATGATAAAATATCTAATTCTGAGATTTTACCATCGGAAATATTTGAACTTTTCAAGAAATTAGAAATTGTCAATATTGAGCTTGAGAAAAATATTGATGACCCCCAATTAATTTTTGAAAGTTTAAATTCAACCGGAGTTGATTTGACAGATGGAGACTTAATCAGAAATTATATTTTGATGGATTTAGAGCAAGAGAAGCAGGAACATCTTTACAATGAATACTGGATAAAAATAGAACAGTTATCTGGAAATGTGGCGAATTTTATTCGTGCTTTCTTGATGTACACCTTACACAAAGATATTACACAAAGTAACAGGGCTATTTATAATGAATTTAAGCAATATTCTGAGGCTGAATTCTCACGAGATAGTTATAAAATACTGAAACATCTTCTCAAATATGCTGAAATTTATAGCTACTTTGTGAATAACTCTCAGCATCCTAATAAAGATATAAATCAAGCGCTTCATAGGTTATATCGCCTAGAGTTTACAGTATGTCACCCTTTTCTACTGGATGTATTTGACCTATTCACCCAGAATGTTTTAAATGTCTCTGATGTTCTTGACATCATTCAGCTAATAGAAGGTTATGCTTTCAGAAAAATTTTAGTTGATTATACAACACAAGGTTTAAATAAATTTTTCTTAACCTTATCTAAAGAAATAAAAAAAGAAAATAGTTGGAAAGAAAACTATTTTCAGATTATGGCTTTTATTATTAAAAACAAGTCAGCTAGGCAAAAAGTCCCAACTGACAATGAATTTAGAGAAACACTTATCTATAAAGAACTTTATAAACTAAAGGCGAAAAATAGAGACTTTTTATTAGAAAGCCTGGAAAATTATAACTCTCCTTATAAAATTGATGTTCAGGAATTGACGACTGAACATATTATGCCCCAGAAACTTAACCAGAAATGGAAAATTGCTTTAGGAAATAAGTTTGCAGAAATTCATGCAAAATATTTACATACTCTGGGTAATTTGAGTTTAACAGCAAAAAATAGTAACTTATCTAATAAAGATTTTCAGACAAAGCAAAAAATTGACTTTGAAAGTAGCAAGTTAAAATTAAGTTGTGAATTAAAAAATATTGAGGAATGGAATGAGGAAGCTATTGTCAAACGAGCTAGTTTACTAGCAGAAGAAGCAATTAAGATATGGAAATATCCAGAATCAAATTTTAGTAAACATATTGAAGAGGACAAATTTTGTGATTTTCATGAAGAAACAGATTTTCGCGGGACTAAGCCTAAAACTTTAATTGTGGGAGAGACTAAATATAAAATCAAAACCTGGAGAGATGTCTTGAGAACAATTTGTCAAATTTTGTTTAATCAATCTCCAACAGAATTCAAATTCATTATGACTAATTCTGAGTTAAGTCGATATTTTTCTGAGCAAAAAGATGATGCAAAATTAAGATGTCCCATAGAATTCAGTGATTCATATTTTGTGGAAAGTAATCAAAGTTCTAATAATATTGTTTCTTTTTGCTCTAAATTATGTCAAAAATTAGATTTTGATACTGAAAACATTTCTATAGAAATCTTATAAAATATAAGCAAGAATTACCAGCCTAGTAGGATTCCTATATATCAAAAAATGGGTGAATCCGAGAAAAGCCACACCCATTTTCAGGAAGCTATCTGACTGTATCAAGAAATGGAAGCACCCAAGCAAGTTGAGAAAGTAGAAAAAGCGAAAAACCAAAACTAAGCTACAGAAAAATCTGTAAATTGCCGATATTCAGGACGAATAAATCCTAAAATAATATCATCCTTTGCTACTCCTAATTCTAATAATTCCGTAGTTATCCCCCCTTCTGTACCATCCCATTCAATGTATACATTACCATCAATAATTCGCAGATGAAACACAACTGCATGAACTCTACCAGTTTTATCCCAACCTGTATCCATTAATAAATAATTGTCAGATTCTTGATCACAAATACATAAACCTTCTATTTGACCATGACTAGGTTTATATTGAGCGTGTTTTTTTACAATGCTAACTAGAATTTGTCTGTATCGTTCTAATTTATCCATTGTACAATTACCTCCTGAATTGGATCGAAAATAATGTAATTAATCTGTTGTTGGTCACTCAAAATATCTTGAATAGCTGGTTTTAGAAAAAAATCTTCATAAGCAGCTTCAGGAATTGCTAAATATAATTTACGTTCTGGATTAATCCTTTTTATTAAACTAACATAAATATTATATTGTCCTAATGTTTTTTCTAATTCTGTAATTAATGAAGGACTGTTAAAAACCTTTATTTCAATCACGATCTTTTGCTGCATCTTCTGGGCAGCAAATAACTTTTCTGCTCCCAAGTCCGCATATAAACGTAAGCCTTTATATTCTAGTATAAACGGGTCATCGGTAATTACCCATCCATCTTTGGTCAGAGCATTTTTAACTTGATTGTGAAATAAATCGTACTGTGGCATTCCTAAATCAAAAATATTACATATATTCATTAATGTTGTAACTTTTACAAACGGCATTCGCAATACTTGAATAGATAGAAGCACACCTAGATGCTATTTATGTGTAAATCGCTGATGGGATATAAAATAGAATCATTAAAGAGAAGGTGAATATGCGATTACTACACACAATGCTACGGGTAGGCAACCTGGACGAGTCTTTAAAATTTTACTGCGATGTCCTGGGGATGAAATTATTGCGGAGAAAAGACTATCCAGGTGGGGAATTTACCTTGGCTTTTATCGGCTATGGTGACGAAAGTGATAACAGCGTTATAGAACTAACTTATAACTGGGGAGTAGATAAATACGACTTGGGAAACGCTTACGGTCATATTGCCCTTGGTGTTGATGATATTTATACCACCTGTGCAGAAATTACAAAGCTGGGCGGTAAAGTTACACGGGAACCAGGGCCAATGAAACACGGTTCTACCGTCATTGCTTTTGTGGAAGACCCAGATGGGTATAAAGTTGAACTGATTCAACTGAAAAATCAAAGTTCAGCAGCCAACCAGGAATCAACAGAACAACTGGTCAACAAATAAAATATCTGACAAAATTACCATACCGGATCATTTCCTTGTGGAACAGGCATACTTCGACAAGCTCAGTACAAGTCTTGCCTGTTCTGGATAGTTCAGAAGCAAGAACTACATCCAATCTGGCAAAGTTCCCGCATAACGATATTTTAGTTCTAAATTAGATATATGAAGCATCCCGCATTGCCACCGCAGATACAAGCTGATACATATTGTTAATCTTTGGATATTGTTTTGGGGGGTGGATACTGGAAAAATGATCCTTATACGTCCTTCCCATCCTCATCCTGGCAACTTTCCTAGAAATCCTAAATCTAAAATCCTTAAAAATGCAGCCTACAGATCCCAATAAATTTACTGATACAGCCTGGGAAGCAATTGTCAAATCTCAGGATATAGTCCGCGCCTATCAACAACAGCAATTAGACGTTGAACATTTAATTATTGCCCTTTTACAAGAACCTACCAGTTTAGCCATCAGGATTTTTGCTCGTGCTGAAGTTGATCCTATCCGCTTGCAACAGCAATTAGAAGCGTTTACCCAGCGTCAGCCGAAGGTTGGTAAAAGTGATCAGCTTTATCTGGGGCGTAACTTAGATGTGTTACTAGACAAGGCTGACGAAGTTAAGGTGAGGATGCAGGATGCCTACATCTCAGTAGAACATATAATTTTGGCGTTCGCTGAAGATGAACGGATCGGACGGCGGGTAATGAAGGCTTTTAACGCGGATAGCGCCAAGTTAGAAGCGAATATCAAAAGTGTGCGCGGTAGCCAAAAAGTGACAGACCAAAACCCAGAATCTCGTTATGAAGCTTTGCAAAAATTTGGCAGAGATTTAACAGAACAAGCCAAAGCCGGGAAGTTAGACCCCGTAATTGGGCGGGATGATGAGATTCGCCGGGTAATTCAAGTCTTATCTCGTCGGAGTAAGAACAACCCTGTGCTGATTGGTGAACCTGGGGTGGGTAAAACTGCGATCGCCGAAGCCCTAGCACAGCGTATGGTAAATGGAGATGTGCCAGAATCTCTGAAAAATCGCCAGTTGATTTCCTTAGATATCGGGAGTTTAATTGCTGGGGCGAAATTGCGAGGCGAATTTGAAGAACGCCTGAAAGCAGTTCTCCGGGAAGTGACGGAATCTAACGGCCAAATTGTCCTCTTTATTGATGAACTGCACACCGTTGTCGGTACTGGTTCCAGCCAACAAGGGGCGATGGATGCGGGAAATTTACTCAAACCCATGCTGGCGCGGGGCGAATTGCGGTGTATTGGCGCAACCACACTGGATGAATACCGCAAACACATTGAAAAAGATGCGGCTTTAGAACGGCGTTTTCAGCAAGTATTTGTAGACCAGCCTAGTGTAGAAAATACCATTTCCATTCTTCGGGGATTAAAGGAACGCTACGAAGTTCACCATAATGTGAAAATTTCTGACTCAGCTTTAGTTGCTGCTGCTACATTGTCAGCCCGTTATATTGCTGACCGTTTTTTACCAGATAAAGCCATTGATTTGGTAGATGAAGCCGCCGCCCAGTTGAAAATGGAGATTACCTCTAAACCCGCAGAATTGGAAACCATTGACCGCCGCTTGATGCAGCTGGAGATGGAAAAGCTATCATTGGCTGGGGAAGAAAAGGAAACTGCACCAGCTAGGGAGCGTTTTGAGCGCATTGAGCAAGAAATTGCCACTTTGACGATTAAACAGCAGGAATTTAACGAACAATGGCAAGGTGAGAAACAGCTTTTAGAGGCTATCAGTACTTTAAAGAAAGAAGAAGATGGCTTGCGGGTGCAAATTGAGCAGGCAGAACGGGCTTATGATTTAAATACAGCTGCTCAGTTAAAGTATGGCAAATTGGAAGGCGTGCAGCGCGATCGCGAAGCTAAAGAAGCCCAACTGTTAGAAATTCAAAACCAAGGTTCTACTCTGCTGCGAGAACAAGTCACAGAGTCGGATATTGCCGAAATTGTCGCCAAATGGACAGGTATACCCGTTAATCGGCTTTTGGCATCAGAACGCCACAAATTACTGCAACTAGAAACTCATTTGCATCAAAGAGTTATAGGACAACATGAAGCCGTAGCCGCAGTATCCGCCGCTATTCGTCGCGCCCGTGCGGGAATGAAAGATCCCGGTCGTCCCATTGGTTCATTCTTGTTTATGGGACCCACAGGGGTAGGTAAAACCGAATTAGCCCGTGCATTAGCGCAGTTTCTCTTTGATTCTGATGATGCTTTGATCCGTTTGGATATGTCCGAGTATATGGAAAAACACTCGGTTTCTCGTTTAGTGGGTGCGCCTCCGGGATATGTGGGTTATGAAGAAGGGGGTCAACTTTCCCAAGCTGTGCGCCGTCACCCCTATTCGGTGGTGCTATTCGATGAGGTGGAAAAGGCACACCCAGATGTGTTTAATATTTTATTGCAGGTGTTGGATGATGGTAGAATTACTGACTCACAGGGCAGAGCCGTAGACTTCCGTAACACCGTCATAGTCATGACTAGCAACATCGGCAGCGAATATATATTAGACGTTTCTGGCGATGATACCAAGTACGATATGATGCAGACCAGGGTAACAGATTCCCTGCGATCGCACTTCCGCCCCGAATTTCTCAACCGGGTAGATGATATCATTATCTTCCATGCCCTCAGCCGTACCGAGATGCGCCACATCATCCGCATCCAACTGAAGCGGGTAGAAAAACTGCTGCGAGACCAAAAAATCTCCTTTGAAATCTCCGCCGCCGCCTGTGATTACTTAGTAGAATCTGGCTATGATCCAGTTTACGGCGCACGTCCGCTAAAACGGGCAATTCAGCGAGAAGTAGAAAACCCTCTGGCTACCAAGTTATTAGAAAATACATTTATCCCTGGAGACACGATTTTCATCGAAAAAGAAGACCAGGGTTTAACGTTCAGTAAAACCATGCCGGTGAAAGTCACCATCTCACCATCCACCGTCAAACTTTTAGAGTAAAAACGCTCGTAGTGGGGGCTTTAGCCCTCCCTATCAGAAACTTACTTAACGTCATCATATTTATTGGTATCGTCTTCAGGAAATTTCTTGATTTCCAGCAACACGTTCGCCAAAGTTTTTCATCTAGCCATTGATGACTTTATTTGGTATAATTTACTTTATCAGGATATAAATACTGAATAAATCAAATAATATCGGCAATTCCCACAGAATTTATTAAGGCATCATAGCCGTGTTGAATAATTTCATATTGGGTTTTCATCATTGCTATCCTCCGCTTGTATTACTTCTGCTAGCCATTGCAAGGGGATTTTTAATTTTTAGGTTAATTAATTGAGAATTCCTTGTGGCTTTTTTGAAGAATCTATCATCCGAATAGACTACAGACTAGGAAAAACCAATCATTAAATTTAATTAGATTAATAATTAACTTATGACGAGCCTTGATTTTACTGTAGCTATACCTACTTATAACGGAGAAAAGCGTTTATCTCAAGTCCTTGAACGATTGCGAATACAAACAGATATAGAACAAATCAACTGGGAAATTCTAATTGTTGATAATAATAGCACAGATAGTACAGCAAAGCTAATTGAACAATACCAACAAAACTGGCAACACCCATTTTCATTAAGGTATGTATTTGAAGCCCAACAAGGATTAGCTTTTGCTAGAAATAAAGCAATAGCAGAGGCAAAAGGTGAATTAGTAGGTTTTGTTGATGATGATAACTTACTTGCATCAAACTGGTTAATTTCAGCATATAAATTTGGACGAGAACATAAAAAAGCCGGTGCTTACGCCAGTCAAATTCATGGCTTATTTGAAGTGGAACCTCCAGAAGAAATAAAACCAATTCTTTTTTACCTTGCAATTAATGAAAGAGGCTCACAACCTCTAATGTATGAACCTCAAAAAAAGGGATTTCCCCCTGGTGCAGGTTTAGTAGTTCGTCGTCAAGCATGGCAAGATAATGTCCCCGAAAAACTTTTCTTTAGTGGCAGAATTGGTTCATCAATGCTAGGTAGTGAAGATGCGGAAGCTTTATGTTATATCCACAAAGCTGGTTGGGAAATTTGGTATAATCCGGGAATGCAAATGGAACATTTGATCTCAGCATCACGATTAGAAAGAAATTACTTAATTTCTCTGATGCAATCCATTGGTTTACCTCGTTATTATTTCCGAATGTTGCTATTACCAATTTGGCAAAGACCTTTGGCATTAGTTGCTTATTTTATTAATGATCTGCGTAAGTTTGTATTATATTATATTCGTTACCATAATTTGTTAACTAGTGATATTATTACCGCTTGCGAAATGGCACGACTGAAAGCAACTATTCTCAGTCCTTTTTATTTAGGAAATTTAAGAATTAAAAGATTTTTTCAAATGTTATAAATAAATTAATAATTAAAACTATGGCGTTAATTTCTGTGATTATACCCGTATACAATGGCGAAAAAACCATCAAAGAAACTATAGAATCTGTTTTAAAACAAACATATATTAACTTAGAAGTTATCGTTATTAATTCTGATTCAACTGATTCAACTCTAGAAATAATTTCTAATATACAAGACGAACGCATCAAAACATTTACCTACTCTCAAGCAAATGGATCGGTCAATCGTAATCGAGGTTTTTCTCATGCTTGTGGAGAATTTATCAGCTTTTTAGATGCAGATGATCTGTGGACAAATGATAAGTTAGAATTACAGATGAAGATGCTAAATAAATATCCACAAACTGCTGTAGCTTATAGCTGGACAGATTACATTGATTATGATAGCAAATTTTTAAAACCAGGTAAACGTGTCAAAATCATAGGAGATGCCTATACTGAGCTTTTACTAACTAACTTTTTAGAAAATGGTTCTAATCCTTTAATTCGTAGAAAGGCTTTAGAGACAATTGGTGGTTTTGATGAATCACTTGCAGCTGCCCAAGATTGGGATATGTGGTTACGTTTGGCGGCTAGTTATGAATTTGTAGTAGTGCCAAAAGCTCAAATACTATATCGTATGTCCGTCAATTCCATGTCAGTAAATGTATTGAGACAAGAAGCTGCATCATTAGAAGTAATAGAACGTGGTTTTTCTCACCATAAAGCTGAATCTGTACAGCATTTTAAAAAAGACAGCCTTTCTCTTCTCTACAAATATTTAACCTTTAAATCTCTGGAAGTACCTCCAGAAAAATTGTCTCGTTGGACATCTGCCCGATTTTTTTGGAATTTCATTAAATATGATACATCTGTACTAACCCAAAGGAGACTCGTGTTGATAGCAGTATTGAAAATTGCCTTCCCTAAGTTATGCTATTACCTCAGTCAGTTTTGGAAAGGCAAAAGTTATAGTCCCAATAAAATTTGATGTAGGGTAATCCGAATCATTTTTTGGGGCAAACAATCCTGAAAATGTAGGCAATTAGATGAGTTAAACCTATAAAATCTAACTGATAGGATATTTCCAGTTTTTCTTTGTAGCTGGAATTCAAGATGGAGCTTGTGAATTCATCATTATTGCAGCAACTTATAACAAAAATCACGAATCATGTTAGAACAAGGCACTATCAGTATTCATACTGAGAATATTTTCCCGATCATCAAGAAGTCTCTGTACTCAGACCATCAAATATTCCTCCGGGAACTGGTATCTAACGCTGTAGATGCCATCCAAAAGCTGAATATGGTATCCCGCGCCGGAGAATTTGCGGGAGACATCGGTGAACCAGAAATCCAACTGGCTATCGACAAAGATAAAAAAACCCTTTCCATTAGCGATAACGGCATTGGGATGACAGCAGAGGAAGTGAAGAAATATATCAATCAGGTAGCTTTCTCTAGTGCTGAAGAATTTATTCACAAGTATGAAGGCAAATCAGACCAACCGATTATCGGTCACTTTGGTTTGGGTTTCTACTCCTCCTTCATGGTGGCGCAAAACGTAGAAATTGATACTCTCTCATACAAAGAAGGGGCGCAAGCTGTTCACTGGACTTGTGATGGTTCTCCTGCGTTCACCTTAGAAGAATCACCCCGCACAACTCGCGGTACTACTATTACTCTGACTCTCCAAGGAGAAGAAGAGGAATTTTTAGAAGATGCACGAATTAAGAATCTTGTCAAGACTTATTGCGACTTCATGCCAGTGCCAATTAAATTGGACGGTGAAGTATTAAATAGGCAAAAAGCACCCTGGCGGGAGTCTGCTAATAATCTGAGTGAAGAAGATTATTTAGAGTTTTACCGCTATTTGTACCCATTTCAGGAAGAACCATTGTTATGGGTACATTTAAATACTGATTACCCCTTTATCATCAACGGGATTTTGTATTTTCCCAAAATGCGCCCCGATGTGGATGTGACTAAAGGGCAAATTAAACTATTTTGCAATCAAGTTTTTGTCAGCGACAACTGTGAAGAGATTGTCCCACAATTCCTCATGCCGATGCGGGGTGTAATTGATAGCACTGATATTCCCTTGAACGTGTCTCGCAGTGCATTGCAAGGCGATCGCACTGTGCGGAAAATCGGCGATTATATAGCTAAGAAAGTAGGCGATCGCCTTAAAGAACTATACCGCGACAACCGGGAACAATATATCAGTGCTTGGAAAGACCTCAGCACATTTGTGAAATTTGGTGTACTCAACGATGAGAAATTCAAAAAACAAATCCAAGATATTATCGTCTTCCGCACCACAGCCAATCTAGGTCAAAAAGCCGAAACCCCAGCCGTAGAGGTACAGTCATCAGAAAGCGATGTCTGGCAAGATGTCGCCTCAAACTCATCGAGTCTTCCATACACAACCCTGAAAGAATACTTAGAACGCAACAAAGAACGCAACGAAAATCGAGTATTCTACAGCACCGATGAAGCCACCCAAGCCACCTACATAGGACTACACAAAAACCAAGGCTTGGAAGTCCTGTTTATGGACTCCTTCATCGATACCCACTTTATCAACTTCCTCGAACGGGAATACCCCGATGTCAAATTTACGCGCGTAGATTCAGACCTAGATAACACCCTCCTAGAACAAGACAAAACCGGGGAAATAGTTGACCCCACAACCAACAAAACCAAAAGTGAGGTAATCAAAGAATTATTTGAGAAATCTCTCAACAAACCCAAACTCAACATCCGTACCGAAGCCTTGAAATCAGACGATCCCCAAGGTACACCACCAGCGATGGTACTATTACCAGAAATTATGCGTCGCCTGCGGGAAATGAACGCCATGATGCAGCAGCAGAATGCCGACTTCCCCGAAGAACACATATTATTGGTAAATACGGCTCATCCCCTGATTCAAAACCTAGCCAACCTCAACCAAGGTAGTATTATTCAGGAAGACGGACAGACATCTACAAATCCATTGGTGAACATGATTTGTCAACACGTTTATGATTTAGCCCTGATGTCTCAAAAAGGATTTGACGCTGAAGGCATGAAATCCTTCGTCGAACGCTCCAATAATGTGCTGACTAAGCTGACAGAACAAGCCAGCAAGTAAAAATAGCCAAATCTGCTTTTGACCTCACTCAGCCTTTGACTTGCGCGAAATTCCCCCCTCTCCTTACCAAGGAGAGGGGTTGGGGGTGAGGTTCTGTATTTTATTATTGAAAATTAAATATCCGTTATTTGGAACCCCTGGATGCGGACTAAAATGGAAAGGTTGTATTGAAATAAAAAATTGGAGATAGTTATTATGTCTCGTCGCTGCGAACTAACTGGTAAAAAAGCAAATAACGCCTTCGCCGTTTCTCACTCTCACCGTCGTACCAAACGCCTTCAACACGCCAACCTGCAAAACAAGCGTGTTTGGTGGGCTGCTGGAAATCGCTGGGTCAGAATGAAACTTTCCACCAAAGCCATCAAATCTCTAGAAACCAAAGGGTTAGAAGCAATGGCTAAAGAAGCTGGAATTAATCTGAATCATTACTAAGCTTTTAACTTGTCGTGGACTGACACAGCTAAAACAGTGCATTAGACGTAGGTTGGGTTAAGCGCAGCACAACCCAACGCTGCCAATGGTGTTGGGTTTGGTTACGTCAACCCAACCTACAATCTAAGATTTAAAACAAGGTATCGACTACCAGATTTATTTTTTCAGTATTTACCATACATACCTCCCCATGAGGGGGGGTTTTTTAATTGCTTCATATTAATTTATCTTTACTTGATATATTTTTTTATCCAAGTGGGTAGTATAAGATTACTCCCCTAACCATATCTGTATACTTGACTTCTGTTGCAAAACCTTTTTACCGGATGTGAGTGAAATTACATAATTCTGAAGTTAATAACTCATGAATTAAATATCTGAGTAAAATCAGTATTTTCCTTCAAATGTCAAAAATTTATCAATGCTATAACTTAAAAAAGCCTTTATAAAACCTTGATGATCCATTAATTGAGGAGTTAGTCAAATATACCAACAAATTCTCCATGAAACTTCCCAAAATGCCTGCAAATTCATTATTTAGGCATAATTTACCACTAAAAAACAAATTAACCGTAAACATCGCTTGACAGGAAAGCAGCCATGTCTAGAAAACGCCGTCTAGTCAAGATAATAAATATAAATTTCCACCGAATTAGCAGTAATTTTATCTCTGCAATTAAAAAGAAACTTGTTTGGCTACTGCGAACTTTGTTTGTCACCAAAAGACGACCAAGTTCTGCAAATGCTGGTTTTGTGTTGCCTACAGTGGCAATGGTATCAATAGTGGTTGTTCTCATGACCACTGCAATTATGTATCGGTCATTTGACCGCGCTCAAAATGCCAGTAATGTTCGTGTGAATGAAGCGGCTTTGAGTGCTGCAACTCCCGCAATTGATAGAGGTCGGGCAAAATTAAATAAGCTCTTTCAAGACAGACGCTTACCACGGGCTACACCAACTGATCAAGCCTTATACGATGTTTTGACAGGAGTAAGTACTTTACCCGAATATACTTTTGGTGACGAAATACCACTAAAACTGACATATACAAATAATGATGGTGTCGCAGATGAATTAGAAACCGCCTGGAGATTTCCTGTTGATACCGATAATAACGGCAAATTTGATAGTTTCACCCTGTATGGGGTTTATTTTAAAACTCCTCCAGTCAGTAGTGGTAATAAATATAGCCGTGCCAGAACTCCTTTAGAAGCCAGAACCCCACCAATGGTACAGGGTACTGTGGATTCTGATTGTGGTGCTAACACCAGTGCTGTTTTAGTAGGTAATACGGGTTGGGTTAAGCAAAACAATGAGTTAAAGAAATCGTTTTTTGTTTATACAGCCACAGTTCCCATTACATCTGACCCAACTACAGATAATACTATTCCTGCTGCTGATAGAGGTAACTACGAGCCGTACAAAGGTAATAAAAGTTTTGCGGCGGTAGAGTATCAACAAGACCGATTACAAATACCACCAAATAACTACGCCGTTGTTTATGAAGATGATATAGCACTGACTCCTGGTCCCCCTTTTAATTTAAATGGGGCAATTTTTACTAATAGCAACTTCCTGACTTCTAACGAAAATGGTGGTCCCATAAGATTGCATCAAGTTAGTAGTAAGGATTCTTGTTTTTACGAAGCTAAAAATGCCAAAATCACAGTTGGTGGTAATTTAGCAGTTGGTGGATTTACGTCTGCAAGCCATTCAAATGGGAAACCTAGAATTGATTTATTCAATGGTAAGACTGGTAACGTTGGTAATAAAACCTGGGAACCGTCAGTTACTAATAGTCCCAGAGACACAGCTTATAATAATCTAGCCTATGAAAATCGAATTCAAAGGTTAGTAGCTGCTCAAACTGACCCTGCTGTAGATCCAAATAGTGATCCATCTGAAGTTAAAGACGGTATTGAGAAGAGAGAAATAGATTTAAACATCACTTTTACACCAACAGAACGTGAGAACGCTCGTCGGCAACAACTGACAATTTATTTTAAGCGGCGCACTCGTCGTGTACCTTACACCGAAGTGACCTTTACTAATGCTATTAATGGGAATGACCCATCTCCTAGCCCACTTATTGAAGGTACTGGTGACACATTACGTCCTAATAATAGGTGGATTTATCCCACTGGTACAAATGGCAAAGATGGTGCTAATTTCACTGGACTAACACTCAAGATAGCTAGTGCGTCTCTAGAACCAAAGGCTTCAGACCCGAAAGAAGTAAAAGAACAAGGTGGGAAAGAAGCAGAATTAGGTGACAGAGTTCTAGTAGGTAACAACTTACCTGAACTTTGGTGGGATAACGATAACGGGCGATTTGTTGGGTCAGGTGTTGAAGATACTCAAGACATTGATGGCGTTACATGGGACTTACCAGCTGATGCTGAAACCCGCACCCGACGTTCTTTTGTACAAACATTGGCTGATGTTGGTTCTACAGAAAGAGATGGACAATGGGAATTGGATGCAGCTAAAGTCCCAGCCGACCCCACAGAACCTGTTGGTGGCTTGCGAGTAGTTACTGGTGCAGGGATTTATTTAAATACGGGCGGCACTCCTAGTAGTTTCGTTGACACTATCAAACTCATTTGGCCGGATACAAGGCCAATGCCTCAAGCAGGGCTACCACCAGAACTTAAAAATTCAGATGGTACTCCAAAAGTAGATGTAAACGGGAACCCGATTAAGACTATTCGACCATATTGGATGTATTCAGGTATGGTTACAGATCCTAACAAAGACCCCTCATTAATCACATATAAATGGCGTGAAATTGAAGATAACCCCAGCACAGTCCCAGATGAAGCTAACACTCCATATCTGCAAATGCGGGCTACGGCAGTTTATCACTACAAATCTGCTGGATACAATGCCAGAAATCCCAGACCTATAG
The DNA here is from genome assembly GCF_963920885.1 of Anabaena sp. CCY 0017. Lineage (NCBI taxonomy): Bacteria > Bacillati > Cyanobacteriota > Cyanophyceae > Nostocales > Nostocaceae > Anabaena > Anabaena sp. CCY 0017. Next base: position 164,190 of record NZ_CAWUDG010000005.1, on the reverse strand, counting down.
CTTGTGTAAGTAGTTTTTATGTTCCGACTAATAAATATACGGCTAAAAACCGGCCGGGACTACCTTGGAAAACTGATCCAATAGATCCAGTTAATCCAGAGCCAAATGGTCTATCCAACAACGGTATAGTCTATGCTTCCCCTACAAAAACAGTCAGCGATTATTCGGCAATACTGACTTACCAATCTGAATTAAGATATCCTGACAGTAGACGTTTCATAGATGATGGACTGCTAAAACGAGCATTAGCCAAAACAGCAGCAAATCGTACCTTATCAGAGCAATCTGCTATTGATGCTCAAGTTTGCGCCCTGCAAATTTTAGATAGTAGTATTACCCCCACAAATGCTGTTATCCCTCACGGCGCAATCAGAGAAATAACCTACTTAGATCCCAGAGAAGTTAAGCAAAACAGTATTTCTGGAACTTCTCAAACCTATGATATGCCCATTAGGGATAGACAGCCCTTAGAAATTCGAGCTACAGTCTTAGACTTAGACCAACTCCGCACAACACCCATCGCTGACCAATATTTATTACCCAATAGCGGTCTTATCTATGCAACTCGTGATGATGCTTTGCCAGATGATAGTGCAAATACCATAAACAAAAGTGCTGTAAACGAGTACCCACTTGAGTCTAACCGTAGTCCTGTAGACTATAGACTTGACGCTACTCGTCGTCCTAACGCCATTATGCTAGAAAAAGGTGAGAAACTTGGACGCACAGACACTTACCGAGATGTAGAGAAAGGATTCATTCTAGCTACCAATTTGCCTACATATATTAAAGGCGACTTTAATGTACATACCAAAGAAGAATTCACGCAAACACTAACAGATACTTGGAGTAATTTCTACACTCGCAGCACACTCGATCCCAACTTTGCCTGTCGTAAAAACGACCCCAGATTACCCAATTGTAATACTGGTGATGACTGGCGACCTGCTACTGTGTTAGCCGATGCTGTCACCCTCATTTCTGATAATTTTCAAGAGGGATTCCGTGATCAGGGCGATTACGATTGGAGTGATCAAGCATTCATTCCGTCAGACCCAATAATACAGAACAATTTTTCACGATTAAATAGCTTTGTAACACAAGCTAAATGGCCTGATAACACGGGTAAACCTAGTTACTTTAGCTCTTACCTCAATAACTTTGTTACACCTATTGCTTTAAGGACAATACCCGGTGCATATTTAACAGAAGCTTGTGTGATACCTGTGGGAGAAACTGAAGCCTATTGCAACACACCTGGTAACTGGAGAATTCAAGTAGCAAACTCTTGTAATGACGTAGGAAACAGGAATAACCTTCCTTACTTGCATGGAAATATTATCGATGAACTTGCAAATATAAGCCCTACAGTCAGCAATAAAATAAAAACTGGGTTCTTATTCCAAGAAACCGAGGAATTGAGGCAGAAAGATAGAGCGACTGGAAATGGTAACTGTTTCGCTGGAAACAATGTTGTTCGGAGACTGGCTTTTGTACGTGATAAAGATACCAATAAATTAGTTACACCTCTTCAGGTATTCGCTGTTGATGAGGGTGATAGAGTCAGAAGATTTAATTTCGGGTCAGACAGATCACTTGGGAACGACACTCAGTTGATGCGACCACCGAACGGTATTTCATCGATGCCTTGGTTAAAGTCAACTATAACTAGTGGCAATGTTACAGCGCTTACACCTGTATTACAACTCAGACAACCCTTTGCTACGCCTTCTGATCCAGATAACACTACTACTGTCTCATCAAACCGCGACAGAAACTGGTTACAACCTGCCAAGGACACTACTTTTAACTTAATTGTTGCCGCAGGAGATAGCCCAGCCCGTTCCAACGGCAATGCTTCTGAAGATAACGGTGGTCTGCATAACTTTGTTCGGTTTATGCAACACTGGCATCCCAGTGATCCACGATTTAAAGCTAGGATTAGCGGGGCTTTCATGCAGGTTAAAAAGAGTGCCTATGCTACAGGTCCATTTACTACAGCTTTCACCGATGGGGCTAATAATCAACTCAGATATGCGATAGAAATTAATAATGGTAGAGGTACTGGTTATCTACCTCCGGTCAGACAGTGGGGTTATGATGTAGCACTGCTATCTCAAGCGCCTGACTTATTTGCCCAAAAGCTGGTACTCACACCAAATGATTTACCAGATGAATACTTCCGCGAAGTTGGTCGAGATGACAGATGGGTAGCAACGTTACTGTGTGCTAAAACAGCGACTGGTGATAATGCCCTCCCAGATAACCAACGGCAATGCAATTAGGAAACTGAGAAACTGGTGATAAGTCATGATTAAACGCAAACCACAGCCAAAAACTTTATCTTCCAGTGATTCTGGTTTTACGATTATTGAGTCACTCATAGGCATAGTTGTAGTTGCCATTTTAATGGCAGCTATATCTCCCGTCCTTGTGATGTCAACAGCTATCCGTGTCCAATCTCGACGGGTAGAAAAAGCAACCCAAGCTGCAAATACCTTCATTGATGGTGTCAGAACCGGCTCAATTCCCCCACCTACAGCCAACCAAATTCCACTAGACCCAGCAACCGCAGAAGATCCTAGAGACCTGGCACAAAATTTAATTAGTTCTGTAAACATGGAAGCACCTAGCACTGCAACAGATCCAGATTTATATCTTTTTACAAAGGATGGCAATATTTGCCACCTGAATCCTGAAAGTGAAGAAATTGATCAGCCAGATTGTACCTCAGAAAGCCCATTTGATGAGTTTTACATTCAAGCACGTCAAATTATAGTCAGGGAAAGTCAAGCCAGTGACGGTTATCGTCTAGCAGTGCGGGTTTATCGAGGAGATGTTGATTTTGATAAACCTCTCCTAGCTAATATTCAAGAAGACGTTGCAGGCAATACAAGCACAAAAACGGCATCAGTTGTGACTGAAGGACTGGGTAACAAGCAAGCGCCAGCAGTCGAAAGAACGGCTGATATTGCCAGTATTGGTACTTCATTTGAGGCTTTATGTCAGCGTTTTGGTATAGCACCTGACAACGATGGAAATGGGCAAAGCTGTAATTAGCTAAACATCATTCCAAGTCAAATAAAAAAACTGTTTGTAGTAAGGGTTTTATCCCTTCTGAATATGAAAGGACTAAAGTCCTTACTACGAACTTCTCTTTGGAAGAACTGACAATGTTTAAGTGGTGCATCTTCTAGTAAAAGGACAACACTATGATGGCGAAAACACTCAAATTTATACTTAGGAGCCAAATCAAAAGCTCCAAAATTATTCAAAAGCCTGGTGGTTTTACTCTCATTGAATTGTTAGTAGCTTTGTTGATTGCGTTTTTAATCCTCACACCATTACTAGGTTTCATGGTGAGTGTGCTGAGTACAGACCGACAGGAGCAAGCTAAAGCAAATTCTGAGCAAGAAATCCAAACGGCTCTTAATTATATTTCCCGTGATGTACAGCAGGCCGTGTATATCTATGATGCTGACGGTATTGAAGCTATAAAATCCGAATTGCGTTATCCAAGTGATACAACAAAGTCGCCTGTACTGGTTTTTTGGAAACGTGAATTAGAGAGTGATGTAATACCAGCAGCCGATGGTACAACAGATGATACTTTTGTTTACTCGTTAGTTGCCTACTATTTAATCAAAGAAAATAGTAATACTTGGTCAAATGCTGCTCGCATCGCTAGATGGCAAATTAAAGATGGTGTAAGAGCTGCCAATGGTACTTATATTACTCCTCCCAGTGCAGGTTTTGCTCCCTTTACAGAGTACTTTGACGAGGCTGATAGTTTAAAAATAGGGATGGAAAAATGGAAAAAATCTGGAACTTATGATACTTCTGCTACAGTGCTGATTGACTATGTTGATCAAAGCACTGAAGATCCACGACCAGCAGCAAATTGTCCAACACCTGCAACTACATGGTCAACAATAACACCAGCAAATAACAGGACAGGATTTTATGTATGTGTAGATAGTTTCAATACGACCGCACAAGTATTTATCCGAGGTAATGCACTAGCTCGGATTGAAAACGATGGCAACAGAATCAAATATAATGCTAATAATCAAACTTATTTCCCCACAACAAGCGTAAGAGTTGAAGGCAGGGGATTCTTGTTTAGGTAAATTTGTCAATAGGAGGAGCAAGCAATGGTTGCTGATTACATTATAGAAAAGCTGAATGTAAACTTTAAACAGCTTCGTGTCAGAAATGCAAAAAGCAAGCTACGAGGTGCAACCTCTGGAGACAATCAGCAAAATGCTGGTTTTACTATGCTAGAAGTAATTGTAGTAGCAGTAATCATAGGAATTCTAGCAGCTATAGCGGCTCCCGGATGGCTAGGTTTTGTCAACCGTCAGCGACTAAATAAAGCTAATGATGCTGTTTTAGGCGCACTACAGCAAGCACATCGACAAGCTATCAGAACAAAACGTGATTACAGCGTTAGTTTCCGCACTGATGGTGATACTCCCCAATTTGCAATTTATCAAGGTAAACCACCAATCACACCAAGTAACTGGCGCAACTTAGGTGAGGATGTGGGAATCAAACCGGGAGAAGTATTGCTGAGTAATATAGTATCTGATGCCGCTCCAAAAACAATCACCTTTGATTACATGGGAACTCTACCACTAAATACTGACTTTGGTACACCACCAGATGGTTCAACAGAAGCACCTGGATTAAAAATTGTGGTTGCCGTACCTTCTAATTCTAATATGAAGCGCTGCGTGATTGTGAAAACTCTTTTAGGCTCAATGATCACAGAGAAAGACACTAAATGTAATTAAATTTATCGATTCGTGCTGAAAAAGAGCAGATTAAAACCCGTATAAACACGCTATATAAAACAGAGTCTACATAGGATAATTGAAACATCAAGAGCAGCTTATTAGTTGATAGATACAACTAATAAGCTGCTCAAAAAATTGTCCTAAACTATGCCTAATTATATTTTATATATTAGTAAATTAGGGCAAAAAAACTTATTGAAATTAAACCGATAAGCTATGCCTGATAAAATTGACTTTACCGTTGCTATACCAACCTGCAACGGTGAAAATCGTTTGCCTGAACTAATAGAAAGGTTGCGAAATCAAATTAACACCGAAAGTTTATCTTGGGAAATTATTGTTGTAGATAATAATAGCACAGATAACACGGCTCAAGTTATTCAAGCTTATCAAAAAGATTGGACGTGTCCCTATCCTTTAAAATACTGCTTTGAACCAAAACAGGGAGCAGCCTATGCACGAAAACGGGCAGTTACTGAAGCTAAAGGTAGATTTATAGGCTTTCTAGATGATGATAATTACCCGACATCCACATGGATATCAGCTGCTTATACTTTTGGTGAACAACATCCCCAAGCAGGGGCTTATGGTAGCCAAATTCATCCTGACTGGGAAGTAGAACCACCAGAAAATTTTGCCAGAATTGCCCCATTTTTAGCAATTACAGAACGAGGAAATTTACCTCTGCTATATGAACCTAGCAAAAGATTACTTCCTCCTTCTGCGGGGCTAGTTGTGCGTCGTCAAGCTTGGCTCGAAAGTGTCCCTGATCAACCTATTTTAACTGGTCGAGTAGCAGGTAATATGCTCACTAGCGAAGATTTAGAGATGTTGTCTTATATCCAAAAATTTGGGTGGGAAGTTTGGTATAACCCCGAAATGGAAATTTACCATAAAATACCTAGTTTTCGCTTAACTAAAGAATATTTAATCCCATTTTTACGCGGTATTGGATTTAGCCGTTATGTGACACGAATGGTAAATATTAAACCATTTTATCAACCTATCGTTACTTTAGCTTATATGGGCAATGATTTGAGAAAAATCATTTTACATTTTATTAAATACCGAAATGAATTAACTAATGATTTAGTTGCTAAGTGTGAAATGCAATATTTTATTAGTAGTTTTTTTAGCCCGTTATATCTTTGGAAAAATGGTTACTTAAAAAGTAAATAATCAAATAAATCGCGATTACAGTCTAAATTTCAAAACTCAGAAAAAATATAGCTTTTCTTGGTTGAAGAGGCACTTAAACCTCAACCCCAACCCCCTAGCTGCAAGCGAGGAGGGTAATATGGTGTGCCTTATCTGATGAGGAAACGCTATATTAATTTGCTAAAAACACATTTAATCACATCAAGTTAAATGCAAATTAAATTAAATAATTTCCACCAAAATAACCAAAAATATCCTATAAAGATTTCTCCACGGGTAAATTTATCATCGTTGTTTAAGGCAAAGTTTATCTTAAATAATCACGATACCAGTGGATTCACTCTTTTAGAAGTTTTAGTGGTTATTTTCACAATTGGTATCTTATCAGCGATCGCAGCTCCTAGCTGGTTAGGATTTCTCAATCGACAGAAGGTGAATACTGCACAAAGTCAGGCATTATCACTATTACGTAATGCCCAAAGCAATGCCAAACGAGAAAAACTTAATTGGCAAGTTTGTTTTTGGGATGATGGTAATCAAGTACTAGCTGCTACACAGATTGCACCGTCAAACAACCAATGTCAAGCCACAAATGGACAACCCTTGATTCAAGGTGACTCCACAGCAATTAAATTTACTTCCACTTTCGCTCAAGTTCCTTCTGGTTCTGGGAAGTATCGGGTACAGTTCAAGTATGATGGTTCTGTCAATGGACAATTGGGGAGAATTACCTTTACACCTCGAAATACTAACGTTTCCAAAAGGTGCGTCTTTGTTTCAACCTTAATCGGCGCAATGAGGTCTGAGAAGGATAATGGATGTGGGTCATAGTTGTGAAATCTGACCATAATCGTCAGCGCAGGCAACAGCAGATGAGTTGAGAATTCCAGCTTCGCAAAAAACATCTCTACAAGAGTTAGAGGCTTCCAAATAATAAAATCCCCAATATGTATTTGTAGGGTGGGTTAGGACGGTAGTCCGTAACCCACCATTATCCTTCAATTTAAGGTGGGTTAGCGCAGCGTAACCCGCCCTACAATTTTTAGGTAATTTATTTATTGGTGTTCTCTTAACCGAAAACGCATATTTGAATTCGGTCAGGATTCTGAATGATATGTAGTAGTCTAGTGATATTTCGCTCACTAAAATAGAACTACTCGTGCTGAAATCATCAAATATTGCTAAACAGCACTTAATTATTTTTACTCGTTACCCAGAAGCAGGGAAGACGAAAACCCGACTCATACCCGCTTTGGGTACTGTGGGCGCTGCCAATTTACAACGGCAGATGACAGAACATACAATACTTCAGGTTCAAGAACTGCAAAAAAACACTGCTGTATCTTGGGAAGTGCGGTTTGCCGGTGGTAACTCGCAACTCATGGAAGATTGGCTAGGTGCTAATTTAGTATACCATCCTCAAGGTGAAGGCGATTTAGGGGCGCGAATGGCGCGATCGCTTGCTCATGCCTTTGAATCTGGTGCAGAACAAGTCATAATCATTGGCATAGATTGTCCTGGAATCAATTCTCACATTCTTTCCCAAGCCTTTGCACAGCTACACACTTGTGATCTTACACTTGGCCCAGCCATTGATGGCGGTTATTACTTAATTGGTTTGTGTCGCCTGATCCCTGAATTATTCGTTAATATCGATTGGGGAACATCTCATGTGTTACAACAAACTGTGAATATTGCTGAAAAGCTCAAAATATCACTCGCCTACTTGTCACCTTTAGCCGATGTGGATCTTCCAGAGGATTTACCTGTTTGGGAACAGATGATCAAGCAATAGCAAATGCTACTATAGTGTAATTTACAACAAATTTGTATAGATTTTATACAAAAATATACCTGCCTGATACTGTTCCATAACAGGTAAGTTCATCGAATAAGTTTCATCCAAAAGTTATGGGAACAATATTCAAGTAACTTTAAGTAGGATAATCACTCTGACATACCACAAATTTGAAAAACTATGACTAATCGTGTTGCTTCTGGGAACGCTGCCTTAACACTGAAGGTAGTGGGGATAATTTTAGTTTTGTCCTTTTTACTAGACTTTTTAATTCTACTGTTACCTTTCCAACCGACTGATCGCTCATGGCAAATCAACCTAGCCACAGCATTAGTTGACAGAGGCATTGTGCCTCTAGTTGGGATAGGAATGCTATTTGTCGGTTATTGGATTGATAGTGTTGGTGATGGCGATGGGCAAAGCCCCGCCTACGGCGATCGCCCCAAACCTATAGATATTAGATTTCCCGTCTTGATTCTCTCCAGTATCTTAGGGTTGATTTTCTTGCTAATTTTTCCCTTGCACTTGAATAACGTCCGACAAGCTAGCGCTCAAAACGTCGAGCAAATTCGCCAAGAAGCCTCACAGGCCGAAACTCAACTGCAAAGTCAGTTATCCCAATTCCAAGCCCAAATCAATAACGAGCAAGGAAAGGCTCAACTGGAACAGCTGCGAAATCAAGCCAGAAATCAGTTTACCGAACTGCTGAAAAATGAGCAAACCTACCAACAAGCACTAAATAACCCTCAACTTCCCGCCGCGCAAAAAGAATTACTCAAAAAGTTTAAAGAAAATCCCGCAGAACTAGATACCTTTATCGCCCAGCAAACAGACCCCCAAGCACTCGCAACTCAAAGAATAACCCAAATTCGCCAACGTAAAGAAGAAGCAGAAAAACAAGCTAGAGACAATGCTTGGAAGTCTGGAATCCGCATTGGTATTAGTAGTTTGCTGTTATCCATCGGTTATATGATCATTGGCTGGACAGGTTTACGAAGTATGGGTGCTTTACAAGGTGGTAAACGTAAAGTAGCTGCACGTTAATTCACTCTGAATCAACATCTCTGACCAACAATGTAGAGACGTTCCATGTAACGTCTCTACTGAGCAATTAACAAATTCCTTTAAAAATTGAGAAATGTTTTCAATTTATATTCTGACATATAACGAAGAGCTAGATATTGCGGCTTGTATTGAGTCGGCAATGCTATCGGATGACATTATTGTTGTAGACTCATGCAGTAGCGATCGCACTCTAGAAATAGCCAGTCGTTATCCTGTTCGCACCGTCCAACACGCCTTTGAAAGCCACGGTAAACAACGTACCTGGATGCTAGAATCTATCCCTCCCAAATATGAGTGGGTATACATTCTCGAAGCCGATGAACGCTTGACACCAGAACTATTTGCCGAATGCGTACAAGCCACCAAAAACCCCGACTATATAGGCTACTACGTCGCTGAACGTGTGATGTTCATGAATCATTGGATTCGTTACAGCACCCAATATCCCCGCTATCAAATGCGTCTGTTCCGCCACGGTCAAGTCTGGTTTACAGATTATGGTCATACAGAACGGGAAGTATGTAACGGTGCTACCAGCTTCATTAAAGAAACATATCCGCACTACACTTCTGGCAAGGGTTTAAGCCGTTGGATTGACAAACATAACCGTTATTCTACTGATGAAGCCAAAGAGACTTTGTATCAGATTGAACAAGGTAAAATCAACTGGCAGGATTTATTTCTGGGTAAGACGGAAATTGAACGACGACGGGCTTTAAAAGATTTATCGTTACGTTTACCCGCCAGACCACTTCTGCGCTTTCTATATATGTATTTTATCTTAAGGGGTTGCCTAGACGGACGCGCCGGCATGGCTTGGTGTACATTGCAGGCATTTTACGAATATCTCATTTTGCTCAAAGTTTGGGAAATGAAAAATATGCCTACCCCCAGTTTAGAAATAGGCTTATCTGACGTTAAAGAGAATCCAGCCGCAGCCATTGAGACTATTTCACAAACAGCCCAGAAGTTTGATGCTAGTTAAAATTCTCAGAAAAATTATTTACAACTTCACAACCTGATCAGCATCCTCCTTTAGGTGTAATTTAATAGTTTAAAAATTATCAGCAGCTTTCAATCGAGCGCGGTAAGATGAGTAATATGTGAGGAACTTGCAACAAACGTTTACAAGTCTGACAAAGAAAAGTAACATTCTCAAAGTCAAATCAGCCATGATCTTGGTTGGTAAGTGTCTATATGCAACCCTCTAGAAAAATTCTGTTTTTCTAGAAATAACTGTATATTTTCATAGCATTAGCTCAGATGCTTACAATCTTGGGCAGTTGCTTTAAGTATTGAATACAACAAGCAATGTCTGCGTAATTTGACAAATATACTGGTATGAATACTAATAACAAAAGTTCCAGTAACCTCAAACAGGAGAATAGGGACTTGGGAATTAATCACCTAAAACAGGATTTAAAAAATGACCTGATTGCTGGTTTGTTGGTAGTAATACCCTTAGCAACAACTATTTGGCTAACCATTACTATCGCTAATTGGGTAATCAACTTTCTCACCCAAATTCCCAAACAACTCAATCCCTTTGATGGTCTCCAACCTATACTAGTAAATATACTGAATTTAGCCGTGGGACTGGCCGTGCCACTGTTAAGCATTCTTTTAATCGGGTTGATGGCGCGCAATATTGCAGGGCGTTGGTTATTAGATTTTGGTGAGCGAGTATTGCAGGCAATTCCTTTAGCTGGACAGGTATACAAAACCCTAAAACAGCTTTTAGCCACCCTACTCAAAGATTCCAACGACAAATTTCGCCGGGTGATTTTAGTAGAGTATCCCAGAAAAGGAATATGGGCGATCGCCTTCGTGACCGGTACGATGAGTAACGAAATTCAAGCTCATCTGCCCCGTCCGATGCTCAGTGTTTTCATTCCTAGTACCCCAAACCCCACCACAGGATGGTATGCCATCGTTCCAGAGGATGAGGTCGTAAACCTCTCTATGCCCATAGAAGATGCCTTTAAAGTATTAGTTTCTGGCGGTATCATCGCTCAGAGTACACCTCTACCTCCTCTAGTTTTGTCCCCAGACCGAAATTTAGAAACATCACCCTTAGAAAGCAAGCTGCCAATTATCCCCTTGGAGGAAACTTAAAATCAATCCGGCAAAGTCGCCAGTAAATAGATAGTATGATTATCTGACTTTGCCACAAGGCTCCATTATTCACCTCCAATCATTAGTGCTGAGGCACTCACTTCCATGCAAGAACGAAAACCCCAACAAATTGCTCGTGAATTGGCACTATTAAGTTTGAGCCAGTTGCCAATTAACCCGAAAAAATTGACAGAAGAACATCTGCCTAAATTAGTCCTAGCTACAGTTCGCACTCTCAGATCAGAAGTGCAAGACACTCTAGACAACGCCACTGGAGAACTACAACGCAGTAACGAGCGCCTCTTAACTAGTCAAACTCGTGCTTCAGACCTGAATACGGCCAGAAACCTCCTCAAAGAGGCTATAGACTACACCCAAACAGCCATCAATCAACTTGGAGCCGCAGTAGAGTTCCCAGAGTTGATTCAACTAGCAAATCAAGACAAGGAAGTGGGCAGATATGCCATCCAACTGGTGAAATTAGTCAACGAACATCGAGTTAGCATCGATGAAGAAATTTCCTCTGCCTTAGTAGATTGGCAAGTGACTCGCCTAGCTCAAATAGACCGAGATATTTTGCGAATTGCTGTGGGAGAAATGAGGTTTTTCAATTTACCAGACAGAGTAGCTATTAACGAAGCAGTGGAACTAGCTAAACGTTACAGTGGAGATGAAGGACATCGGTTTATTAATGGCGTTCTGCGCCGAGTTACAGAACAAAAAGCAGTCGTTTAGGATTTCGCATCCTGATTTTCTGATGGTTGTGAGCAGAAGCCAGTTTTTGAGGTGTTTTCCCCCTCTGAAGCAAACTGGCTTTGAGAGGTGAGGTCAAACCCCAGTCAAGAGCTACGGATTCAATTAAACTTTTAACTTATAACTAATAACTCAAACTCACAACTAATACCTATAGCTGCAATGGTTTTTAATTGGTTCCGCCGTAAATATAACGATTCCTCTGATACTCCACCTGAAGAAACTCCTCCAGCACCAGAAACCCAACCAGAGCCAGCCGTAACTCCAACCCCCACAGCAGACACTACGCCAGATTCAACGGCAGATTTATTGGCTTTTGCTAAATCTGCCTATAAGAATATCCAGCAAAAACAACAAACTCCAGAAGTAGAAACTGCTGCTGATGCAGTGGAAGTGGCAGCACCACCAGAAACACCCGAAGCGGTAGAAACTGCTGCTGATGCAGTGAAAGTGGAAACACCATCAGAAACACCCGAAGCGGTAGAAACCGTTGCTGATGCAGTGAAAGTGGAAACACCATCAGAAACACCCGAAGCGGTAGAAACCGTTGCTGCTACGGAAATAGAAACCGAGCCATCTCCGGTAAGTGAAGTCACCCCCACAGCACCAGCAGAGGCAGTTGAGCAGCCAGAGACTACACCTACTGAAGCAGCGCCGAGTAATTTATCATTTTTAGAACGGGCGGCGGCAGAAAGGCAAGCCAAGCAAGAACGGCTAATAGCCAATGCGATTGAAGTCCCAGAACCGGAAGTATTACCACCAGTAGCGACTACAACCGAAACAGCCGAAGACATTGATGGATTAGCTTTTGATGAAGGTTTTGTTTGGTCAGCAGAAGTATTAGCAGCTCAAGGTAGACGACCAGAAGATGTTTCGATTGAGGAAATTACTTGGCTGAAAAAGCTTCGCCAAGGCTTAGGTAAAACCCGTCGTAATATCCTCAACCAACTGAAGGCAATTGTAGGACAGGGACCACTAAATCAAGCGGCTGTGGCAGAAATAGAAGCTGCACTCCTGCAAGCTGATGTGGGTGTAGATGCGACGGATTACATTATTAGTGCGCTTCAGAAAAAACTGTTAGCAGAAGTTACCCCGCCAGAAGAGGCGATCGCCTACCTGAAACAAATCCTGCGGGAGATGTTAGATGCACCACTGCAAAAAGCCGACAGTTCTAGCTTTACCCCAGAAAAAGAAACTTTAAATATTTGGTTAATTACTGGAGTTAACGGTGCTGGTAAAACCACTACTATCGGTAAAATCTCCCACCTCGCCCAAAAATCTGGTTATAAATGCTTAATTGGGGCAGCAGATACCTTCCGGGCTGCGGCTGTGGAACAGGTTAAGGTTTGGGGTCAAAGAAGCGGTGTAGAAGTTATTGCCAATCCGGGAAAGAATACAGATCCTGCCGCCGTAGTCTTTGATGCGATCGCAGCTGCCCAAGCACGAGAAACTGAATTACTCTTAGTAGATACAGCCGGGCGACTGCAAAATAAGAAAAACTTAATGGACGAACTGGCTAAAATTCGCCGGATTATTGACAAAAAAGCCCCTAATGCCAAAATAGAATCCCTATTGGTTTTAGATGCCACTCTCGGTCAAAATGGACTGCGCCAAGCTGAAGTTTTCGCCCAAGCCGCCCAACTCAGTGGGGTAGTTTTAACCAAACTGGATGGTACAGCTAAGGGAGGTGTAGCCTTAGCCGTTGTACAGCAGCTAGGTTTGCCCATTCGCTTTATTGGTGCTGGCGAAGGCATCGAAGATTTGCGTCCCTTTTCCAGCTACGAGTTTATCGAAGCTTTATTGAGTGGCTAACGCCGTCGCAAGGGGGAGTGAAGAGGCAGGGGAGCAGGGAGCAAGGGGGAGCGAAGAGGCGCAGGGGTGCAGGGTGCAGGGAGCAAGGGGGAGTTAGAAATTAGTTTAAACTTCCTGACTTAAAAACCGTTCCTCATCTCCCCTGCACCCTCCCCCCTTCCCCTCTGCCTCTTCTGTAACTTGCATGACGTAGCCATATTTCCCTTATATAGCAAAGTGCTGTTAGTACTTTGCTATACTTTGCACTTATTCTGCTTAACCCCTGCACCCAAGGTAAACAGATACGAAAACTTCACACTTCCAGGAGGAAATTAGAAACCTACACAAAATTATTTTGTTGACAAGGGATTTTTTTGGGTCTAAAGATGTATGATTTGCTAATTAACTTCTGGAAAAATTAAAGGCTTTATAGCTTATGGCAGAATTTGCTGATTTTTACCTAGTAATTTTTGACTAAAAATACATCAATATTTAGCCATAAATGCAATAAGCAAATATAATACTTACTTTCAGCTATGTCTTACGTCTTTTTACTCTTGCTAAAGTAATAAATCTTGTCCGAATATAATTTAGCAATTCTCAAGCAAATTACTTTATTTATAAGTAATCTAAAAGTCTATCTATATCAAGTGCAATAATACCTTTACCTGTGTCTCAACCGCCCTCCCAACCCACTAATAGTAATAGTAGTGCTGCGACAGATGTCACGCCAGTCGTGGCACTCAAGGAACTCGTGGCCAGGCTAAACCGAGAACAGAACAAAATCCAAGATTTACTCAGTTCTTTAGGATTTGCCCTGAGAAGCTTCAATAATTTGAACCAATTTTTGGAGCTGATCCCGCTAATGGCAACCAGAGTCACAGATGCAGATGGTAGTGCTTTGTTTCTGCATAAACCTAACGGTCAAATTAGGTTAGAGCAGCTACACTGGCAAGATAGCCGTCAGCGTAAGAACATCCGCAAAGCCCTAGAAACCGCTAGTAGTCAAATCACGCTGCTGTCTAATGCAGCCCCTTTAGCCACAGCTACAGGAATTCTGGATGATCAAATGCATCGCTACTTGGGGCCAGACGTGCAAATATTTGGCACAGCGATTTTGGTGAAGCATACAGAACGGGGGTGGCTTTATGTCCTCAGCCGTGACCCAGAATATAGCTGGACAGAAACTAGACAAAAGTTAGTCAGACTGGTAGCAGACCAAACGGCTGTAGCCATTGAAAACGATGAATTAGCCGTAGAACTGCGAAAAAAAGAACGTTTAGACCAAGAACTAGAAATTGGTGCAGAAATTCAACGGCGACTTTTACCTCGACAATGCCCGTTTATTCCTGGCGCAACTCTAGCTGCACGCTGTAAACCGGCTAATCGTGTCGGTGGAGATTACTATGATTTTATCCCCACCAATAGCAATCAGGTGCAGCTAAATAGTAAAAATGCTCAGGAAAGCGGGCGTTGGGGTTTAGTGATTGGCGATGTTATGGGTAAAGGTGTTCCCGCCGGACTAATTATGACGATGATGCGGGGAATGCTGCGCGGTGAAGTATTGCATGGTAATTCTCCCTGTGTAATTCTGCAAAATTTGAATCGCGTTATGTATGCGGATTTAGAAAATTCCCATCGCTTTGTCACGCTATTCTACTCAGAATACAATCCCTTTAATCGAGTTTTATCTTATAGTAATGCGGCACACAATCCTCCCTTATGGTGGCACGCCTCCACAAAAACTATTACCCGCTTGGATACTTTAGGAATGCTGATTGGGTTAGATGCCAATAGCCAATACGAAAATGCCCAGGCACAGTTAGAACCTGGGGATACAGTAATCTATTATACAGATGGTTTGACTGATGCGGCGGCTGCTAGTGGCGATCGCTTCGACGAAGAAAACTTTGTTGCTGCCTTTCATGCCGCTTGCAGGTATTACAGTAATCCACAGGAGATCGTAGATTATCTGTTTGACCAAGTTTTGCAATTTATCGGCACTGAGAAACAAAACACCGATGATATGACCTTAGTTGTCCTCAAAATTCAATAGCTACCAATAAGGGACTGACAATTAAAAAAATATTCCATTGCTGAGGTAGGCAGGGGTGCAGGATGCAGGGGGATAAAGAACAAATATGGTCTGATGAAATGGGGCAATTTATTTTCTGGAAACCCCTAAACAACGGTTAGTAGTTCATGCAAAAACGCAGAAAAATTAGCCGTTGAGATATCGGTAATTACGAATTACGTTCGCGCAGCGTTTCCGCAGGAAATATTACGAATTACGAATTACACCGCCATCATTTCCGGTTCTGTTTTAGACAGAGTACCAAAAAAGTCATAGCGGTCTAGGGCTTCCAAGATTCCCCAAGCATAATTTCCTTCGGCAAAGTAAATTTGTGGATAGTCACGCAACTTTTCTAGTTCAGCACTGTAATTACCCACAACCACACCGAGGGTATTTCCAGATAGCATTGATTCATCATTTCCAGATGCACCGGCTACTAAGAATCGTTTAATTGGTAATCCCCACTTCAAAGCACAATAACGAATAGCATCACCTTTAGAAGCCCGGATAGGTAATAAATCAAGATACATATTATGGCTATAAATTCCTTTAACGTGGAGTCTACGCCGTCGCAGATGCCGCATGATTTCCTTAAAGCTTAAGGATTTGTTTTCATCAATAAAGTAGCTGTGTTTAAACTTACCTTGAGATTCTGGCGGTTGCAGCTCGACTCCGGGTAATTCTGCCATTGCTTGCAGTACAGCGTCAGCGTTCCAACGGTAGCTAATGTGTCTTTGCCAGTTGCTATCCGGCACTACCTGCGGGCCATAATAAATTTCACTACCAGCTGAGACAATTAGCAAGTCAGGTCTGGGAAAATGCCATTCTTCCAACATCTCCAAAGAACTGTTGAGGTTGCGCCCAGTAGCAATTCCCACTCCAGTTGAGTGACCTTCGTTACGCAGTCGCTCAATCAGTTTGTGTAAGGCTTCCTGGTCGCCTAATAAGGTATTATCGATTTCGCAAACTAAAAAACGATCTGCGGTTGGTAAGCGGTTTTGATCGGGAATATTCCAATCAGGTAAGTCAGTTGCGAAGGCTTTTGCTAGGGGACTCAGCACAGACTTAACTCTTCGTTGTGGTAACTGCTCTACCTGTTCGAGATAACGTTCTACATGGCTAGACCAAGAGAAATTGGCTCGAACTCGATCTAAGCCATTTTTAGACCAAGTTTCCCATTGTTTCCGGTCTGTAAGTGCTGTTCGCAGACCATCTTGAATTTGTTGAATATCTAGAGGGTCAATCAACATCCCATTTTCGCAAGCCTCCAGAATATCTCGCGGACCACCATCTGAGGTAGCGATAATTGGCACACCGCAGGCTGTAGCTTCAATTAAGGTGAGGCCAAATGGCTCAGTTAATGCCGGATTGATAAAAACGCCCCGGTTTTTGCCTAACAATCGATACAGGTCAGCCACCTCATCGGAACGGTGGTGTTTGGGATAGGCGACGTATCCGTAAAGGTCATAGCGGTCGATTAACTGGAAAATTTCTGTAAGTACGTGGCGTGGCCCTGATTCCATCGTGGTGATGTCATCTCGATTGCCTAAAATTAGGACTAAATTGGCTAAATGACGCAACTCTCGATCTTCACCATAAGCTTTAACCAAAGATGCGACATTTTTCCGAATTGCTGGCCGAGAAAGCGCCATAATCATGGGCTTTTCGGGATTATTGAGAAATCTTTTTAAATCCTCATAAATTGGTGGTTCCTGCCAATTTTCTGACACTGGGTAAAACTCTTTGAGTGCTACTCCAGGAGGAATTACAACCATTCTATTTGGTTGATAGTGGTCGTAAATACCATACTGCTGCGTCACCTCTTGATGGGTACTGGCGATGACTAATGCTGCACTGGCCAGGGTCGCTTCCTCTGCTTCAATTCTGGTACTAATGTGATATGTGCTTTCAATGGTTTCCTTTTTTGTCCCATGCTCTAAAAGCCGTTGTTGTTTCACTCGTCCGAGGGAGTGTCCAGTATGTACAAGTGGTACACCTAACCAACCAGCAACCCGACAACCCACATATCCAGCATCGGCGTAATGGCTATGAATGACATGGGGTAATTTTCCCACTTGGCGCAGGTGCTTGAGTAATTCATCGGCAAAATTATCTAAATGCGGCCAGAGAACTTCTTTGCGGAGATAGCGACGTGGCCCACAGTTAACACGAATAATTTGGGCTTTATCACTCAGAATTTCTATCGGTTGAGCATAATCAGAGCTAACTTTTGGATCATTAACTAAACGAGTTACCAGGTCTACGCGTTCTACTTTTGGGTTTGCTGCTAAGGCTTGAGCCAGTTCTAGAGCATATTTAATTTGTCCACCCGTGTCAGCATCTCGTCCTAATTCTAAATTTTTACCACGAATTAAACCGTGAACACTGACTAGTAGAATATACAATCCTGGGCTATTTGACATTTTGCATTCCTCAATTTTACTGTATTACAGCCCGGAACAGCTTCTCATACATATAGCTGTTAACCGCTACAGATTTAGTAAAAAAAATTATGCTGATGTTTAAATATTATAAAACAGATGTGTCAATTTATCACAATTTTGTCGCATAAATAACTGCAATGTATCAAAAGTCCGAAGTAATATCACCATCTATAGTGTCTCAAGAGTTACATTAATTTTGGTTAAATCTGTGCAGCAAGTGATGATTAATTCAGGAATAATCACTAAAAATTTATTAAGTTTGAGTAATACTTAATTCTCTTCCTCTAGGCACTAATTTTAATTGAGCTACTTTTATGTATCTCATCAAAAATTAAAATACACTAGATTTACTCATGAATATTACTTAATACTTTGAAGAGTAAAGTTGAGGTAACTTTCAGTATTTATAGTGAACAAGCCTAAACTGGATATATGTCATGATTTCATGACAAAGTTGCCTAAGTTTTAAGTAAGTGGGTGCTAAAATTTTCCGCTATATAACAAAATGTAAAATACTCAAAACCCTTGCGTTCGCGGAGCGTGACCGCTTCGGTCTTATGCTTCACTCCGCTACGCTTCGTTCGCAATGACATACCTGGAAATTTTCCCGACTACTTACTTACCTAAATAATTAATGTTCAGGACGAATACAGGGCGGTGATGGACAAAGCCCCCCTTTCCCAGAGCGATCGCAAGTATCAATATGATTGAAATTGTTGATTATTAATATAAAAAAACGCAACATACACCATATAGACATTGAGATGTCAAATCATGATGGCTACATGGGCGTTATCTCATATTTTCAGATGATTTATTGACGCTGCTGAGGCAGTATACTATAGTCTCACCTTGGCTATGGCCGTCAGTAGGCCGGTATTTTCAGTAATTTTTACACCCATTGTCCAAAAAGTCACCAAGAAACCTTAATTACAGGTTTTTTGTCGGCACTGATTCTGATATTAATAAACTAAACAACTGGTAATACTTTCCAGGTTTCCCCACGTGGCGGGACATCGCAGAAAGTAGGCAACATTTTAAATATAAACTTATGGCGCTGATAGTTCAAAAATACGGTGGTACATCTGTTGGTTCGGTAGAACGTATTCAAGCTGTTGCACAGCGTGTTTACAAGACTGTGAAGGCGGGAAACTCTGTAGTCGTAGTGGTTTCGGCGATGGGTAAAACCACCGATGGACTGGTGAAAATAGCTCAGGAAATTTCTCAAAATCCCAACCGCCGGGAAATGGATATGTTGCTTTCTACTGGTGAGCAAGTAACCATTGCTTTAGTCAGTATGGCATTGCAAGAAATCGGACAACAAGCAATTTCCATGACTGGCGCTCAAGTGGGAATTGTTACCGAGGCTGAACATACTCGCGCCCGGATTTTGCATATTGAAACTGAACGCCTTAGTTATCACTTAGCTCAAGATAAAGTGGTTGTAGTTGCTGGATTTCAAGGGATATCTAGCCTGAGAAATATGGAAATTACGACTTTGGGGCGTGGGGGTTCTGATACTTCCGCCGTGGCGATCGCAGCTGCAATTGGGGCTAATTTTTGTGAAATTTATACAGATGTCCCAGGGATATTAACTACAGATCCCCGCTTGGTGGCTGAAGCCCAGTTAATGGATGAAATTACCTGTAATGAAATGCTGGAATTAGCCAGCCTGGGGGCGAAAGTATTACATCCCCGTGCTGTGGAAATTGCCCGTAACTATGGTGTTCCCCTAGTAGTGAAATCTAGTTGGTGTGATGATCCTGGGACTTGGGTAATATCACCGAAACCCCAAGGGCGATCGCTTGTTAACTTAGAAATTGCCCGTCCTGTAGATAATGTCGAATTTGACACCGACCAAGCAAAAGTCGCATTGTTACGCGTACCGGACAAGCCAGGGGTAGCTGCGCGGTTATTTGGGGAAATATCCCGGCAAAATGTCGATGTAGATTTAATTATTCAGTCCATACATGAAGGTAATAGTAATGACATCGCCTTTACTGTCACAGCGCCAATATTAAAACGGGCTGAAGCTGTAGCAGCTGCGATCGCCCCAGCTTTGAGAAATCAATCTCACCCCAACTCAGACGAAGCTGAGGTGATGGTAGAACAGAATATTGCCAAAGTCAGCATCGCGGGTGCTGGAATGATTGGTCGTCCTGGGGTAGCGGCGAAAATGTTCGCCACCTTAGCGGAAGCACAAGTAAATATTCAAATGATTTCTACCAGTGAAGTCAAAGTTAGCTGTGTTGTAGATGCGACAGAATGCGATCGCGCCGTAGCTGCATTACGTCAAGCCTTTGAGATTGAAGCAGACAACGGGACAAAGGGACAAAAACAAATTTCCCAGTCCCCAGTAGGGGCGGGTTTACAGATATCATTCAATATCAACGAGGATATTACTAAACCCGCCCCTACCCCTCCCCCTGTGCGTGGTGTCGCCTTAGATATGAACCAAGCCCGTCTCGCAATTCGTCAAGTCCCAGATCGGCCGGGAATGGCGGCGAAATTGTTTGGACTATTAGCACAGCACAATGTCAGTGTGGACATGATTATTCAATCACAGCGCTGTCGTATTGTTGACGGTGTTCCCAGGCGAGATATTGCTTTTACAGTTTCGCGGATAGATGGGGAAAGTACACAGAAAATGTTAACCCAAGTAGCGGGAGAATTAGGATGGGGTGAAGTTGTGTTAGATAATGCGATCGCTAAGGTCAGTATTGTTGGGGCTGGGATGGTCGGACAACCCGGTATTGCAGCTAAAATGTTTGAGGCTTTAGCAAAACACCAAATCAATATTCAAATGATTGCTACCTCAGAAATCAAAATTAGCTGTGTCGTAGCACAAGAAGAAGGTGTAAAAGCTTTGCAAGTCATTCATACCGCCTTTGGGTTAGCTGGTAGCGAAAAATTTGTCATCCCAGCTTAACTGGTCATTGGTCATGGGGGAATGGCACAATTTTTCCCCCGGTTCCCCACCTCTTCAGTGATTCAGATTACAATTCTTTTAACGAAGATAGGTAATAAAATATTATAAGTGGAATCACTGAGGAATTTATGAATGGTCAAATTTTGGACGCACGTTATCAAATCCTCAAAGTTCTGAATGTAGAGGAGGTGGTACAAACCTATTTAGTTGAAGATGCTACTCTTCCGGGTAGTCAATTGGTAGTCAAGCAGCTACACCCTCCTAGTGATCATCCCCCAGATTTAACAATTCTACGAGAGTTATTTGCAGATGAGGCAAAAAAGTTACAGCAGCTAAGTCAGGAACACGACCAAATCCAAAATTTAGTGACTTATTTTGAAGATAATGCCGAATTTTATCTAGTTCAAGAATACATTATTGGTCATGATTTAATTGCAGAAATTTGTCAGGGAGAACCTCTACCAGAAGCAAAGGTAATTAGTTTTTTATCAGAAATATTAGAAATTTTGGTATTTGTACATGGTCGTGGAGTCATTCACCAGGACATTAAACCAGCAAATATCATTCGTAGAGAGTCAGATCAGAAGTTAGTTTTGGTTGACTTTGGTGGTGTTCAGGAAGTTGTCACTACGATTGTGGGTAATCTTGAATATGTACCAGTGGAACAATTGCGTGGTGAACCCCAGTATAACAGTGATATATATGCTTTAGGAATAGTTGCGATCGCCGCACTGATTGGTTTACCAGCCAATGAAATCTCTCGGTTACAAACTCATAAGAATTTGATGACTGGGGAAATTATTTGGCGCAACAAAAATATAAAAATCAGTCAGGAATTAGCAAAAATTATTGAGAAAATGGTACGCTTTGACTATCGAAAGCGCTATCAATCTGTAAGTGAAGTTTTAAACGATATACAGCAGTTGAAAAGTCATAAATATACTCAGCGCAAACAGCATCAGCAAAAAGTTTGGTTAATTCTAGCCGGTATAGCTGGTTTTATTGGAATTGTCACAGCTACATGGTTTTTTCAATCAATGAAAACTGTAGTTACTGAAATGAATTTTGAGCAATTATATCAAGAGGGAGTAAGAAAATATCAAGCCGGAGAATATCAAGCCGCAGTTGAGAATTTTACGGAAGTAATCGCACTGGATTCACAAAATGATCGTGCTTATAATAAACGAGGTGATGCTTTTTATCAGTTAGGTGATTATCAGCAAGCAAAGGCAGATAGTAGTAAAGCAATTGAATTAAATCCTCAAAATGCCAATGCTTATTATGATAGAGGATTTTCGTTATATGAATTAGGCAAATACAAAGAAGCAATTGCTGATTATACCAAAGCTATTGAATTAAATCCTGGTAATGCCTATGCTTATTATGGGCGGGGTTTAGCCTTGGTAAAGATACAGGAAAATAAAGAGGCTAATGCAGATTTTAGCACAGCTATCAGACTGCAACCTGATTATATTGATGCTTATTTAGAACGGGGTATTCTCCGCCGTCGGCTGAAAATTTACGAAACAGCAATTGAAGATTTTGATGCTATAATTAAGATTAATCCTGATGATGCTAGACCTTATTATCAAAAAGGTTTAATCGCTGCTAGTAATAATCAAAAATATGCCGCCATTAGTGAATATACAGAAGCAATTAATCGCAATCCTAATTACACAGTAGCCTATCTCCGACGAGGGGATATACAGAGTGAATTGGGTTACAAATTAGAAGCTAATGAAGATTATAATACAGTTTTAAAATTAAATCCTCAATGGGGTGCTGGTTATAATCATCGAGGTATTCACCGCTTTTCCTTCGGAGATTACAAAGGCGCAATTGAAGATCATACTAAAGCCATTGAACTCAATTCTCAGGATGCGGCGGCTTTTAATAACCGTGGGAATGCTAATTCTCAAATCTGGTATCTGCAAGCTGCTAATGAAGATTACACTCAGGCAATTGAGATTAATCCTAAGTATGGTTTAGCTTATTATAACAGGGCAGTGAATCGCGCGAAACAGAAAAACAAAAAAGGTGCGATCGCGGATTTTCGACAAGCTATAAGACTCTTCCGAGAAAGTGGAGAAAGAAATAGTCTGAAAGATGCACAAAGCGAACTTAATTTATTACTAAATAGGTGAATATAAGAACCCCACCCCCAACCCCCTCCCCGCAAGCGAGGAGGGGGCTTTAAATTTGCAAATATTTTTAACCTCACCCCGGCTTTAACTTGCGTGAAACTCTCCCCTCTCCTTAATAAGGAGAGGGGTTGGGGGTGAGGTTCTATATTTGATTAAAAGCGTAATTTTATATGAATTAGTGATTTTTGTAACTTTATGGGGAATACTAAAATTAATATTCTTTGTCAAATGAAGGCAAATTTTCACGAATGGACTGGAAAACAATACTTAAAGCCCAACAGACAGATTTTATCGCCAGACTTGAATCAGGTGATTTACTACATTGTGACAAAGAAGGAAAGCATAGTGAGTTAACTGTCATCTCCGGTGAGAGGTTAAAGCAATTACGGAAATTTTGCTGGGATATGGCTGAAAAATATAGACGAACTTCTTCAATTCCTATTCGTGATGTCTTCGTCAACAACATGAAGGGAAAGCTGGGTGAGGAAGTTGTCAAAACCCGGTTAGCTGACTTTGTAACTGAGGTTGACTATGAAAAACGCATTGGTGGAGATGGAAAAGTTGATTTCACCTTAACCTCTGATTCATCTGTTGGTATTCAGGTTAAAGCTCGTCATGGCAAATTTGATCAAATTCAATGGTTTATTAGCCAAGAAGAAATTGAAAAAAATGCCGTTCTGGTTTGTATTTTAATTCAAGAGGAAGTGAGTGAAGCACAGCCTCAATATAATCTTATTTTGGCGGGTTTTTTACCAACTGATATGATTACTGTGACTGGTGATAAACCTTCAGTAAGAATAAATGAATTGCTTTATGCTGGCGGTTTACATGGCTATTTAGATAGTTTAACAGCTTCGGAAGCTGATCAATATATCAAGTTGGCTGAGGAATGCTTTAATAAAGGAGATTATGAAAGTGCGATCGCTTATTGTAATCAAGCGTTAGAACTAAAAGCTAACAATGCTAAAGCTTATAATGCACGGGGTGCTTGTCGTTCTCACCTAGGAGATGAGCAGGGTGCAATTGATGACTATACCCAAGCTATCAACATTGCTCCCAATTATGCTACAGCTTACTGCAATCGGGGTGCTTGTCGTTCTCACCTAGGAAATAAGCAGGGTGCAATTGATGACTATACCCAAGCTATCAACATTAACCCCAATTTTACTTATGCTTACTACAACCGGGGGGTATCTTGCTCTGCATTGGGAAATAAGCAGGGTGCAATTGATGACTATACCCAAGCTATCAACATTGACCCCAATTTTGCTTATGCTTACTGCAACCGGGGGTATACTCGCTATGAATTAGGAGATAAGCAGGGTGCAATTGATGATTATACCCAAGCTATCAACATTGACCCTAACTTTGCCAATGCTTATAACAACCGGGGGTATACTCGCTCTGCATTAGGAGATAAGCAGGGTGCAATTGATGATTATACCCAAGCTATCAACATTGACCCTAATGATAATGCTTACTACGGACGGGCGATGGCTCGCTCTGCATTAGGAGATAAGCAGGGCGCAATTGATGATTATACCCAAGCGGGTACTTGAAGAGAATCTCTGATGAGCGTAATAAGTAGTCGTGCAAAATAAATTTCATATTTAGGAGAGGGAACTCTTAACTCTTAACAGGTAAGGAGTACAGAGATTTTTGTTTTCAATAGCTATGTGCAATTAATTTTGCTGGGGTACTTATTAGCATTACTTTTTAAACAGCTTATTCTAAATCAGGTTCTACACCCAAAGCCCGCAATTGTTCTATCAACCGTTCTTTTTGCCGCCTTTCCTCTTCTGTACGTTCCCTTTCCGCTTCCGTCGGAGTCAAAACCCAATTACCTGTACTATCATACCAACGCAACCAAGGCTGCTGAATATTATTATAACTTCCTTCCCAAACACCCAAACCTAACTCTATTTCTGGAATCCAAAAACGGGAATCAGATAAAATAACTTCCGCATAACGACCGCCATCTAATTTAAACATTTTAAATTCATATTTATAACGGTCAAAAATAGCATAATAAGGAATCCTTAAAATCTTTTCATAAACTTCCCATTTTGTCGGCGGTTTTGCCACATCTCGCAAACCCTCACCTAACTCTTCCTTCTCAGTTCCAGGTGAGAGTAATTCTACAATAATAAACGGACTGATTCCCTCTTGCCAAACCACATAACTCAGCCGTAAATCACCATTTTTATAAAGCGGCGAAACATCCACAGCCACAAACCAATCTGGTCTTTTATACCATGTCGGATGATGGGGGTGATAATAAAGATTCATATCACTAGCCGTAAATATCTTGTCGCTAGGATAACTAGGCGAGTTAAAACTTTCGTCTAACAAACGCGTTTGTAATAAATGAAAATGATCAGGCAAACCAGGTCCCTCTGGATCTTCACTCACGAGATCATACATTGTGGGTAAAACTTCTTCGGGAGAAAGGGGCGGATCAGTTTGATACATTAGAAAACAGTCCTGTCGAAGTCCTCTCTCTATTATGACTTTCTCCGCGTCCTTGGCGGCTTGGCGGTTCGATAAAATTCTTCTACACTGTTGCGAAACCCTAATTAATTGATACACTTGTTCTTCATTAGCCATCAGCCCAGTTAAACAGCGCCTATGGTACACGTTAAGCGCGTGGAACTTACCAACTTCAAATCCTTCGGTGGTACTACCTCAGTCCCTCTCCTACCGGGGTTTACTGTCATTTCTGGGCCGAATGGTTCCGGTAAGTCTAATATTCTCGATGCTTTGCTGTTTTGTTTGGGACTTTCTAGTTCTAAGGGTATGCGGGCGGATAGATTACCGGATTTGGTTAATAATAATCAAACTTCTAGGGGACGGGCTTCGATTGAGGCTAGCGTGACGGTGACTTTTGATTTGTCGGGGGAGGATGTGTCACGCAGAGGCGTAGAGGCGCAAAGAGAAGAGGAGGAGGATGTGTCACGCAGAGGCGCAGAGGCGCAGAGTGAGGAGGGGGAGGAAATTCCCCACTCCCCACTCCCCCGGTTACTGAGCGAAGTCGAAGTAACTCCCCACTCCCCTCTTGAATGGAGTGTAACTCGGCGGTTGCGGGTGACTCATCACGGGAGTTATACGTCGAATTATTATATGAATGGTGTGGCTTGTACTCTGACGGAGTTACATGAGGAGTTGAATAATCTCCGCATTTATCCAGAGGGGTATAATGTTGTGCTGCAAGGGGATGTTACTAGCATTATCTCGATGAATGCTAAGGAACGTCGGGAAATTATTGATGAGTTGGCTGGGGTTTCGGCTTACGATCGCAAGATTATTCAAGCTAAGAAAACTCTGGATGAGGTGAAGGATAAGGAAGATAGTTGTCGGATTATTGAGACGGAATTAACTACTCAGCGCGATCGCCTGTCTCAGGATCGGGCGAAGGCGGAAAAGTATCAAAAACTACGCACGGAATTTTTAGCTAAACAGTCTTGGGAGGCGGTTCTTTCTTGGCGATCGCTTCAAGCACAACAAGAAAAGTTAATTGGCGAAATTCAAGCAGGCGATCGCACTTCTACTGAACTCAATTCTCAACTCACAGCCCTCAATTCCCAAATCTCTCAGAAATCCACTGAATTGGAAGAACTCAATGCCCGTGTCAAGGCTTTGGGTGAAGAGGAACTTTTGGCGGTACAATCAACTCTGGCGACTCAAGAGGCGGAACGCAAACAACTCCAACGCCGACAAACTGAGTTAACTACGGCTATTCAGGAAACTGTGAAGCGTCTGGCGCAAACTCAGCAGGAAGTTAAACAATATCAGCATTCTTTAACGGAATTTGCCCAAACTCAGGTTGTCGAACAGCAATCTATTCTCTCCTGTCAGCAACAACGGGATCAAGCCCAAGAGGTTTTAGATGCTTCTCGCGCCGCAGCAGCAGAAATCGCCACCGCTTCGGAAGCTTGGGTACAACAACAAACGGCTTTCAATCGTCAAATTGAAGCTTTACTGCAAACTCTGGAACCCCAGCGCACTGAACAAGCCCAACTCAGGGAACGCCATCATCAGTTACAGCAGTTAATTACCGAACAAACTCAGTTAATTGCAACTTTAGAACCAGAATTAGCCGCAAAGCAAACTGAATGTAATCGGGTGGAAACGGAGTTTAACGCTTCTAGTGAACCCATCCAAAATTTAGCCGAAAATCTCTCAGCGACAGAACAAGAATTACAAATCCAACAGGAAACCCAAAAGCGACTTCTCCAAGAACAACGGGAAAAACAACGCCAGTTGGATAAAATCGAAGCCCAAGCCCAAGCCCAACAGGAAGTACAAGGAACCCAAGCAAGTAAAGTTATATTACAATCGGGATTGCCGGGGCTTTGCGGTTTAGTTGTCCAGTTAGGTAAGGTGGATTCTCGCTATCAGTTAGCTTTGGAAATCGCGGCTGGTGGGCGTTTGGGGCATATTGTCGTGGAAGATGACAGTGTAGCCGCAGCCGGCATTGAATTACTGAAACAGAAACGCGCTGGTAGGGCGACTTTTTTACCTTTAACTAAGATTCGAGCTAGTAAATTTACTCAAGATGCTACCTTGCGTTATGCGAATGGTTTTGTTGACTATGCGGTGAATTTAGTGGAGTGCGATCGCCGTTATCAAGATGTTTTTAGCTATGTGTTCGGTAACACCGTAGTATTTACAAATATCCAACAGGCGCGTCCAAATATCGGACTGTATCGCATTGTCACCTTAGATGGGGAATTGTTAGAAACAAGCGGCGCGATGACTGGGGGTAGTAGCAATCAGCGTTCATCGTTGCGATTTGGTCAGGGAGAATCGGCGGAATCTGAAGAGGCGATCGCTTTAAAGAGTCGCTTGGCAGATATTGAGCGGATTATTGAACGTTGTACCGAGGCGATCGCTTCTTTATCCGCCAGAACCAAAGAACATACCCAAGCCCTCACAGAAGCCAGACAGGCGCGGCGAGAACAGCAGTTACAGTTGTCACAACTGCAAAAGGATATTCAGGGTTTAACAGCGCAATTGTCAGGGACGCGATCGCAACTTACCCAAAACAACGAAAAAATCACAGTCGCCCAATCCCGGTTATCAGTTTTGGATCGGGAATTACCAGGACAAGAAAGTGAATTGCAACAATTGCGACAGGCTTTATCCGAGTTAGAAGACTCTCAAACCCCTAGTGAATGGCAAGAAATCCAAGTCACCATTAAAAGCCAAGAGCAACAATTGCAACAACGAGAGGGGCAATTAAGGGATGCCCAGCAAAGATTAAAAAATTTAGAAATTCAGCAACTGCGATCGCAAGAGAAAATCCAAGAAGCTGAAGCTAAGATTAACCAATATCATGAACAGCAAACCAGCCAACAAAATCAACTCAACACCCTCCAAAATCAACATTCTGAACTCAACACTCAAATCAGCGAAATCCAGGCAAATCTGAGTCAAATGGAGCAGAATCTTGGGGCAGAAAAGCAAAAACGCGACGCAACAGAACAGGAAGTGCGATCGCAACTTCTCAAACAACAACAACTGCAATGGGAAATCCAAAAACTCCAAGAAACCCAAACAAAGCGGCGAGAAGATTTGACAGCCTTGCAAAACCAACTGCGAGAAACTGGCGCAGAATTACCCAATCCTCTGCCAGAAGTACCCGATAAAGTCGATTTAGAGGAATTGCAAAAAGAACTGCGAAGCCTAGCCAAACGCTTACAGGCTATGGAACCCGTGAATATGTTAGCTTTGGAAGAATACGAACGCACCAACAACCGTCTTCAGGAACTAACGGAAAAATTGCAAACCCTAGAAGGGGAACGCACCGAATTACTTTTACGCATTGAAAACTTTACCACCTTGCGTCAAAGAGCATTTCAAGAAGCTTTCGATGCAGTTAACGAAAACTTTCAAGCTATTTTTGCCATTCTTTCCGACGGTGACGGCTATTTACAATTAGAAAATCCTGAAGATATCTTTAACAGTGGACTAAATTTAGTCGCCCACCCCAAAGGTAAACCAGTCCAGCGTTTAGCTTCCATGTCCGGCGGTGAAAAATCACTCACAGCCTTGAGTTTTATCTTCGCCCTCCAACGTTACCGTCCCTCGCCATTTTATGCCTTTGACGAAGTAGATATGTTTTTAGATGGGGCAAACGTCGAACGATTAGCTAGAATGATTAAACAAGAAGCCCAACAAGCACAATTTATAGTTGTGAGTTTGCGTCGTCCGATGATAGAATCAGCCGAGCGCACCATTGGCGTTACTCAAGCCAGAGGAGCTTATACTCAAGTTTTGGGTATTAAATTAAAATCATCCCATACATCTGCTTGAGTTTTTGTTAATAATAGTGTATAGATAAACCGGATTCGAGATCAGGACTCGGTATAGAATGACCTCTGAACAGATAATTAGGCGTTCCGACATATTAAACACCCAGGTGATTACGCGCGACAACGGCAAACGGCTCGGTGTCGTCAATCAGCTTTGGGTTGATATCGATCAAAGAGAGGTTGTGGCAATTGGTCTGCGAGACAGCCTGATCTCTATTTCGAGTTTGCCACGCTATATGTACCTCAGCACCGTCAACCAAATTGGCGATGTTATTTTAGTTGACAACGAAGATGCCATAGAAGACATCGAAGTTGAAACCTTAAGTAACCTGATTAACTGGGAAGTTATTACAGAAACAGGCGAAGTATTAGGCAGAGTGCGGGGTTTCAAGTTCAATGGCGAAACTGGTAAAATTCTCTCCATAGTCATTGCTTCTTTAGGATTACCCCAAATTCCCGACCAATTTCTCAGCACCTACGAATTTTCGGTAGATGAAGTCGTCAGCACAGGCCCTAGCCGCTTGATTGTCTTTGAAGGAGCCGAAGAACGAGTTAATCAGTTAACAGTGGGTGTACTAGAGCGCTTAGGCATAGGTAAAGCACCGTGGGAGCGAGAAGCCGAAGAAGAATACGGCTATACTCCGCGCACAGTGTCACCAGCGAATCAGCTACCCAGTGGAGTCCCATTACAACCACCCAGAACCAGAGTTCGCGCGCCTGAACCTGTAGTTGAGGAAGAATGGACAGAAGACTATGTGGAAGAAGAAATTCCCCAGCGTCAAGTCATGCGGGCGCGACAGTACGAACCCATTCAATACGAAGACGACGAGGAAGATAACTGGAGTGAAGCCAGTGGTAAGGATAGATATCAAGAACCACCAGCCAGATATGAACCCCAACCACCGACTTATAGCAAACCTTACGCCGACGACTACGACGACTACGACGATGTAGAAGGCGACGCTTGGGAAGATGCACCAAAACCAGTGAATATTCCCAAAAAAGTCAAAGAAAGACAGCCAGAATACGAAGAAGAAGGCGGATATTAGGATAATTCGTAATTCGTAATATTTCCTTCGGAAACGCTACGCGAACGTAGTTCGTAATTAAACCCTCTTCCTATAATTCATGTGGAAGGGGGTTTGAAATTAAAGGCGTTTTAGTCTCACGCATTAGCGAAGCGTTCGCGTAGCGTGCTGTAAGCTCTAGTACGAAGTACGTTAGGCGCAAAGGCGCAAAGAATTAAGATTTAAAGAAATGTAATTCTGGTGCATAACACAATTTCGATTATTATCCCCACCTTCAACGAAGCGGCAAATATTGAGAATGCGATCGCCTCTACTCAACCCAGTACAAATGTAGAATTAATTGTGGTAGATGGTGGCTCACAAGATGACACTGTAAACATCGCCAAATCATTAGGTGTCAAAGTTATCTCATCTCCCCCTGGTCGGGCGGTGCAAATGAACGCCGGTGCTATGGCTGCAACTGGCGACATTCTGCTGTTTCTTCATGCCGATACTCTCCTACCTGCTGGCTTTGATAACATGGTTCGCAGCGCTCTACAACAGCCTAAAACAGTAGCTGGTGCGTTCACCTTGCAAATTGATGCCGACTATTGGGCTTTGCGATGGGTAGAAAAAGGAGTAAACTGGCGATCGCACTTTTATCAAATGCCCTACGGTGATCAAGCAATATTTTTAACAACAGAAATATTCCAAAAAATTGGCAAGTTTCCAGATTTGCCCATCATGGAAGACTTTGAACTCATCAGGCGTTTAAAACGTACTGGTAAAATTGCTATTATTCCAGTACCCGTTATCACCTCAGCCCGGAGATGGCTAAAAAAAGGAGTATTTTATACTACCCTGCTAAATCAAATCATAATTACTGCCTATTTCCTGGGAATTTCCCCAGAACGCATTCGCAGCTGGTATCGTCAGGAAAAGCTGGAGAAATTTTAAACTGTTTTTCAAATCAGCCTCGTATATTAAAAGCAGGTAGCTATGAAAAACGCAGGTAAATTGCATGGTTCAAAAACCCAAACCCCGAACAAATCGTACACTCAAATTATTAATAATTAGTTTTCTGATTATTACCCTAATTTTCCTATCCCAATACATCAACATTCCAGTAGTTTTAAATAATTCCATTCTATGGGTGCAAAGTCTGGGTGTATTCGGACCCATTGCTTACATTTTTATTTATAATTTAGCCACAATACTATTTATTCCCGGTTCTCTCTTAACCCTCAAAGGAGGTTGCTTGTTTGGCTTGTTTTGGGGTTCTGTATATGTGTTAACTGCCGCAATTATCGGAGCAATTTTAGCTTTTATCATCGGACGTTATTTATCCCGTGATTGGGTTTCTCGACAAATTAATAAACATCCTAAATTTCAAGCCATAGATTTAGCAGTAGCTACAGAGGGATGGAAAATAGTCTTACTGACGCGGTTATGTCCCATCTTTCCATTTAATTTATTAAATTATGCTTTTGGAGTCACACAAGTTTCGCTCAAAGACTATATATTAGGTTCCTTTGGCATTATTCCCGGTACAGTTATGTACGTTTATATGGGTTCCTTAGCAGGTGATTTAGCCATGCTGAACGCAGCTAATCAGCCAACTAATCCCGAAGTGCAAATCTGGCAATGGGTAATGCAAATAGTTGGGTTAATTGCTACTATTACTATAACTATATATGTGACAAAAATTGCTCAAAAAGCTCTCAGAGAAAGTATGGTAACAGAAAAAATTACCAAAGATGAGACTAATAATTAATCATAAATATCTCTCAGTCCCACATCACGCAAGGCTAAGGCCGTTACACTGAATGTTTGAGTAATCCAAGTAGCAATAGCTGGTGATAAATGTGCATCAACCCAGATAATCATGCAACTAAAACCGGATGATTGAGTTTTCGTGAAGCATATAAAAGTGCTGCTTTGAGATCATCAGGCTCAAGATCCGGTAAATCCTCTATAATTTCTTCAACAGTTAAACCAGATGCAAACAAATCTAATACATCTGTTACCCTAATTCTCATATACAGTTTAACTTTCTTATTCCCACATTCCCTTAAACTAAAAGCAGCAAACTTGTTCAAACAGGCAGAGGAAAGTAGATTTTGACTGAAACGAATAATTTAAACTTTACCACCCAAAATGTCACGCGTAGCGAATTGCGGGACTTAGTGCGAAATCAGCTACAAATTCTCCTAGAATCGGGGAACTTGCAGGAAGCAAAATCTATTCTCCGGCCTGTGCAACCTGCGGACATTGCTGAGGCTATTGAAGGCTTACCAGAAGCAATGCACGCTTTGGTTTTTCGCTTGCTTCCTAAAACTGAGGCTATCGAGGTTTATGAATATCTCGACTACAGTGTTCAAGAACATTTAATTGAAGAACTTAAAAGTCAAGATGTCCGTGACATTGTAGATAAAATGTCTCCAGATGACCGCGCTAGGTTATTTGATGAGTTACCAGCCAAAGTTGTTAATCGTTTGTTAGAACAACTGAGTCCCACAGAACGCCAAGCTACAGCTCAACTTTTGGGTTATGAAGCGGATACGGCTGGGCGCATCATGACCCCAGAGTTAATTTATCTCAAAGAAAATTTTACAGTAACTCAAGCCATAGAGCGAATTCGTAGCCTCGCTAATGTCAGTGAGATAATTTACTATCTTTACGTCACTGATACCGCTAGGTGTTTGACAGGAATTGTCTCTTTACGCGAGTTGGTGGTGTCTCAGCCTGAACAAACAATGGGCGAAATTATGACCCGTGAAGTGGTGTTTGTCCACACAGATACAGACCAAGAAGAAGTCGCTCGATTAATTCAAAGATATGATTTTTTAGCTGTTCCTGTGGTGGATAAAGAACAGCGTTTAGTAGGTATTGTTACTGTTGATGATGTGATTGATATTCTGCAACGGGAGACCACCGAGGATATATACGCTTTGGGTGGTGGTGTGCAGTCTGATGGTGATAACTATTTTCAGATGAGTTTACTGCAAGTTGCCCGCAAGCGGGTGGTGTGGTTGTTTGTCTTACTGATTACTAATACAGTAACTGGGACAATTATTAAATCTCAAGAAGATATCTTACAACAAGTGGTAATCCTGACGGCGTTTATACCTTTACTTACAGGTACTGGTGGTAATGTGGGCGCTCAGTCTTCTACAGTGGTAATTCGGGGGATGAGTACCGATGAAATCAGATCCTTGAAGATATGGCAGATAATTGGTAGAGAGGCGATCGCTGGCGCGTTTTTGGGACTAATGTTAGGTACAATCGCCACAATCTGGGCTTATTTCCTCCAAGGTCGCCCAGAGGTAGCATTCATTGTCGGTATCAGTCTGGTAGCTATTTCGATTATTGCTTCTGTTGCAGGTTCAGCACTGCCATTTTTATTCCGCGCCTTCCGCTTAGACCCAGCCTTGATGTCAGCACCGTTTATTACTACAGCCGTTGATGTTCTGGGTGTTTTAATTTACTTTAATTTGGCACGAGTGATTTTAAGGCTATAAATTGTGAACGCCCCCAGAGGGAAAGTCAAAAATGACAAATCTGCAATCCCGACGCTAAATTTTTTACAATTCGGAAGCTGTCTCTGGTGCAACAATTTCTCCAGTCCCTAGTTCTAAGATCATATCCTGATCAGTAATTAATTCATTCAGTTCCTTAACTTGTAAGTTCATCTTCTCACAAGAATTTCTGAGTTCACGGGCAAAACTGTTGATATCATCGCCATAGCCACATTGATAAGCAGCAATTTCTATTCCCTGCTTGGCATTTGCTCTAGCACAATCTACTAATTCTGTGCCAATCAATGGTTTAGGGGCTGTCATAAGTCGTAGTGGTTATTTGTTATTTCTCGTTAGCTAGACTAGCATTTATTTACTATTAATGCATCCATCTAATGGAATACTAATCTAAATTAGACATCTGGTCAAAAAGAATGTAGAGACGTTACAGGAAAAGTCTCTACAAGGGTTTGTAACTCTATTGGTAATTGTGAAAATTGCAGATCCTGGCATTTTCAAGATCCTAGAATTTTTATATTAGCCATTGACTATTGATCCACCATTGGGATGTAATACTTGACCAGTCATATAAGAGGCATCATCGGAAGCTAAAAATACATAACTGGGTGCAACTTCTTCTGGTTGTCCGGCTCGTTGCATTGGAACTTGTTTGCCGAAGGTTGCAACTTGATCGGCGGGAAAGGTGGAAGGAATTAATGGTGTCCAAATCGGTCCAGGTGCGACAGCATTAACCCGAATCTCTCTGTCAACTAAATTTTGGGATAAGGAACGAGTAAAGGCGACTATTGCACCTTTTGTAGAGGAGTAATCAAGTAATTTGGCATTGCCTTTATAAGCTGTAACTGATGTACTATTAATGATGGCACTACCTGCTTTTAAGTGTTTCATCGCTGCTTTAGTCAGGTAAAACATCGAGAAAATATTAGTGCTGAAAGTACGCTCTAGTTGCTCTTTACTAATGTCCTCAATGTTTTCTTGCGGATGTTGTTCAGCAGCGTTATTGATCAGAATATCTAGTTTACCAAATTCATCCACAGTTTGCTCAACAGCTTGCTGACAAAAGGTTTCATCGGTAATATCGCCTGCGATCGCTACCACACGCCGCCCAAGATTTTCTACCAAATGTTTGGTTTCTTTGGCATCGTCATGTTCCTTTAAGTAAACGATCGCCACATCTGCACCTTCTTTGGCAAAGGCGATCGCTACAGCCCGACCAATTCCACTATCTCCCCCTGTAATTAATGCTACTTTATCATGTAATTTGCCACTACCTTGATACTGGGGGTCATCAGCTTTAGGCTTGGGCTGCATTTCTGATTCTTTACCGGGTGGTTTTTGTTCCTGTGGTGGTTGTAAAATTTCTTCTGGCATCGGATAATTTTCCTGTAAATTAATGAATGAAAAAACGATTAACAAAATTCTAAAAGTAAACCCTGGATCGATGATTCAATCCAAGGTTTTATTTATGCTTTAACTCCCAACTTACAATTTGTAAGTTCAGGGATTTTTACCCCGGATGTAAGCCAAACGCACTAATTGAGGGCAATTGTACGCGACCGACATTTTTAACCTCACACCTGACACACGCTCTTAATCTGACCACTGAAAACAAGTACACAACTCTCTTGGAATGTCAGGATTGCTCCTGTTCATCTGCTTTTAAGTTAACTACGAAATTGGGTAAATTTATCATTCTTAAGATGGAAAGACAAATTAGTTTTTCTCAACCTTAAGACGTAAAATCAGGTATTATTAAGCAATGATTTAAATGTTAATTTCACTGAATTATGGCAAATCAAACATTGGGAATAGAACCAAAACTATATAACTACTTACTCTCTGTATCTTTACGGGAACCAGAAATTCTGTCTCAACTGCGGGAAGAAACAGCACAGCATCCAATGGCGATGATGCAGATTGCACCGGAACAGGGGCAGTTTATGGCTCTACTGGTGCAATTAATGGGAGCCAAAAAAACTTTAGAAGTAGGGGTATTTACGGGTTATAGTTCCTTGGTGGTGTCTTTGGCATTACCTCCAGAAGGTCGGGTAGTTGCCTGTGATGTGAGTGACGAATTTACTGTGATCGCACGTCGTTATTGGCAAAAAGCCGGAGTAGCAGATAAAATTGACTTACATATAGCCCCAGCAATGGAGACATTAGATCAGTTACTAGCAGCCGGTGAAGCAGAAACCTTTGATTTCGCCTTCATTGATGCTGACAAAAGCAATTATGATGGTTATTATGAGCGATCGCTGCAATTAGTCCGTCCGGGGGGATTAATCTTGATTGATAATGTTCTTTGGTCAGGTAAAGTTGCAGATAGCGCAGTTCAAGACAATCGCACCACAAAGATTCGCGCCCTGAATGAGAAATTGCATCAAGACAAGCGAATTAACCTGAGTTTAGTTCCTATCGCTGATGGCTTAACCCTAGCGCACAAGAAATAATTACCGTATAGGCAATTTATAATAATTGAAAATTCCGGCAAAATCGCACAACATACAAATCATGAAATCCAAGTATGCCATCAATCTCCACAAAGGACTAACATTCTTTTTTATCCTGGGACTGATGTTTGTTTACCAAAACTACACTCTTGGGGCTTGGGTATATTTAGCACTTCACGGTACTTATGGCTTTCTGTGGCTACTAAAAGACCGCATCTTCCCAGACCCACAATGGGAGCAATCCGTTTCTATTCCACAGGGCATTTTTGTTTTTGTGATTGTGAACCTATACTGGATAGCACCTTTTATTCTGATTAGTAGTGGCACAGTCCCACCATTACCATTAGTAGCACTAGCCATTTCTATGAATATCTTTGGTGTTTTTCTACATTTTGCCAGCGATGCCCAGAAGTACTATACTCTTAAATATCAAAAAGGGCTAATAACAGAAGGATTTTTTGCCCGTTGTCGCAACACCAATTATCTGGGAGAAATATTAATTTATAGTGCCTTCGCAATGTTGACTCAACACTGGCTCCCATTCTTGATTCTCGGAAGTTTTATCAGCATGGTATTTATTCCCAATATGCTCAAAAAAGACACATCTTTATCTCGCTATCCTGATTTTGAAGACTACAAAAAACGTTCTGGGATGTTGTTCCCAAATCTGTCTTTCATGTCAGTTTCTCAGCCAGAAGGAAAGACCATTGTTTAGATGATTACTTCATAGAACTACGAATTACGAACTACGAATTACGAACTACGAACTACGAATTAATTGATATTGTTTCCACTTCTCTTGCTGACGCACTCTTTTTTCTTCAGTCAGGTTATCAAAACAGTGAGGACAAGAAATACCTTCTTCATATTTAGGAGAAGTCTTATCTGTCGCCGATATGGGATGTCCACAACAAAAGCACAACTCATGACTACCTGACTCTAGCCCATGACGAACTGCTACCCGTTCATCAAAGACAAAACATTCACCTTCCCACAAACTCTCTTCTGTTGGCACTGATTCCAAATACTTCAGAATCCCGCCTTTAAGGTGATAAACCTCTGCAAAGCCTTGAGACAACATAAAAGATGAGGCTTTTTCACAGCGAATCCCGCCAGTACAAAACAACGCGACTTTTTTGTGTTGATTAGGATTGAGGTTATTACTCACATATTCTGGAAACTCTCGGAATGATTTAGTTTGAGGATTTTGTGCCTTTTTGAAAGTCCCAATATTCACCTCATAATCATTACGGGTGTCAATCACAATAACTTCAGGATCAGAAATCAAATCATTCCATTGTTCGGGACTGACATAAGTACCCACCTGCTGATTTGGGTCAACTTCCGGCAAACCCATAGTCACAATTTCTGGTTTTAGCCGCACCTTCATTCGTTCAAAGGGCTGTGTTTCAGTGTATGACTCTTTATGTTCTAGGTCTGCTAAACGGGGGTCAGAACGCAAAAACGTTAAAACAGAGTCAACCCCTTGACGTGAACCAGCAATCGTGCCGTTAATACCTTCTGCTGCTAATAAAATTGTCCCCTTAACACCTGCTGATTGGCAATACGAAAGCAGCGTTTCTTGTTTTTCCGCAAAATCGGGCAGTTTAACAAATTTATACAGCGCTGCCACCACCTGAATATTTTCTTGCTTCATTTGTTGAGCAATGATATAGTCTTTAACTAAATTAGCAAATGCTTTTTCTATTTTATGGGGGTTTAGCTCAGTTGGTAGAGCGCCTGCTTTGCAAGCAGGATGTCAGCAGTTCGAGTCTGGTGACACACTCCTACACTGTACTGTACTCAGTCAGTGTAGGCTTCTCACCAAATCCAGCTATTGCTTCGGATACTCGATGAGCTTTAAGAACGGAATGCCCAGCCGCTCTATTCTTGATATTTCTAGCCGCATTATGGTCACGGTCAAGACTACACCTACAGTGGGGGCAATCATGCCAGCGTTCATGCAGCTTTTTAGGGACTTTTACACCACAATTAGAGCAATCTTGACTTGTGCCAGACGCTTTAACCGGGATAACCAACAAACCAGCATTCTCGGCTTTGTTTGTCAGAATCGACAGAAAGCTTGACCATCCAGCATCAAGTACAGACTTTGCCAATCGGGTACGTGCTAGCCCTTTAACATTCAAATCTTCAACAGCGACAACATCATATTTTTTCAATAAGTCGTTCGCAGTTTTGAAATGAAAATCTTTGCGTTTATCAGCAACTTTTTTATGTTGCCTACCCAACTGTTTTACTGATTTTAATCTTCGGTTGCTTCCTTTCTTGCGGCGGGAAACACGTTTTTGAATAACTCTTAAACGTTTTTGAGATTTGCGGTAATGTTGTGGGATTGCAACGGTTTCACGCTCAGAAGTTGTCAAAAACTCCTTTAAACCAACATCAATACCAGTAATTGAATCAGGGTTGAAATCAGGTTTAATCGCTGGAACTGTCGCATCTTCCAAACTGAGAGTTAAATAATAACCATCAGCTTTTTTGGTGACAGACGTGGTTTTTATTTTAAATCCGTCTGGAATAGGACGATGAAGAATAACTTTAACCTTCCCAAACATTGGCAGATTAATTAGATTACCTTGCAAACATCCATCCTTCATTTGAGGATAAGTAAAAGTTTTATAGCGACTACGAGATTTAAATCTCGGCTTACCGCTACGTTTACCATTACTATCACCTTTTGAAAAGCGGTCAAAAGTCACCTTAACCCTTTTAACAATATCCTGTAGAACCTGCGAATAAATTTCACCGTACCAAGGATGAGTTTTTTTGAGATTTGGTAGCTTTTTCTTTTGACTATAATAATCTGGGTTGTCTCGTAATTCTGGAAGATGAAAAACAAGAGGACAGGCGTTTATTAGACACCGATTCTGCTCATACCAGTTGAATCTATCAGCCAGCAAGTAGTTATATTGAGCGCAAAGCATAGACAGCCATCTGTCTATTTCAATTTCCTGTTGTTTGCTTGGGCGTAGTTTGTACTGATAGGCTGTTCGCATTTGTTTATCACCACCTTTGTTAATCAGAAATCAACAAAACCCAGAAAATTAATATTTTGCTCATCTCTTTCATGTTTCCCTTCCGCGCTGTCGCATAGGTCGGGAAACTTTCGTCGCCTCGCTCGCAATTCATCCCACCCTAAGAGTGAAAAGTGGGTGTTCTTGCTGTTTAAGCTAATCTCCACTATTCACCACGTTGAAATACTACAGACAGATTATTAGCTGGCATTTGGTAAGTTTCTTTCAAATTCAGCTTGTGGGTACTAGCTACTTCTATCACATCTTCTAAATTACGCACACCCCACTCAGGATTTCGCTCCTTTAAAGATTGGTCAAAAGCCGCATTACTCAATGCAGTATGTTCGCCATTTTGTTTAAACGGTCCATATAAATATAGTATTCCACCAGGAGGCAAAATTCGACCAGCACCAGCCATTAATCCCAAACAAGCTGACCAAGGTGAAATATGAATCATATTAATATTAACTATAGCTACAATGGGTGAGTCAGGTAATGTACCTTTCTCTACTGCCCAAATTGGCGCACTAGCATCAAGTTCCAACGGTGGATAAAGATTATCTGAAGGACATTCTTCAGCCCAAGCCGTCACACTAGCGCGTAATAAAGGATTTTGTTCAGTAGGTAGCCATCGCCGAGGGCTAAGACGGGGCGCAAAAAATACAGCGTGTTCACCCGTACCACTAGCCACTTCCAAAATAGTGCCACTTCCAGGTAAAACTTGTAAAAGCACCTCTAAAATAGGTTCACGATTGCGTTGAGTTGCTGGCGCGTACTGTCGCGCATCCTGCGGTATCTTCATATCCAAACTTTTCCGTCCTTTGCGCCTCTGCGTGATACTAATCCATATTTTCAACTGGAGAGTCATTTGCCTAAATCAATCAACTCTACCCAACCACCCCTGAAATTTATTCGCCAAAGCTTTAACCCATTTATACTGCAAATTATGCGGTGGTTATTGCTGATTGTGCTACGTTTTCGCACTAGACCGTGGCTACCAGCCGGTATTGTCCACATTGAAGCTAAAAATGTTGAGACCTTAGCCAAGCTTTATCAACAATTTGAAGCTGGCAAAATACGCTTTTTGATTGCCTTTCGTCATCCAGAGGTAGAAGATCCTCTGTGTATGCTATTTCTACTGTCCTACATTTTGCCCAAAGTTGCACGCCAGCAAGGTATTAAACTGCAACAACCCCCTCACAGCTACTTTCTTTATGATCGCGGGATGACTATATGGGCGGGAGATTGGCTAGGGCGGTTGTTCTCTAAAGTGGGCGGTGTTCCCATTCGTCGT
The DNA here is from genome assembly GCF_963920885.1 of Anabaena sp. CCY 0017. NCBI lineage: Bacteria > Bacillati > Cyanobacteriota > Cyanophyceae > Nostocales > Nostocaceae > Anabaena > Anabaena sp. CCY 0017. Next base: position 123,481 of record NZ_CAWUDG010000005.1, on the reverse strand, counting down.
GGTAGGAGATTAGATAGACAAGCTATTCAAACAGCAAGAGAGTTATTTTGTAATGGTGAAATGGCGATCGCGATCGCACCAGAAGGAGGCAATAATGGTCATAGTGACGTTGTTAGCCCCTTAGAACCAGGTGTGGCGCAATTAGGGTTCTGGTGTGTAGAAGACTTGCAAAAAGCCAACCGTTCTGAAACTGTGGTAATTGTACCTGTTGGCATTCAGTATCGCTATGTGGAACCGCCTTGGTCACAACTGCATGGGCTATTAACTAAATTAGAAGCTGATAGTGGTTTGGAACCGGTGGAGCAATCTGCAACTGATAAACAGCAAGAATTGTACTATCAACGCATTTGTCGCTTGGGTGAATATTTGATTACTGAAATGGAAGAGTTTTATCGCCGTTTCTATCATCAAGATATCCCTAAAACCATATCTATTGACGAATCTGCAAGTCCCAATGAGGTTCTAATTGCTAGATTGCATCGTTTAATGGATAAAGCTTTAAACGTTGCTGAAGCATATTTTGGAGTCCCAGCCCAAGGAAATTTTATTGATCGTTGTCGTCGTTTAGAAGAAGCTGGTTGGAATTATATTTACCGGGAAGATATAGCAGATATTAATGCTTTACCACCGTTTAAACGGGGGTTAGCAGATTGGGTTGCTTCTGAAGCGGATTTGAAGATGCAACACATGAGAATAGTGGAAAGTTTTGTGGCTGTGACTGCTAATTATATCCAGGAGAAACCCACGGCGGAAAGGTTTGCAGAAACAACGTTATTAATGTTTGATCTGCTGTCTCGCATCCAGGAATCTACTCTTCCCGGAAGACCTCGTTTAGGTTTGAGAAAGGCGATGATTACTGTCGGTGAACCGATTTCTGTGACTGAACGCTGGGAAAAAACTCAAGGAAATCGCTCTGCAACTCGTCAAGCTGTGAGTACATTGACAAAAGACTTACAAACTGCTATGGAATCCATAATTAAGGATAATTAGCAAAAACCGGGTTTTTGGATAAAAACCCAGTTGTTCTACTTAATCTTCTAAATCCATATCTGAATCATCATCGTCATGATCATAGGGAATATCATCAAGCTCAATCATCTCTGAGATTTCTTCTACTTGACTCAAACGCTGAGATTCTTGATGTTCACGCTCGATGAGGCGACCATTTGATTTTAGCCATTCTAGCAAAACAAATTCATTACTAGTACGAATTACAGTGGCTCGTTGATTACGAGGTTCTTCACTCAAAGGGCCGTTAGGCATATAAAAATCTCACTTTTAATGGAAAAAACTAGACTGGCTGAAATTAAATTATAGTAGACAACTTAACCTTGCTTTACTTGTCCCAATTACTTGGTGTTTATTCGTTACATTGGCTACAACTATAGTAGAATTTACTTTTACTTGTGTAACAAAATATAGTATCTAATCATGGTACACTAAGAAGAATTAACCGTACTCGAATTATTTTAACAACTCTCTAAGTATAAATCAGGGTTACAAAAAAATCCTGTTATCCCTATAATTTATATTTTTTAGGTAGAAAATGTTATTTTATATGATCCTCGGCGATTTATAAGTTACTGTCTGTGGGCGAATTAATCAGGGATAAGAGCGATCGCTACCTTATAGAGGAAAATTTAGTGAGAATCCACGAGTTTTTCTCCGTAATTCCATTTAAACTAGTGATAATTTGAATAAACAAGGTTAGTAATAATGCCTGAACGTAAAGCCAATTTATTAATTCCTGCTGTTGGTGCGACTGTACTCGTGGCGGGAAGTATAGCGGCCTATATATATTTTAAAGGGCCGTCTGGAGATAGCTCAGACGCTCTAGGTAGTGCTAAATTAGTCCCTTCTACAGCACTGATGGCAACTTATATTACCACTGACCCAGAAGCCTGGGCAAAGTTGGAAGAGTTTGGCACTCCAGAAGCGCAAAAGCTCCTAGCCAAAGGGGTAGCCGATTTTAAACAAGATTTTTTTAGTGAAAGTAATATTTCATACGAACAAGATTTAAAGCCTTGGGTTGGTGGTGTGATGGTGGCTGTACTACCGCCCAATCCTACTAAACTGACACAATCGAATCAGCCTGATGCTGTAACCAAGGCACAGCCAGAATCTAACATCTTGATGGTCGTTGGCATCAAAGATAAAATTAATGCCTTGAATTTTGCTAATAAATTAAAGTCAAAAGAAGGGATAAAAGTTCAGGAATCTGATTACAAAGGGGAAAAAATTACAGCAGTTACAGAAAATGGCAGACTGACATATAGTGCTGTTTTAAATAATAATCATGTAGTCTTAGCTCCAGAAAAGCAAGTTGTAGAAAAGGCTATTGAAACTTTCAAAGGACAGCCATCTTTCGCCAGTCAAGAAGGTGCAAAGACGATTCTCACTGCTAACGCAGATGTGAAAAATATCCTCGCCCAAGTTTACATCCCAGACTATGCGGTAATGGTGCAGCAATTGATAGCTGACAGCCCCCAGGCTACCCAATTACCACCACAAACTCTCAAGCAGTTGCAACAAGTAAAATCTATTGTGGCGCGTGTGGGAGTTGATGATCAGGGAGTGCGGATGAGAGCGATCGCGAATTTAGATCCACAATTGAACAAATTTGAATACCAAGCCAGTCCAGCAAAAATAGTCGGTCAATTACCCCTGGATACCTTTGCTTTGGTTACTGGTAATGGTATCAACCGGAGTTGGTCAGGCATAGTAGCACAATCTCAAGATTATCCAGCATTAAACCAAATATTACAACAGGTGCGGGGGCAACTGAAGTTTGTGAATATTGACCTAGATAAAGACGTTTTTGGATGGATGGATCGAGAATTTGCCTTTGGTGCTATGCCATCGAATCAAGGTGTATTGGCGAATTTTGGTTTTGGTGGTGCATTAGTATTAGAAACGAGCGATCGCCAAACTGCAACAGCCACTTTTAACAAACTAGATAACCTCGCCAAAACTCAACAAATCAACGTCGCGAACCGAAAAATCGACGGTAAAGATGTCACTGAATGGCAAATACCCGGACAAGGGGCCTTACTATCTCATGGTTGGCTAAATCAGGATACCGTATTTTTGGCAGTTGGTGGTTCCGTAGCTGAAGCGATCGCCACGAATAATAGTCCCAAACTCGATAGTAGCGACACCTTCAAAGCTGTAACTGGTTCACTGGAAAAACCCAATGCTGGTTACTTCTATATAGATGCAGAAAAAACTGCATCCCTAATCAATCGTTTTGTGACACAAGGACAACCGCTACCAACTGAGGCTAACACAGTCCTGAGTGCAATTCATGGTTTTGGTGTCACCGTCACCAGTCCCGATAAATCTACCGGTCAATTGGAGATGTTGTTGGCTTTGAAACCAAAAACTGCTAAATAGGGGATCTGGGGAGAACAAAACTCCCCCATCTCTACGACCACAGCTAGACTAGCCTGCGATAATAATGTCATAAGTAAAAAATGCTCTTCAACGCAAACTCAAAAATTTATGACTGCTGCTACCACAACAACTCCTGGTTTAGCCTCCCGTTTGGTCAATGGTATCCTGGGTATCAAACCGTTAGCCAATCTAGCCAAGCACCAAGCTAGACAAATGATGATTAAACGCGCTGAAAAAATTGGCGTTCCTTGGACACAAGAAGTCAAAACATTACAGGCGCGTGATTGGACAGCAGAATTAGCTCAAGTTCAGAATCCTCAGCTTTCCTACCCAGACTATTACCTTAATTCATTTCATGCTTACGAAACCGGCAATCTCAGCTGGCAAGCTGCATTTGAAGTCAAGCCTGCGGCTCATGCCGTTCATGCTAAACTTTTTCAGGATGCAGCAGCTCAAGGTGATGCAAAACTACGTCAAAGTTATCACGATATTCTCACAGCTTCCCTTAGACATACTCCGCAAAATATCCTAGATGTGGGATGTAGTGTAGGACTCAGTACCTTTGCGCTGCAAGAAATCTATCCTCAGTCTCAGATTACAGGTTTAGACTTATCGCCTTACTTCTTAGCTGTTGCTCATTATCGCACCCAACAAGATCAAGCTCAAATTAATTGGCTTCATGCCGCAGCTGAAGCTACGGGATTACCAGATGCTTCCTTTGATTTAGTATCTATTTTCTTAATGTGCCATGAACTGCCCCAATCAGCAACCAGAGAGATTTTTGCCGAAATGCGGCGAGTGCTGCGTCCAGGTGGTCATTTGGCAATTATGGACATGAATCCCAGATCAGAAATATACAAGAAAATGCCGCCCTACATTTTGACTCTGCTCAAAAGTACTGAACCTTATTTAGATCAATATTTTGCTTTGGACATTGAGCAAACCTTAGTTGAGGCTGGTTTCCAAGTTCCCACTATTACCAATAATACCCCTCGCCACCGCACTATAATTTCTCAAGTCAGTAACTGATTCCTTGCTTGATATTCTCCCCTCTCCTTGCCAAGGAGAGGGGCTGGGGGTGAGGTTCTTTATAGCAGTAAAATCAAGCTAAACCCTAAACACGCGCTAAAACAGGCTCAGATTTTGCTGCATTGACAGAATTTGCATCTGATTCTGTGCAGTAAATTTCACAGGAGTTATTAGGACTTTCAATCAGTTTAATTTTGTAAAGTGTACCACCCAATTCCTGAATAGGCGATCGCAATAAATTACTGATATAAAGTGCGATATTCTCAGCAGTGGGGACAACATCGGCAAAGAAAGGAATATCTTTGTTTAAAAAAGTGTGATCAAATGCTTCTAGCACATAATCTTCCACAGCTTGATTTAAAGCCCCTAAATCGACAATCATCCCAGTACGGGGATCAATTTGTCCTTTGACTGTAACTTCTAGATGGTAATTATGTCCGTGACCATGAGGACGGGCGCATTTACCATAAATTTGAGCATTTTCTTCGTTACTCAGTTGAGGATGAGCCAACCGATGGGCGGCGCTAAAGTGAGTACTAATGCTGAGGTAGGCTTCCATTCCGTCTCCTATATAATCTGCCCAAAGTTCAGGATGTTCAAATAACTGCACGCGCACTAACGGTAAATGCGGTACTAATCGCTGCCAAATCACCCGTGCAATATTTTCAGTGGTGGGTAAAGTTTCTTGAAATTCTGCCCACACATCATTGAGATAAGAAAAGTCTAGTTGGCTGGTAACTTCGTGCTTAATCACGTGTTTCACGTCAGACAAGTTGAGTACCATGCCATATTTATCCAATTCTCCAGCCAGGGAGATAAATAAAACATAGTTGTGTCCATGTCCGGGAAATCTAGAACAAGCACCAAATTTCTCAGTGTTCTCGGCTTCACTCAGTTCTGGTAAGAAATACCGATGACTAGCTGAAAACTGAGCGCGACGATTAACAATACATTGCATGAGTATTCTGTAAACAGAGCTTAAAATTTCTTAAACTTTCACTATATTCCAGCATAAACTATAATTCGTAATTCGTAATTCGTAATTCGTAGTTCGTAATTCATAATTAGGAAACATGGAATACAGCCCATACAGTTTAGTTGAGAAAATTGTGGTTGCCTAAATTTTGACTTTTAGGTTTAATTATTAACTCACTGATTCTTGGACTTCGTAGTACAATCTCGCAGCTATCCGGAATAATTCTTGTCCTGTATGCAAATAACGGTCATCGTAGCTCAGAGGAAAGTAAGCTAACTCTTCTACTCCATCTGCTACTTGACTGAGACTATGGTATAGATAAGCTGCGGCTCTGGCTAAACTAGGGGGATTTGGTAGAGAACGAAATGTAAGTTGGGCTTGCTTCAAGTCGTCTCGACAGGTATTTAAATATTCTTGAAATTCTTCTAATAATTCATCATCAAAAGGATCGGCGGCTAGTTGCTCAATTTGATCGTCTAGAGAATTAAGAATATGATCAAGCAGCTCATTCACTGGTTGATAAATTAGGCGCAGCCATTCCTCAACGTGTTCATCAGCATCTCGTCCAGTTTGTCTGGTTGTTTGATAACGTTTTTGAGCCGATGCTGCACGCTGTTGATAACTACTGTTATTTAATTTTTGGGACTCGTCTTGCAGTTTTCGGTCATAACTGAGACGATTTTGACTATCTCCTAAAACCTCATAGGCTGCATTGATGCGAATAATCTGCTCTTTATCTGCTGATTGCTGATTGCTGTCAGGGTGAAACAACTTTACCAAGCGGCGATAAGATTGTTTAATCTCCGCTTGGCTAGCATTGGCATTAACTTTGAGCGTTTCGTAGTGGTTAGAAACGTGTTTAAAATCGACCATTGATCTAATGTAACGTTAGCTGATACTAGCGGCTACTTTAGTTTCCAAGTCTTGGAACAAAGGTGTACTTAAATATCTTTCTCCAAAACTGGGCTGAATCATTACTATTAAGCGTCCCTCATTTTCTGGACGTTGGGCTACACGAATGGCTGCACATAAGGCTGCACCACTGGAAATACCAGATAGTAGCCCTTCTTCTCTGGCTAAACGCCGACCATAGGCGATCGCCTCATCATCGGTAACGGTAATGACTTCATCAATCAGTTCTACTTTCAGAACTTGAGGTATAAACCCCGCCCCAATTCCTTGGATTTTGTGGGGGCCTGGTCGTCCTCCTGATAGTACTGGGCTATTGGTTGGTTCAACTGCGATCGCTTGAAAACTCGGTTTACGGGCTTTGAGAATTTCCGCTACACCAGTAATAGTACCACCTGTACCCACACCCGCCACAACCATATCTACCTGTCCTTCTGTATCCTCCCAGATTTCCTCGGCTGTAGTTTCCCGATGCACCTTAGCATTGGCTGGATTGCGGAATTGCTGCAACATATAAGTATGTGGCGTAGTATCAACTATCTCCTGAGCGCGGCGAATTGCCCCCGTCATACCTTCAATTCCCGGTGTGAGTTCTAATTCTGCCCCATAAGCCCGCAACATCGCCCGACGTTCCCCACTCATCGTTTCTGGCATAGTTAAAATTAACCGATAACCCTTAGCTGCTGCGGCCATAGCTAAAGCAATACCTGTATTTCCCGATGTGGGTTCTACCAATACGGTTTTTCCCGGAGTAATTAACTTCTCTGCTTCTGCGGCGTTAATCATGCTTACCCCAATTCGGTCTTTAACTGATGCCGATGGGTTCATACTTTCAAGTTTCACCAGTATTTGAGCCACACATCCTTCCGCTTGGGGGATACGGTTCAGCTGTACTAGGGGTGTCCGACCAACAAGTTCTGTAATGTTACGTGCAATCTTCATAATTTTTCCTTATTTATTTAGTTATAGCAACCACCAGATGAGGACATTGTTGATTTCTGAAAGCCTTGATGTAGGGGCGGGTTTACATATATGTTCAATTACCAATAATAATTTTAATAAACCCTCCCCTGCTTGGTTTCGACTCAGCACTTTGCACTTTGCCATATCAGTCAACAATCAAAAATACTTGGGACTAAATGTAGTACATAATATCCAATTGCCGACGAGAATCTCTTTTTTCGCAAAGATCCTGAAGTGTATACTTTTGTAAAACTAAGTTTGCCGCCTGACAAGCTTCTTGCCAGATTTCTTTAATTACAGCCGTATCTATACTTTTAGGATTGGTATCTTCTTCACAAGTCCGCACATCTAACCCTTCCAAACATTCTAAAACATCGAAGACCGTAATTTTCCAAGGTTCGCGAGTCAAAAAATAGCCACCTTTAGAACCTCGTTGACTCTTGACTATACCTCCGCGCCGTAAGGTCGCCAGTAGTTGTTCTAAATAGCGGTCGGGTATGCTTTGTTGGGCGGCGATTTGGCGGATTTGCATCGGTTCGCCGCTTTGATAATGAGTCGCCATTTCGATTAAGGCGAGAATGGCATATTCAGATTTACATGATAGTTCCACAAGCAGCAATATGGGTAAGGGATCAAGAAAAAGTCTTAACTTTTTCTAGTATACTCCGGTTCTCCACTGGGGTTTGGTCTTTACTTTCATGAACAACAAAAAACCCCGCATGATGGCGGGGCGCAATAAAGTTTAAGTTTCAAATTTTTAGCTAATTTGCGAAACTCTAGAAGGTGAAGGTTGTTCTGAGAGTACCGATAAATGCATCGTCATTATCACTGCTTTGCCCAGGGTTTGTCACCCAGATTACACCAGGAGTAACTGAGACGTTATCAGAAACACGATACTTGTAAAAGCCTTCAACTTGGTATGGAACGTTGTTAGAACCGTCTTGTCTATTCAGTGCATAGGGTTGGGCACCTGCGAAAACACCCAAGACGTTGCCTCTCTTACCAAAGTCAGGTAAGGCTACACCAACACCGTAACTCCAAACTTCGCTACTATCGCTAGCACCAAAGCCATTAACATCGGTGTAAGAAACAAAACCGCTCACAGACAATCTTTCACTGGGTCGGAATGCCGCTGACACACCATAGGAATTAGTTGCAAACGGGCTAACATCACCTGTTTGGTTATTAATACCACCATAGTTGGCTATTGTACTACCAACTACAGGTCTGGCAGATGCTGGATTGAATATGTTGGAATTAGATCCACCATTAAAGATAGCAGAACCTGCTCCATGATAGCCATGAACGTAAGTTGCAGCTAGTGCCAAGCGCTGACCAACGTTAAAGTTCAACTGTCCTAGAGCAGCATAGTTACCTTGGAATATGCCTGCACCAGGAGTCGGATCATTAGCTTCTGATCCCAAGTAACCTACAGTTAGTGAACTGGGTCTGAGGAGGCCGCCACCTTGACCAAAGGGTAAGGTAAAGGCAAGACCTGCACCACCACCAATTCTATAGATGGGATTTTCAGAAGCAAAAGTTGTTAAAGCACCGTTACCACCATCAGTTCCGTCAGCAAAGTAAGGGTTGTTAACAGCTGCATAATGGCTGTGTTTACCACCGTTAGCCGCGAGGTAAACTTGGGCTGGGCCGATAGGTGCTTGGTAAGTTAATCTGTCGATCTCAACGTTGTTGCCACCAGTGTTACCCATATTAAAGGTTTGCAAACCTTCACCACTTTGGGCGAGAACGTTTGCGCCAACGGCTATATCGTTACCCAAGTTAAAGTTGTTTGCATTACCAGAGGCCAAACGGGTAGTCAAAAGATCCCGACCTGTAAAGCTGCTTTGCAAGCCTAAACGGACTCTGTTTTGAAAAACAGCGTTATTGTTCTCGCCAACCGTATCACCAAAGGTATCGGTTAGCGCAAAAATGGCTTCCCCAGCCAGCTTGGTGGTTGTGGAAAACTGATTGGCTTCTAATTCAGCAGTCCGTGCTTCTAAGGAATCTACACGACCGCGAAGAGTTGCCAATTCTGCGGAAAATTCTTCTTGTAAACGCTGTAAAGTAGCTAAATCTTGCCTCGTCACCATGTCAGCTGTTGCTGTGGCGATTAATTCATTAACTCTATCCAAACAGGCGTTTAAACCAGCAGCAAATTCATAACGGGTTAAAGCTCTGTTACCGCGATAAGTCGCATTTGGATAACCCGCAATACAACCGTAGCGCTCAACTAAAGACTGCAACGCTTGAAATGCCCAGTCTGTAGGTTGTACATCTGAAAACTGGGAAACCGATGTTACTTGAGACAGAGTAGTATTTTGTTTGCCTTCGCTGCTGTAGCTATTAACTTGGCTAATAACATTAGTATCGTTAGTTGCTGCTTGAGCAAACAGTTCCGGTTGTTGAGCAACTTCAGTAGCGGCTTGTTGTTCAGTTACAGAGACTTCTGTGCTTGTACTTGGAGCTGCAATGGCTGCGGCTGAAACTAACAATGTTGCTCCCAAAACTGCTGGGCTAACCACGAGGGATTTCCACAAGATATTAGACATCTTCACTTTTTCCTCACACCTTGTATAGATAATTGTTGTTGCTGTACTTAAGTCTCAAGAATCTAACAATTGTTTAATTCTTTGGATGAGGCATAGTTACTACTACTACAATTTTAGTTTTTGCCAGGCTAATAACTGATTAACTTAAAAGTTAAAAATTAAATTAATGTGATTAACTAATGCAAAAACAAAACTTTCTAGTATACCATTATAAGTCATCTGAATTATATGGCAATAGAAGATTCGCGTCCAAGCTTAATTGACTGTCACATACAATCATCTTGCTTGAATAGTGAAGACGGCGAGAGAATTTTTATGTTCCCCCTCCATCTCAATTCGTAGTTTTGCCCCTGATTCGGGATTTTCACCCAAAAAGCTTTAGCTGATTTGAGAAATTATTTCAGCTACTTCAAAGTCTTTTTGCGTCAAACCACCTGCATCATGTGTTGTCAGGGTGATAATGACTTTGTTATAAGAAATTTCTATGTCTGGGTGATGCCCTGACGATTCAGCAGGTTCTACTAGTTTATTTACAAATTCAATTGCGGCAATAAAATCTTTGAATTTGCGGGTAGTCTGCAACTTAGAACCCTCAACTGTCCAACCTGACAAACGGCTGGCCTTTGCTTGAATTTCTGCATCAGTCAGTAGTTGTGCCATATTAAAAATCCTTGCTTACATCTGTGCTAAATATTGCACAGTATTATTTTAGCAATTTATTTCTAGACAAAAAATCTGTAGGAATAATCTCAATGTTTAGCTGCTATGAATATAAGTCAAAAGATACCCATAAAAAACTATCCGCCCTGATTTAGATCAGTTGACCTAATATCAGGGCGGTGTAGCGGGTCTTCAGGTTGCAACCAGACTGCCGGAAGGAACTCCGAACTCTAGCCTAGCTACTTGAGCTAACTTAGTTTCACAAGGAAACTAAGGCTAACTTTTAGAGAACAGCCCCGGCGCGCAGCCGGCTAACTGCAACCTGATGACCCATGCGTATACTACTTTCTATCATGGGCATCACCTCCTTGTTGCCTAAGCGGTCTTAGTTTTAAAAGGGCAGAGCATCTCGCTCCGGGTTCTTAACCTGAAATCAATATAACACAGAATTTTTAGTTGCAAAGATAAAAAATGCTGTTAGCGGTAGCGGGGCGTTTAGCCCGTGCTGAATGTGGAGTGCTGACTAAAAAACCCCCGCCTTGTGGCAGGGGTTAAATGAAAAATGGGGAATGAGATTTTTATCTTAGAGTGCGTTACCGCGAGGTAGAACTTCCTCTGGGAAGACAAACTGTTTGTGTGGTTGGTCTTGAGGAGCCATCCAAGCACGGATACCTTCGTTCAACAAAATATTTTTGGTGTAGAAAGTTTCAAACTCTGGGTCTTCTGCTGCCCGTAATTCTTGGGAAACGAAGTCATAAGCCCGCAGGTTTAGTGCTAAACCGACAATCCCAATTGATGCCATCCATAAGCCAGTTACTGGCACAAACAGCATGAAGAAGTGCAACCAACGTTTGTTGGAGAATGCAATACCGAAAATCTGTGACCAGAAACGGTTTGCTGTCACCATTGAGTAGGTTTCTTCAGCTTGGGTAGGGTTAAAAGCTGGGAAGGTGTTAGAAGAACCTTCACCGTCTTCAAATAGGGTATTTTCTACTGTGGCTCCGTGAATGGCACACAACAGCGCACCACCTAAAACACCTGCTACACCCATCATGTGGAAGGGGTTGAGTGTCCAGTTGTGGAAACCTTGCAGGAATAGTAGGAAACGGAAAATTGCAGCTACACCGAAGCTGGGGCCAAAGAACCAGCTTGACTGTCCCAAGGGGTACATCAGGAATACGCTGACGAATACCGCAATGGGGGCAGAGAAGGCGAGAGCGTTGTATGGACGGATGCCTACGAGACGGGCAATTTCAAATTGGCGCAACATGAAGCCAATTAATGCAAAGGCTCCGTGTAGGGCTACGAATGGCCACAATCCACCCAATTGGAACCAACGGGTGAGGTTGCCTTGAGCTTCTGGTCCCCACAACAATAGTAGGGAGTGTCCTAAGCTGTCTGGTGGAGAGGAAACTGCAACTGTTAAGAAGTTAGCTCCTTCCAGGTAAGATGATGCTAATCCGTGGGAGTACCAGGATGTGACGAATGTTGTACCGGTGAGCCAACCGCCTAGTGCTAGGTAAGCGCAGGGAAATAATAATATCCCTGACCAGCCTACAAATACGAAGCGATCGCGCTTTAACCAGTCGTCTAATACGTCAAACCACCCTCTACTAGGGGCGCGTCCAACTGCGATGGTCATTAGAACGAATCTCCAAATTGTTTATAAGTACAGGTCTGTTTATAGATAAACTTTGTACAGCTATCTGTATGCAGACAGTTTACCAGATTGTCAATCTAGTTTACAAATTTTTACTGACTCTCATAATTATAAACACAAATTGTTAATTTTTCCACTAAATTATTGATTTAGTCATTGGTCATTGGAAAGTTACCGTCTTCTCTCCCCTGCTCCCTGCCCCCTGCCTCTTTCCCCCTAATCCCCAATTCTTAATCTCCTAACGTTAAAATGAGTCCTACAGTTCTGTTTGACTAATCCTAAATGTTTACCATTGACTTAAGTATCAAAAATACTGCTTTCCCCGTATCAGTACAACGTAAGACAGCAGAGGATGCTGAAGCTATCTATCAGCTGATTTTGGCAGCTATGCGCTCTGGGAACCCTGACATCGTGGAACTTAAGTGTGAGGGTAAGACAGAAAAGAAAATTGCTGTCCGTTCTAGCGAAATTTCTGGAGTACAGATTGTTCAAAAAGATGGTGCAACCACTAGTGGCGGTAGACCACCAGGCTTTTTTGCAGTCACAGCTGAATAACTAAGGGATAAAAATGTCAGAAGTTGGCATTGCGGTCAAGGATTTAGATTTTAGTTGGCCTAGCGGGGCGAAGGCAATCCAATCTTGCTCTCTAGAAGTACCTGTGGGTGAATTTTGGATGCTTTTGGGTACAAATGGCAGTGGCAAATCTACATTACTCCGACTACTGGCCGGGCTATTAGCTCCTCAGTCCGGTGAAATTAAGGTTTTAGAACCCGTTGGCTTTGTCTTTCAAAATCCTGATCATCAACTGGTAATGCCAACTGTTGGTGCTGACGTGGCTTTTGGACTTGTGGATGAAAAATTACCGCCTGCTACGGTGAGGACAAGGGTTGAGGAGGCTTTAGGTTCGGTGAATTTGTCGGCTCTACAATTACGCCCAATCTATGCTTTGAGTGGGGGACAAAAACAGCGAGTGGCGATCGCAGGTGCGATCGCTCGGCGTTGTGAAATCTTATTATTAGATGAACCCACGGCTTTACTTGATCCAGATAGCCAATTGGACTTGGTGGCTGGTGTCCGTCGCCTAGTCAAAAGTCGGGGAATTACAGCCCTGTGGGTAACTCATCGCCTAGACGAGTTGAATTATTGTGACGGCGCTTTCTTACTAGAAAAAGGCTGTTTGATCGATCAGGGTGAACCTCAGCGTCTTAAACAACGTTTGATGACAATGGATGATGGGGCTGCTTAAACTCCCTTTTTCTACCATCCTTTTTTTGAATAATTACTAACAATTGAGACGCGCCGATTCAGGCGCGTTTCTCTTTGGGCAAGGTTTTTACAGTGAAATTATGCCATCTGATCGGATTTTTTACTGCTTTGTAACATAGAGTTACAGACAATACTTCAATTACTATGAAAATTATGAATGAATTTTGTTAACTCTAGATAACTGTGATTAAAAACCATGCCTCGTTCCTTACTCCAAGCTGTCTTGTTAGTAGACGGCTACAATATAATTGGCGCTTGGCCTTGCCTGAAAAAAACCCGTGATCGTGCCGGATTAGAAGCAGCACGCTGGGAATTGGTGGAAGCCATGACTAGCTACAGCTCTTTTCAAGGTTACGATACTCAAATAGTTTTTGATGCTCAATATCATCAAGCTTCCAGCAATCAAGAAATTATTACAGAACTTTTATCAGTTCATTACACCGATTTTGGGCAAACGGCAGACACATATATTGAAAAATCCTGTGCATCTCTGCGCTATCAAAAGGCGCAATCTTTGATTCATCGCGTGATTGTGGCTACCTCAGACCGCGCCCAACAGCTGATGGTACAGGGATATGGTGCTGAATGGTTGTCGGCACAGCAATTGTCTGGTGAGGTAGAAACTACAGTTTGTCGGATGCGACATAAATATCAACAGCGCAAACAATCCAAAAGTAGGTTCTTAGCCAACTCTATTGATGCTAAAGCCCGGCAACGACTGGCTGAATTACGCATGGGATTACAGTAGACCCTAAAATATAAAAGCCTGTAACCAGCCGCCAGAGGGCGTTTTGGGTATAGTGTTATGGAAATTCAGCATCGGCAAAAAAAAGTTTGAAAAAAGACTTGCCAAATTTTATATTTAGTCTTAAGATATTTAATTGTAAGCGTTCCTCAGTAGCTCAGTGGTAGAGCGATCGACTGTTAATCGATTGGTCGCTGGTTCGAATCCAGCCTGGGGAGTTTAATTAAATAATTTCAAAAGGTATGAAGCATAGAGAACAAGTAACCTAGCTTCAGACTTTTTGCTGCTCTTGTGATGAGCTTTGGTTTATATTACTCTAGAAACGTTGAATTTTAGGTTCTGACACTAGAGCTAAACTCTCATAGAGCAATGCCTTGAATTCCTTGTCTGCTTCAGTAGGATAGGGAGTTTCCCATATTTCGACCAAGTATTGTTCCGCAGAGGATAGCAAAAAACCACATAGCTTTTGGTCAACAAACAATAGGTCAAAGTTTTCAGCGATGCGAAGTCTAAGTCTTTCACCAGCAACTATGAGAGATGCTTCGCTCAGACAGATGAGAATTCCGGTATTTGGATCAAAGCAGCGAACGTCAGTCGGATAAAGGTGAAATTCTTGTGCTGTCAAGAGGTGAAGCTGTCCAATTTGTGGTTCCTGATTTTGCCACAACAGAGACACCTTATCTGAGGGTAGATTTATCTCAGGGACCCTAAACCAAACACTTTGGAGTAACAGGTCTTTCTGGCTAAATCGTATTCCCTCAGATCCAGATCCCATACAGTCAAAACTCCCAAATGGTTGCAGAATTTGCCGTTCGTATTCCTCCATAGAGTTGAAAGATCCGACAACTACGGCAAGACGATCAAGCATCCATCGACGAGGGCTAATCTGGAGATGCGATCGCTTTATAACTTCAGCGCAAACAGAATCTAAAAGTTTGACAATCAAATTCACTCACTATTATGGCCAAATTTTAACTGCTGGAGGGTTAATCAATAGGTTACAGCGCTTCCGGCTATTATGCAATACAGATTTATCCTGTGTCCCTCTCCTATCATAGCTTTCAGTTTTGGGGATGTACCTCATAGCTGCCGGAAGTGCTGTAAAGCCACTAGCCTCATGCCAGATTTTTCTCCATATATATTGGATAACCTCTCGCACTTCCTCATCGTCCCAAGGGTATTCACTTTCTGCCAGATATCCTGTGTCAATGCCAGGATCAGCCAGAATTTTTTCAAAGCAAAGCTTGAGAGCATCAAGGTCATTTCGATAAATAGCGCTACGTTTGATATCTTCCACATACTCATCGTATGCAGAAAGATTATCTGCTGGTACACCGTTTTTTATAATCCACAAGTTGGTCACTTTAGTAAGGTAAAACCGAACCATGCTCTCGCTTATCTCCATTTCATCTTCATAGTAATTTCACCTTAAGGAATCACGTCATCAGCAATATCTGTGTATGTATTTTTCACAAAGTCAAAGTCTCTAGCCCAAGGAAGCGAGATTTTTGATCAATCTTTCAAAAAAGGCTAACTGCTCGTTAAATTGTTCAATCTCAAGTAAATATATTAGTTCTTTATCACCTAACAACTTATCTGTTGGTAAGACATAATTCCTGGGAGGTATTTGTCCATCATGTTGACGTTGGCATAAACCAAGTTATTGATGCCAGCAAAGCTGAGTCTATCACCTTCAACATCAATACTGGTTTTATAGCGAATTTCTCCATCACGAAAGTCTAGTTCAAAGTCACCGATAATCATGTCATAATTTGCTATGGTAATAAATTCTGCGATCGCTTGCCGTTGAGATTCTGGCACTGTCACCGGACAAACTGAGTAAAAGACGAATTGCTGCTGTTGTTCTCTGGCTTTAGCAGAGCAATTCCATCTCCCATTTTTCCCTTGATAAGTTATGTATAATATTGGTTCTTCTGCAAACTGACTGAATAGCCAACCGGATTTTTTAAAGAAGTTAACTATAGTCGCAAAAATAGTTTCCTTCGTGGTAACTTCATCTGTTGTTTCAAATATATCGTCAGCTAGATTTTCTAGAGCATTATTTACTTCCTCCACTGCTTCAGTAATCATTGTTTGAGCTATTTCAGAAATATTTTCAGCTAATTCTTCAAAAGAATGGGTCATTGATTCTAAAGTTTGAGCGATATCTTTAGAAAAAGTTTCTGAGGAATTGCTATGATTCCAATCTTTAGCAAAATCGTTCATTGCCTGAGCAATTTTTTCGCTAGAGATACCTTCTTGATTGATTATAGAAGGTTGCAAATATAGCCATAAAGTACGATAGCCTGTTTCGCCTGTTACTTGTTTCTGTTTAACTTCCAAGCCATTCCAACTATAAGTAGAAAGTAGGGGATTTTCAGGTTGTTCTTGACTCAGTTTTTGCAAGTAGGCTGCTGCTTGATTTACATCTGTGGCATATTCTGCTAATTTGGGTAGTAAATTAGGGTCTAGGCTGGTTTCGATTTGGATGTCGATTGAGGGGTCAAATGCTCCAGATGAAAAGGGACTACGGATTTCGTGTTTGAGGTTGAATAAGACTTGCTTATCAATAATTTTATATATTTCTGGGGTAACGCAGAAGGTGAGACGACACTCGTTGAGAGTGTTATTTTGAGTAATTAAACATAGAGAGACTGTGTGGACAGTTAGGAGCAAGTCTGAACTTTCACTTAATGTCAGATCACCATTAAAATTAGTGTGTTCAGTTTGATTACTCATCTTGGTAAGAGAAGTCGCAGAAAAAGTTTTTAGTCAAGATCATCTTCACTTTGATGATAGGTACAAGAGACAGCACAATCATCACACCAAAATCCATAAAGGATGGTATTAAATCCCAATTTACCAAAGGGAGCCATTTCACTACCAATAATGATGAATTGTCAAGAATTTCGGTTCTCTTAGTGAAGAGGAGTATAAACATTCCTTCCAAAGTATACCTCAATCATCACAATGTTCTTCAGAAATTATTTTTCCATCAGGGGTACGTTCCCGAATTATGCTGATTTCTCCAGAAGCGTCATACTCATATTCTATTGTTCCGTAAGGGTTTCGTTCCGCATTCATCCGAACTTCCATTGTGATGTCACCTTGAAAATTAAAATGTTGTTCGGAAATTCCTTGAAATTGACCACTACTGTTACAGAAAAAAATATTGCAGATTTTATTCCCATCAATTTCTCTATATGATGAGACAATTTCAAGAGGACATTCTTTGTAATGAGATAAGTGTGCTTTTAACAAATCGTCATCTGGCCATTCACGGTTATAATAAATTACTCTGTCAACTTTACCATGTCCTATCAACTCAGCAAAGTCAGGGGTTTTATCAACAAAATGACAAGCCACATACCAACTTCTTTCTAACGCTTCTGAGTATGATATTTTTTCTTCTTCGTTGAAGACTTGAGATTCAAAATACTTGATATTAGTCATAGTAGTAGGTTGGGTTGTTCGCGTCAGCGTTGCGGAGCAATGGAACGAAAACCAACATTAATTAGCTACTCAAAATCAAATTAATTGTTGGGTTTCACTTTGTTCAACCCAACCTACATACTACTGCAATCTGCTGTATATCGCCTAGAGAAATTGGCTACATATATCTATATCTACGTCTGATTTCGACTTACTGTAGATCCAGTAGATTCTTCATATACAGAGAAGCGTTCATTTCCATTCATTATAATAACAGTATCAGTAGGTACACTAAATTCTTTAAGAACTTCTCTAATAGAGTTTAAAAAATCATAGGCTGTGCCTTCATATATTTCTATATCTATGTTAGAGCCAGATACACCAGAACCTCCCCCAGTAACTTCTCCCTTGTCTTCTAAAACATCTTCTAATTCATCTTCTATTGCGCTTCTACCCACATTTAGTGTGGAGTAAAAGTTAATAATAATGTATTGCTCGTTTTCAATATTTTGATGTGTCATAATAAATTCCTGTTACTCTTTTGCTAGCTGCTCAATAAAATTATCCATTTTAAGGATAGACTTATCGCGTCGCGATTTCCTACTCATATCTAAAGCATCTTGTGCATTTGTAAGTGGTGCTTGTAATTGTTCATATGCTTTTTTGTAAAATTCTTCTGCTCCATCACCGGCTGATTTACTACTATGAGTAGCTATTATCTCAGGCTTTAAATCAGGAGAATAATGGTCATGCCCTCTACTAATTCTCTTAGCAAGAGCTTGCTTTGGTGTTCCGGCATAACTAGCTTTACCCACGTATATAACATTATCACCATCCTTGAAAACATATGTGATATAGCTTTTACCATCAGGAGCAGATGGTATATCTAAGTTCAAATTTTTACCAGGTTGGACATCAAACAGACTGAGAAGGTCTTTCTTTCCTGCTTTAGCGTTTGCTTCAATAGTTTTCTTCAGTGAGTCAGGGAGTTCATTCCCTGGAGAAATTACTTTTCCTGTACCGGCGGCAGTTGAAACCTCATCTCCGAATCTTGCCTCTTTGGGAATTTCATCAATATGTATAACTTCCCCAGTCGCTAATAGCACCCAAGGATTAATCTCCCCTTCCAGTCTAAACCGCCGATTTTCAACCCGAATGCGGAACTTCTTAAACCGCATCCGCTCCAATAGCCCTGCGCCAAGTTCCTTCAACCGCTTGAACCCCTTCCCAAGAGCCGTCCCCGCAATTCCCTTAAATAAAACCTTCCCTTTCTCAATAATAAATTTCGTACCCTTGGCGACTAAATTCATTGCACCCTTAGCAAGTTTCACACCACCCTTCGCCGCAGCTTTCGCACCCTTGAGGGCTACATCTCCAGCCTTAAAGGTCAAGTAAGAAACAAGCTCAATTGCTCCCGCAGCCAATCCTTTCGCTAAACTCTTACCACCACCGGGAATATCACCTGCCCAACCTTTGGCGAGATAATCACGGATATGACCACCAATGTTGGCAGCTGTCACCCCAGCAAACAGAGGCCCGACAACACTCATAATTGCTGGTAAAGCTGCGGTAATTGCCCCACCAGTAGCGACATTCAGGGCGATAAAACCACCTATAGCTGCTGTTGTTCCCACTAACACAGTGGGCCAGTTATTCGACCACCACTGAGAAATCCCTGTTTTCATCAAGTTCCAGCGAACTTCTGCCCGTTGTTTGGGTGAGAGTCCATCATCAGGATTTTTCTGTTCCTGAACTTCTCCTTCCTGAACTTCTCCTTCCTTACCCCCTGTAGCTTCGGACATTATCGCTTCCATTGTCCGGCTGGCATCATTGGAAGCACCAAGTTCTACCTCACCTTCACCCTTTGTCTGCTGCATTAATTCCGCCATTAGCTCTGGGGAAAGTTGCATATTATTCTCTACCGCATCAACTCCCACATTGTCTTGAGTCCAAGGAGCTTGGGGCCATTCTGCATTTGTTCCACCTTCACCCATAGCGTTACCGTTGGCTCCTGGTGCTGCTATACCAGCCTGAGCTAATTCTGCGGGAGATAGTGGTTCATCCAAGTTCCCACCCAGCAATTCTTCCAAACCTGCGGTTTCAAACTGGGGAGGGGCTGCTGCGGCGGCTTCTACTAAGTTGGTCAAGTTCTTGATTAATTCCCCAAATTCACCGCGAATAATCATCCCAATCACGGTGAAAATGCCGTTGTAGATGTCTTGAACAAGTTTTAGCAACGAATCTAAGGTATTCGCCAAGAAATCTAAAACCGCAGCCACGCCTTTCTTCAACAAGTCTGCGGCAGTATTTACCGCTTGCACCGCAGCGTTCACCGCTTGGTCAATTTTGCTGGTAATTCTCTTGGCTATTTCTGGGAAGGCAGCAAAAACAAGATTAACTATCCCTTTGAGAATCTCTCCATAAGCTTGAATTAAGGTAGTAATTGCCTTTTGTGCCAGTTCAATGGCAGCTATTGCTAATTTCTTCGCTGCCTCAAAGATAAATTTAATACCTTCGCGTAACTTATCGTAAATAAAGTTAACTGCTTGTTTAATTCCATCCACAAATGCTGCTGCTTTATCAGCTACCCAGCCTAAGAATCCACCAGATTCTTTTTGACCACTATCTTTTTTCTGTTGGGCTTCAGTTTCTGCGGCTTGTTTCTTTTGCTCTGCTTCTTTTTCCGCATCAGCTAGATGTTGAGCAGCTTCGGCATCAGCTTTGAGTTTTTCGGCATCAATCTTGCTCTTTTGGTCAGTGGTGGCTTTACCTGCTTTCTCTTGATAGTCTTTATCTGCATTGTCTAACTCTGTTTGCCACTCTAATTTTGCTTCTGTGACTTGAGATTGGGCTTGCTGTTGTGATTCTAATTGTTGTTGGCTGGTATCTTGATTGAGCTTGGCTATTTCAGCGTCTGCATCTGTTCGAGATTTAGCACTATCTTGGTCAAATTTATTTTTACCAACAGTGTATTTTTCCTGTTCTGCACCGATACGTTGTTGTAACCTGAAGACACTCGATGCTGTGTGAGGGGTTTGTATTTCTGATGGTGGGGATGAATTTTGATTTTTCTGCGGTGGGACTACAAAAGAGCGTGGTTTGAATTGATTTTCTTGAGACTCTGTTGGAACTGCGGGATTCCACGAGGAACTATTTTTTTGCACTCTTTCGTAGACCATATTTTGCCCCGCTTTTGACCTAAAGTTAGGAAATATTTTTGCCGCGCCGCATTGTAACTCAGTATATCTTTATTGTTATTGTTTGTCTTTTTATCTGATATGGCAAAGTGCTGAGTGCTGTAAAGCCCTGCGGGCATGGCTGCGCTTAAAGCGGTAGCGGGGCGTTTAGCCCGTGCTGAGTGCTGAGTAGAAACCAAGTTAGCTCAAGGCTTTCCGCAATTAACAATGTCCTAACGTGTATGCGTAGTGTTAGATAAAGTAAAAAAACTTAATTTGAAATTTGAGAAAAAAAATCCCCTAGTATGAATACCAGGGGTAAAAGTTTCTAATTAAATAACTAAGTTGAAATACTAGCCAGCATTAGCTAAGAGTAATTCTCGCTTTTCTGAGCCATGTATTGTTACCTGATTGTCATCATCAACATCCACGGTGGCTGTAACTCCATCGGTGACTTCACCAGATAGCATGGCTTCAGCTAGAGGATCTTCTAACAAGCGCATAATGGCTCGGCGTAACGGTCTAGCACCGTAACTGGGGTTATAGCCTTCTTCCACTACACGCTCTTTAAAGCGTTCTGTAACTTCTAAAGTGATGCCTTTTTCAGTCAAGCGATTAGCAAGTTCGCGGAGCATAATATCAGCAATTTGCTTGACTTCATCTTTAGCAAGTTGGGTGAAGACGATAATATCATCCAAGCGGTTGAGAAATTCCGGACGGAAGTAAGCTTTGAGTTCTTCATTTACTAAGGTACGAATGCGGTTATAGCTGGCATCGGCCGCAGTCTCAAAGTCAAAGCCTAAACCACCACCACCTTTTTCAATTACCTTAGAACCAATATTGGAAGTCAGAATAATCAGTGTATTCTTGAAGTCCACTTTCCGACCTTTTGCGTCGGTGAGGTGTCCATCATCCAAAAGTTGCAGCAGCATATTAAATACATCAGGATGCGCTTTTTCGATTTCGTCGAAGAGAATCACTGAGTATGGTTTGCGGCGCACGGCTTCTGTCAGTTGTCCGCCATCATCGTATCCTACGTAACCAGGAGGTGAACCAATCAACTTGGAAACGGTATGTCCTTCCATGTACTCGGACATATCTAGGCGAATCATCGCTTCTTCGCTACTAAAGAAGTAAGATGCTAAGGATTTGGCTAATTCTGTCTTACCAACTCCGGTAGGTCCAGAGAAAATAAAACTAGCAATGGGACGATTGGGATTTTTTAACCCGACTCTAGCTCGACGGATGGCACGAGATACGGCTGTAACAGCTTGTTCTTGCCCAATTAACCGTTCGTGGAGTGTGTCTTCTAGGTGTAGCAGCAACTCTGACTCAGATTCTGTGAGTTTGTTGACTGGTACGCCTGTCCAAGAGGCGACGATTTGAGCAATGTCTTCCTCATTGACAACGAGTGACTTGACAAAATCCTCAGCTTGTGGTTCAAACTGCATATCGGCTTCGAGTTTGATTTCCTCGCCGCGCAGTTCTCCAGCTTTGCCAAAGTTCTGAGTTCTCACAGCTTCCTCTTTGGCTTTAGTCACACCGACTAATTGCTTTTTGAGTTCTTTATCAATAGAAACGCGAGAGTTCCGCAACCGCACACGAGAACCAGCTTCATCAATCAAGTCAATTGCTTTATCTGGTAAAAAGCGATCGCTAATATAACGATCTGACAATTCGGCGGCTGCTAAAATTGCTTCATCAGAAATATGTACTTTGTGGTGCTGCTCATAAGCTCCGCGCAAGCCGTAGAGAATTTCTACAGTTTCTTCAATTGAGGGTTCCCCAATTAAAACTGATTGGAAACGACGCTCTAAAGCCGCATCACGCTCAATATGCTGACGATACTCATTCAGAGTGGTTGCACCAATACACTGGAGTTCACCCCGTGCTAAGGCAGGTTTGAGGATATTTGCTGCATCTAAACCGCCTTCTGTACCACCAGCACCAACTAAGGTGTGAACTTCGTCAATTACCAAAATAATATTGCCAGCAGAACGAACTTCTTCGACAATTTTTTTCAGGCGTTCTTCAAAGTCACCACGAAAACGGGTTCCAGACACTACCATGCCCATATCAAGACTGATAACTTGCTTATCTAGCAAGATTTCCGGTGCATCTTGATTGACAATACGTTGGGCTAGTCCTTCGGCGATCGCAGTTTTACCAACTCCTGGTTCACCGATTAATATGGGATTATTCTTTGTCCGGCGACCGAGAATTTGGATAGTACGCTCAATTTCTTTTGCCCGACCAACTACAGGGTCAAGCTTGCCTTCTTGGGCTAATTTAGTCAGGTTTCTGCCAAATTCCTCTAAAGTCACGCTTTGGCTGCGCTTAGAACTGCTACCTGTACTAGCGAAAACAGTTCCACCTTCACCCAAACGACGGATGACGTTTGTGCGGACATTTTTGAGGTCAACCCCTAGATTTTGTAGGACTTTGGCGGCGACACCTTCACCCGCCTCGGTTAATCCTAAGAGTAGGTGTTCCGTGTTGATGTAGTTATTTCCCAGACTATTAGCTTCTCGGAACGATTGCTCGAATAAGCTTTTCACCTTGGGGGTAAAAGGAATTTCTGGTGGAACAAAACCAGAACCTCTACCGATAATTTTTTCTACTTCGCGGCGTGCTTCCTTGAGAGTAACGCCCAATTCGGCCAGCACTTTAGCAGCAACCCCAGTCCCTTCTCCGATTAGTCCCAGGAGAATTTGTTCAGTCCCTACGAAATTGTGTCCCAGGCGACGTGCTTCCTCCTGGGCTAACATAATTACTTTAATGGCTTCGGAAGTGAAGTGTTCAAACATAATGGGTTCTTGCTCCCTTGCTGCTTTGGGCTTTGGGTGAGCTATATATTCACCCGCATTTAAACTTTTTTGTATTTTCTTAAAGATAATGTATCTTTATTTAAAGTTTCATGGCAGTGGTGAGAGCCGTATGGGTGAGGTGTGGTTGCCGTCATGATTCATAATGACTGGATAGAAAGACTATTAAATCTGGACTGGGGATGAATTAATAATCCAACTATAGGTATAAATCATGTCTGAATTACACGGAAACAAGGATCAACAACATCCTCTCTACAACCGCGATCGCCCCTCCATTAACATTTTACTCGCTCAAGAGGCAACGGACTACAATTTAGCCGAATTAGCGAGATTAAAAATTCGTTATCAAGGCTTTCCAGGGGCTAGAGACATCCAAAAAGATTTGGATCAAGTCTTGCAGAAGTGGGGTTTGACGGAAGCTGAACTTTTTGAGAAAACTCGCCAGATGCACGATATCGGGGGAATTTATCAAAGTCGCGGCAAAAAAGAAGAGGAAGATTGGAATTAGTCATTAGTCATTGTTCATTGGGGCGAAGAATTTTCCGCCTCGTCTCCCTCATGCTTATTCATCAATTTTTCGCTCTTCTCCATATTTCCGCAGCTGCTTTAAGAGGTTTTCTGGGGATGAGTCAGGAATTGCTGGATTAATAATTGGTTGGGGATTGAGTTCAAAAATATCAGCAGCAGGTATGGATTTGATATTCAGCGCCTGTTGCTTTGGCGTGAGGTTGGGAAGCTCAATTTTTGGTGTGCTAACAGGAGGCTGCTTAACTACTGTTTTATTTACAGGAGGCTGCTGAATAGGAGGTTGGCTAACAGCTATTTTCAGTGAGTCTAAAGTAGCAGCTACCTTGACATCTTGCTGCATCTGTTCTGTAGAAGACACCAAGCCACTTAAACCATTGACCAATTGCAAAAGATTTTGTCGGAAAGCTGGATCACCTGTCAATTCGTCTAAATCAGAGGTAATTTTTTGGGTATTTTCAAAAGTTACCCTGGCTGAATCTAAGGTTTGCTGCATTAGCACTAGATTCTGAGGGTCATTTAAAGCTTTAGACGCGTCGCGTAAATTGGCTGAAGCTTGGGCTGCATTTGCTGACAGGCTTTCTAAATTGTTGAGTAATTCGCCTTGAGTTAGTCTATCAAAGGCAGGTGATAGGCTGCTGACTGTCACCCGGAGTTGGTTGCTAGTTTCGGTAATATTGTTCAAAGCACCAACTAAAGAACTCCGATTGCTGGTGACGAGTTCATCTAGGTTACTCAATAACCGACTAGCTTGATTGGCTGTGGAACTAAATTCACTGGCCGTCGCCCCTAATTGGTCTACTGTTTTAGTGGCGGATGTAGTCAGTTTATTTGTGGATTGTTGGACTGAATTAGCCGTGGCGGAAAATGTGCCTAGTTGTTGTTGAAAGCTTTTGCTCAAACCTTGAAAATCCTGAGTGAGGGATGCAACCCCAGTGGCCGCTGCTGTTGAGCTTTCTAGAAGTCGATTCAGTGTTTGGTAAAATTGCGGGTCACTGTATGTACTGGCTAAATTGGTTGAAGAGCGAATCAGTTCATCAATGCTGATGCCAATTTGACCTGATAACCGAGAACCATGACAAATTATCAGGCTATCATCACAATTATTATCTAAGGGTTTAGCGATCGCCTCCCCAATCGGTATAGATTTTTTGGGTGTAATGTCGATAATACTTTCACTAATTAATCCACTCTGATTAGCTTCAATTACCACATCACTGGAAATCATCAAGTCAGCTGGGAAAATTTCAATTTCCACTTCTATGGCATTTGACCCTGCTTGAAGTCTAGAAATATTGCCTACTTTCACACCCCGATAACGAACTGGTGCGCCTCTTTGCATACCACCAGCGTTAGTAAATTCTACTAGAAATTTGTACGAATTGCTACCTGTGGTAAATCTATTTAACCAGAGGACAATCATCACAAATGCGCCCAAACCCAGGAGGATGAGCAACCCCACTGAGCCTTCTCTTAATGTGCGCTTAGACGCAAAGCTGTTTGATATGATATCTCGCATATTATTTCTCCATCGACCTAGCCAGCTACCTGAATTGGACCCTTCACACTGCCACTAATAAATTGTCTAATCAAGGGGTCTTCTGTGCTATCTATGTCACTAACTCTACCTTGCCACTGCACTTTACCTTGATAAAGAAACACTAGTCTATCAGTAGTGCGCCTAATCGTACTATCTTGGTGCGTAACAATGGCATAAGTGCTGCACACTCCTTGTGTCAATTGTAATTCCCGAATTAAATCTTCTATGACTGTGGAAGCAATGGGGTCAAGTCCGGCTGTGGGTTCATCGTATAGTAAAACTTCTGGCCCTTCTGTGAGATTATCAGGATTAGAGATAATTGCTCTGGCAAAACTTACCCGTTTTCGCATTCCCCCAGATAGTTCAGATGGGTACAGATGGCTGATTCCGGTCAAACCCACCATTTCTAATTTTTCTTTAACTATTTGTTGAATACGCGATCGCGGTATCTTGGAATGTTGATACAGTAAAAAACCCACATTTTCATCTACAGTCAACGAATCAAATAACGCCGCCTGTTGAAACACCATCCCAATGCCAATAGGATCAGCACTGTCCTCAATTAACCCATCTCGTCGTACCCCTTGCACATAAATTTCTCCGCTATCGGGAGCCATTAATCCGGCAATAATTCTTAAAACCGTTGATTTACCAGTTCCTGAAGGCCCAATAATTCCTACTGCTTCCCCCCGGTAAATCGTCAAATCCACATTATCTAAAACTTTATTACTACCAAAGGACTTAGAAATGCCTTTTAGTTCAATTAATGGTTCATTCATTAGTCATTAGCCCTTCGACTACGCTCCCTTCGACTACGCTCAGGGTAAATCATTGGTCATTGGTCATTTTAGTCGTTAGTCATTAAAGTATGAACTCAGCACTCAACACTCAGCACTCTCAAAGTGATGTCATCGTAGTTGGTAGCGGTATTGGCGGATTATGCGCTGCTGGTTTACTTGCTCGTTATGGTAAGCGGGTAATTGTGTGTGAAAGCCACGCAATTCCAGGCGGTGCCGCCCATAGTTTCAGACGACGAGGATTTGAATTTGATTCAGGCCCCTCTTTTTATTGTGGTTTAACAGATACACAAAGCTTGAATCCTGTCAAGCAAGTTCTCGATGTTCTAGGCGAATCTCTCCAAGTTATACCCTATGATCCATTAGGACACTATCACTTTCCTGAAGCCATTTTTGCAGTTTATGGCAATGCTGAAAAGTACCTGAATGAACTGCATAAAATAACGCCTCAAGGTGCTAAGGAATTCCAACAGTTTGCCGAACGCTTGTTAGGGTTATACGAAGGGATGAAAGGTATTCCCACTCTAGCTTTAAGAGCAGATTGGCAGGTAATTTTAGTCTTAATGACACGTTACTTGCCTTCTTTGGCGAAAATGTTACCTAATTTGCCCCTGGTTCAGTCTTCTGTGGGTAACGTCATGGATGCTACAGTTAAAGATCCTTGGGTACGTCGGCTCATTGACATGGAATGCTTTTTATTGTCTGGTTTAAAGGCACACGGCACAATTGCCCCAGAGGTAGCTTTTATGTTAGGTGAGCGCTCCCGTGCTGGGGTTGAGTATCCTGTGGGAGGAAGTGGTGCAATTGTTAATGCTTTGGTGCGGGGTTTAGAACGCTGGGGTGGTGAGTTACGTCTGGGCTGTCATGTAGACCAAATTCTGGTGGAATCTGGTAAAGCTGTCGGTGTCAAGTTGCAAAATGGTGAAATTCTCCAAGCACCCATAGTCATTTCCAATGCAACGATTTGGGATACTTACAATCACCTGTTACGTCCTGAAGATTTACCTGCATCCTATCGGCAAGTGGCATTAAAGACACCCGCTGTTGATAGTTTTATGCATTTGCACTTAGGGATTAAGGCAACCGGGTTAGAAAATTTGACGGGACATCATGTAGTAGTGCATGATTCCAGTCAAGATATCAGCGTACCGGGTAATACTTGCATGATTTCCATTCCCAGTGTGTGGGATGCAACTTTAGCACCAGAGGGACATCATGTGGTTCATGCTTACACCCTGGAACCTTATGCAGGATGGGAACGAAATGATGGGTATGAAGATCAGAAAAAAGAGAAAGCGCAAACTTTATATCGGGCTTTAGAGCGAGTTATTCCAGATATTCGCCAGCGTGTGGTGTTGGAACTCATTGGAACACCGCTAACTCATGCTCATTATTTACGACGACATCAGGGAACTTATGGTCCGGCTATAGTTGCGGGTAAGGGGATGTTTCCTGGTACACAAACACCGATAAAAGGTTTGTATCGTGTGGGTGATAGTACTATGCCGGGAATTGGTGTCCCTGCGGTAGCTGCTTCTGGGATTTTGTGTGCTAATAGTTTGGTATTACCACGGCAAACAGCAGAGTTATTATAGAGCCACTTAACTGCTAAACCTTTTCTCACCTTAAGGATGATCACTATCAGCTTCTCAGAAAAATCAAGCAAAAACGCTATAATTTACCCTAAGCCTGATTTATCCTACTCCTAAGCGCAAAAATGGCAGAGGTCTGTTTAAAGCTTTTCTTTTCTTACTCTCACAAAGATGAATCTCTACGGGATGAATTAGCTAAACACTTGGCTCCATTGAAATGGCAGGGTGTATCAAGCTGGCATGACCGTAAGATAATACCCGGACAGGACTGGGATCGTGAGATTAACGACAATTTAAACACAAGCGATATTATTCTGTTACTTATCAGTTCAAACTTTATTGCTTCTGACTATTGCTGGGGTGTAGAAGTAAAAACAGCAATAAAACGCCATCATGAAGGCAAAGCTTGTGTAATTCCAGTGATTTTGCGGAGTGTTGATTGGACTAGCGCACCATTTGCTAAACTGCAAGCTTTGCCTAAGAATGCTCTACCTGTTAAATCTTGGAATTAATTTGTAGAAGTTCTTGGTGTTCTACTTCTAATAGGGGTTCTAGGGATAACAGAGGAGAAAATGATTCACTGTACTGTTCTTGAAAGCCAAACAGACGCTGTACATTTTCTAGAGATAAGTTACTAGCATTGAGAATTGTCATTGATTTTTGCTGGATGTGAGCAAAGAATATTTCATTACATTAATAGTAATCGCTACACCCTTTTTAATGCTGATGCACTTTTTCTATCAGCCACATAGAAGCAACTGTACCGAAAAAATGAGCCGCAATACCATTAATATTCGCTACTACTATGAACACATCCAGCGCTCGAATAATCTTGTTAGGGTCAGTAATTGCGACTCCAGGGGGTTGGGATACAGCTTTTGCTACTAGCACACCGACGCTGGTTCCTGCGCCTAAAATGGTGATGAATATTCCCACTAAACTTACTAGAATACCCATGCGGATAGCTCTAGTTGTATCCGCTTTACTAGGATGCAGAGTTGGGTTAATATTGCCTAAGCGTCTACCTATGCGGGTGTAACGAAAATCCCAAAATACGCTAAACAGTAATAATAAAATCCCAATTATAGCCCAAATTACACCAATTCCTAAGCCTGGATTCGGTTGGTTAGCAAAATTACGACCAGTAGAAGCAAATAATAACAATAAGCCAGAAACCAGCGCTAATGCCAATTGTACCCATAAGGTAATCCACCCTGTGAGACGAATTTGATTGGCGATGTTATGAACTTTGTTTCTATTATGATGTGATGTTGCTAGCGATGATCGCGTTTCTGGTTCCATATTAATTTAAGTTGTCCCCATAGCAAATAATATTTGCACTGCCCTAATTCATGCACCTACCCACAGACCGAATATCGCAACATCTTGAGGAATAGATGAAATTAATGAATAGTTATCAAACTTCAGGATGATGAGAAATCAGTCAAAATTTGACATAATGTTCCGATAAAGCGTGATATTTAATAATATACAGCTAATTGCAAAGAATAAACAGCATGATTAAATCGTGGATGGTAATTGGGGGTGTGGCTTTTGTAATTGCTTTGGCGGCTAATTTGATTACGCCAAGCGGTATCCAGTGGTTTAAGCGCTTACAAAGACCGAGATGGTTAACTTTTGAAGGGGCGATTCCGATTATTTGGACTGTAATTTTTATTTGCGGTGCTTGGTCAGCTTATATTGTTTGGGAGAACAACCCAGGAACCACGACAACTTGGTTAATAATGGGTTTATATCTATTACTAGAAATAGTGACTATCGCCTATACACCTGTAATGTTTCGCTTGCGTAGTTTGCGGGTGGGGACAATTTTGGGCGGTACAGGTTTTGTGATTTGTCTAATATTAACACTTGCCATTTTACCTGTTTCTACTGCCGCAGCACTGTTATTAGTTCCCTATTTGCTATGGAGTCCCATCGGTACTTATACCACTTGGAAAATGATTAGCCTTAATCCGCAAGATGCGTAAAACTTGCAGGTAAATCATCAGCTTTACTCAAAATGAATAAACTACCATCTCCGCCACGTCCAATTCTGAAAGTTTCATCTAAATAAGTAATATCAAGAGTAGGGACTCTACCTTTAGGACCATTAGCAGGAATTACTTTAAATGGGTTAAGTTGGGGAGTGTCAAAGCCAAATATCTTCTGAATGGACAGATAGCGTTTATCAAAATTTACATTGATGCGTTGATGCGGTAAAGGCGATAAATTATCTGTGGCTGGTGCAAAACTAGCTGTGACTTTCACATATGCCGAAACTATTCCCAGAGGATGTTTCACAAATGCTAAGTTGAAAAATAGTGTATTGTTAACATCAATTACCTGATAAACTTCACCTAACTGTAATCCTAATGGTAGGGAATCTAAAGAACGGATTTCTCTGGCTGTGGAGTATAGCAATTTCCACGCACCATTAAGCAGAGAAATAGCATTTAAGAGTGGTTGGGGATGAGGATTGCAATTTTCTAGTTCCGTCGCCAATTGGGCGATTTCTGCGGCTGAGGTTTTATCTAGCTTCAAATCGGTGAGAGGAGAACTGAGATTGCTTTTGGTTTGCATCTCCTCTAGGGAAGCTTGTAGTTTTTGCTTTAATGAAAGTGGATTATTCAAGGTTAAAATATTTTCCGACCATAACGTGCAGTTAAAGGATCAGCCGGATTACTTTGATTATACAACCAAGCCCACATCTGATCACCAAAGGAAAAATGCCACCATTCTCTAGGGTTGCGTTGGAAGCCAGCTTTTAACATGACATCATGTAATAATTGCCTATGAGCGTGATATTGTGGTGCATCTGGGTGATCACTATTGGCATAATAATGGGGATGCGATCGCTCTGACAATTCATCAATGGGCGAACCCATATCAACTATTTCCCCAGTATCATTTACTAAAGTCACATCTACAGCAGCACCCGTACTATGGGGAGGGGGAGTTTTTTCATCAAAACTGGGTACAGCCCAAATTTCATAAACTGACTCCCAAATTTCTTGGCGTTGGTTGGGTGATAATTCAGCCTCAGTCAAATCCTGGTGTTCTAACGCTTGGGCAAAACTGTAATTTACCATAAATTGTTGTACAGCCACAGGGCGATAAGCATCAAAGATTTGGATATACCAATGAGGATGCAGTTCTTGTAGGTAATTTTGAGCTTGAATTAAATTTTTTACCACACTGTCGCGCAAATAATAAGGAGAATATTCCCCATAGGGCGCACCGAGTTTTGCATAAGGATGGGGAGATTCCACTGCAAATAATTCTAAAGGAATCTCGACTAACAATTCACCACATTCAAGGATAGGGATTTGGTGATAAAGTCGCATAATTTTTTAGTAAATTTATATAATAATCATACCCCCCTCTCCTTAATAAGGAGAGGGGCTGGGGGTGAGGTTCTTAAATTTTGTATATACTGAGCAATACTTTCTAAAACACCAGACAAATTTCCATAAACGTCATTATTAGTAAATCTAATAAACTTAATTCCTACTGATTCCATAAACTCTTGTCTTACCTGATCATATTCAGCAGCACCATCTTGAAAATGACTATCACCATCAATTTCTATAGCTAACTTCAACTCAGGGCTGTAAAAATCTATAACAAACCTATCCACACTATATTGTCTGCGAAACTTACAGTTTTCTAACTGTCTATCTCTAATCTTATCCCAAATAAGTTTCTCAGCTTTGGTAATATTTTGGCGTAATATGCGCCTTTTTTCTAGTTCAGTATTTTTGTTATAAAGTTTATTCATTTTAACTTGAGTATTTGAAAAGTTGGTAAAAACTCCAGTCCCCTCTCCTTGCTAAGAACAGGGGGGTATGATAAATTCCAGTCCCCTCTCCTTGAGAAGGAGAGGGTTAGGGTGAGGTTCTTGACTTCATATTAACTTCCGAAGAACCTCACCCCCAGCCCCTCTCCTTCACAAGGAGAGGGGGGTATGATTAAGCGCTAAAGTACTTCGCTACCGGGTGATAAGCAATAATCGCCGTCGTAGACTGTTCTGGATAAATTTGCTCACTTTCATCCATATACAGATTAATCCTGTCAGCCTCCAACAACTCCAACTGCTTGTACTGGTCTTGAATATTCGGACAAGCCGGATAGCCAAAACTATACCGCGAACCTTGATAACGCTGTGCCAAAATATCCCGAATGTTATCCGGTTCATCAGCACCAAAACCCAACTCACGGCGAATCCTGGCGTGAGTCCATTCCGCCAACGCCTCAGCTACCTGCACAGCTAAACCGTGAAAATACAGATAATCTGTGTATAGATTATCTGCAAACAACTTCTGTGCAAACTCCGTCGCAATATCCCCCACAGTCACCGCCTGCATCGGGAACACATCAATCACCCCCGACTCCTTCGGCGCAAAGTAATCTGCAATACACAACCGCCTCAAAGACCTCTGCCGAGGAAACTCAAAACTGGCTCTTACCTTTGCGTCCTTGGCGACTTGGTGGTTAGTATCATAAACATACAACGTATTCCCCTCAGACTGACAAGGAAAATACCCATAAACCACCTGCGGATGTAACAGATTTTCCTCAATTACCCGTTGCTTCCAACCCTCCAAAATGGGATATACCTTCTCAGCCAAAAATGCCTGATATTCCTCCTTAGACTGTTCCTTCGGCTTGCGGAATTGCCATTGTCCAGCAATCAAAGCTTGCAAATCCAAATGCCAAAGTATTTCCTCAATGGGAATATCGCCAGGCTTTAACAACTGACTTCCCCAGAAAGGCGGCGTAGGACGTTGAATATCTACCGCCACAGCTTCAGAGCGACGGGTATCAATCGGGACTGGAGTCTGGGGAGTGGAAACTTCTTCCGTAATCACTTCGCTAGTAATTTCGGCTTCTTCTGCTACTTCATCCAAAAATCCCTGGAAATCATCCCAGTTATTACCAGCCTTAGCTGGCATTAATTTATCCATGAAGTGTAAATCAGAAAAAGCATCTTTACCATAAACTACCTTACCTTTATAGGTGTTTTGGCAATCTTGATGCACAAACTTAGGAGTTAAAGCCGCACCACCTAAAATTACCGGAACGGTAATTCCCTTTTCGTTAAACGCTTGCAAATTGTCCTTCATAAAAGCAGTGGACTTCACCAACAACCCACTCATGGCGATACAATCGGCTTTATGCTCTTCGTAGGCTTGGATGATATTTTCCACCGGCTGCTTAATGCCCAGGTTAATCACCTTGTAACCGTTGTTAGTGAGGATAATATCCACCAAGTTTTTACCAATATCATGGACATCACCTTTCACAGTGGCAATGATAAAGGTTCCTTTGCCATTACTGTCAGTTTCTGACTTTTCCATGAATGGTTCGAGATATGCAACCGCCGTTTTCATGGTTTCCGCAGACTGCAAGACAAAAGGTAGTTGCATTTGTCCGGAACCGAATAATTCTCCCACAACTTTCATCCCATCTAGGAGAAATGTGTTTATAATCTGTAAGGGCGGATACTGTTCTAAAGCCTGTGTCAGGAGTTTCTCTAAACCAATGCGTTCGCCGTCGATGATGTGCCGCTTGAGGCGTTCTTCTAGGGGGAGACTTTCATCAACACCTTTGTCGCGTTTGGTTGTTACCCCTTCAAATAAGGTGGTAAGTTCTCCTAAAGGATCATAAACGCAGACATCACCATCAAATTTTCGCCGGTCATAAATCAAATCAAGACAAACTTTTTGATGCTTGTCTTCAATTTTAGAGAGTGGTAAAATTTTGTTAGGGCTGACAATGGCGGCATCCATTCCAGCTTGCATGGCTTCATGCAAAAACATGGAGTTCAGGACAACTCTGGATGCAGGATTTAAACCAAAGGAAATATTCGATATCCCCAAAATTACATGACATCCGGGTAATTCTTGGCGAATGCGGCGAATTGACTCGACGGTGGCTTTACCATTAGCTCGGTCTTCTTCAATCCCAGTAGAAATTGGTAGGGCTAAAGTATCAAAAAATATCTCTGTAGCCGGGATACCATGTTCTACAGCTTGACGATAGGCGCGTTGGGCAATTTGAAACTTTCTCTCTGCTGTTCGTGCCATCCCATCTTCATCGATAGTCCCAATGACTATACCCGCGCCGTGTGTTTTCGCTAAGTCTAGGACTTTCAGAAAACGCGGTTCGCCGTCTTCGTAATTGGTAGAGTTGAGCAAACATTTACCGCCGGCTACCTTTAAACCCGCCTCCATTTTTTCCCATTCTGTGGAGTCGAGCATTAAAGGCAGTGTAACATTATTGACAATGCGCGAAACCAGTTCGTGCATATCTCGCACACCATCGCGTCCCACATAATCGACGTTGACATCTAAAATATGTGCGCCTTCTTTAACTTGCGCCCTAGCCATTGATACCAAGCCGTCCCAGTCTTCGGCGTTCAGCAAATCACGACATTTTTTGGAACCACTGGCGTTGAGACGTTCACCGACTATTAAGAAGGAGTTATCTTGGTCGTAAGGCTGAGTGGAATAAATTGATGCTGCGGCTGGTTCTAAACTATGCTGTCTGACTTTTGGCTTCAGCTGTTTGGAAATTTCTGCTAATTGTTGAATGTGTTCTGGACGTGTCCCACAGCAACCCCCAATCACTTGGACACCCAAATCTTCAACAAAATGCATTAAAGACATCCGTAATTCCATTGGTGTCAGGCGGTAATGTGCTTGTCCGCCGACGTTCTCTGGTAAACCTGCGTTGGGTATACAAGAGACGATGAAAGGTGAATGTTCTGACAGATACTTGATATGCGGTTTCATCAAGTCTGGGCCTGTGGCACAGTTTAAACCGAGGATATCTATGGGATATGGGGCTAATATTGTCAGGACAGCGCTGATTTCTGAACCGACTAGCATTGTACCCATGCTTTCCATTGTGACAGATACCATTAACGGGCGGCGTTCCCCCTTTTTGGCAAAAACTTCTTCTATACCATTCAATGCGGCTTTGATTTGCAGCACGTCTTGGCAAGTTTCTACGAGGAATAAATCCACACCGCCATCAAATAGGGCTTCGGCTTGTTCGGCAAAGTTGGCTTTGAGGGTGTCAAAGTCAATGTGTCCCAAGGTGGGGAGTTTGGTTGTGGGTCCGAGGGAACCGGCAACAAATCTCGGTTTTTCGGGGGTAGAAAATTCGGCGGCGACGCGTTTGGCTATTTCTACGGCTGTTTTGTTGAGATAATAGGTTTGGTCGGCTAAATCATATTCTGCTAAAACAATAGATGTCGCGCCAAAGGTGTCTGTTTCGATGACATCAGCACCGGCGGCGAGAAAGTCTCGGTGAACTTTGGCGACGGCTTCGGGGTTGGTATGGACTAGGTATTCGTTACAACCTTCGTATTGTGGACCGCCGAAATCCTCAGCAGTCAGATTCTGAACTTGCAGGTTGGTTCCCATTGCACCGTCAAAGACGAGGACTGGGCGATTTGGACTATGTAAATGTTCTAGGAACGGATGAGTCATATTTTCCTACATAGGTCTTGTAGTTTTCTATTTTATTATTTTCCCAAATTGTCGGCGTTTTATGAGGGTTTGGTGGATTTGTTGCACGCACCAAGCGCAGAGGCGCGGAGAAGAGATTATTTGAATATTAAATCTAAGCGCTGTTGGGTGATTTTTAGGGCTTGTTCTGGGGTGTTTTGACTGAGTAATACTGATTCTATGGCTCGGCCTAAGCTGTCGGATATGCGATTATAACCGGGAAAGATGGGACGCGATCGCCCGTGTTCAGCTTGGTCTAAAAATACTTGCACTGGGGGCAGTTTCTTGACAAATTCTTGATATTGTGGATCTTGGCGAGATTTGATATTAATTGGTAAGTAGCCTGTTCCTAATGCTAGTTCTGTTTGAAATTCTGCACTCATGGCATACTCAGCAAAGGTGAAGGCGGCTTGTTCTCGTTCTGGTATGGTTTTGAATAGAAATAAGTTTTCACCGCCGACACTGGTAGCAGGTTGTTGATTAACGGGAATGGGAAAAACCCCAAAATCAACGCCACTCTCAGTAAATTCTCCTAGACTCCAAGGGCCTGTGACTTGCATGGCGACGTTACCAGCGATTAAGTCACCTGTTTCGTAGCCTCTTTCGGGGCTGGATAACATGGCGGAACCATCTACAATCAGATTACGCCAAAATTGTAAGGCGGCGATCGCACCAGGATTTTCTTCTAACCTCACTGCTGCGGCTTTCTCTGTTTCCCCGTTGACTAATTCGCCGCCGCCACTCCACATAAACGGTAGCCAGGTAAAGACTGTAAATTCTCCTTTCCCCAATGGCAAAAACATTCCATACTGATCTATGCGTCCATCGCCGTTGGTATCACGAGTTAATTTTTTGGCAACTTCCCGAAATTCTGCCCAAGTTCTGGGTAATTCGGTAATTCCGGCGGCTTTAAATAAACTGGGACGGTAATAGACAGCGACATTATTGGTCGCAAATGGCACAGACCAAATTTTACCCTGGTATTCCATTGACTCAAACAAAGCGGGGTCAATTTCAGCTTTAACAGGAGAATTATTCAGCTTTTCATCTAAGGGAATTAAAGCTTGCAGTTCGACTAATTGACCAGCAATAGTGGGGTTATACCATAATAAATCCGGTGGCGCATTTCCCACAACTGCGGCTAAAATTTTCGGCGTTTGCTGGTCTTGTTGTCCAGCGTACAGAGATTCTACTTGAATTTTCGGATGAGTTCGATTAAATTTATCTACAAGCTTTTGTAAAACATCTCGATTTTGTGGTGGATTCACACCTTGCCATAAAGTCAGATTAATTACACCTGTTTCGGCCGTTCGCATAGTTTGGCATCCACCTAAAGCTAGTATGCCCACTAGCAGTAACAGCAGTAAACTTTTAAAGTAGTACTGCACGTTTTTTCTTTTTCTCCTATATTTCTGGGGTATGAAAAAAAGCCGTGCATTATGTGTCATAAGGTATCGCGCAATAAAGGTAATTAATTTTATGCAGTTCAATAGGCTGTCTTTTGCATCTTGGCAAAAACTATATATATCCTAAACTTTGAAGGAAGCGTAAATCATTTGAGATTATGGCAGGACACAGTAAATGGGCAAATATTAAGCGTCAGAAGGCGGTAGTAGATGCCAAAAAGGGTAAGACTTTCGCCCAGTTGTCTAGGGCAATTATTATTGCTGCTAGAAGTGGTGTACCAGACCCCAGCTTAAATTTTCAGCTACGTACAGCCATTGATAAGGCTAAGGCGGCTGATATTCCTAATGATAATATTGAACGGGCGATCGCTAAAGGGGCTGGAACTTTTGGCGGTGATGGTGCTAGTTTTGAGGCGATTCGTTATGAGGGTTATGGCCCTGGTGGTGTGGCTATTTTAATTGAAGCCCTGACAGATAATCGTAATCGCACGGCGGCTGATTTACGTGGGGCTTTTAGTAAATGTGGTGGGAATTTGGGTGAAACTGGTTGCGTTAGTTGGATGTTTGACCAAAAGGGTGTCTGTGTGGTTTCTGGGGTGGAGGATGAAGACCAGCTTTTGGAAGCGTCTCTGGAAGGTGGGGCTGAGTTTTATGAAATGACTGAGGACGACATGGCTGAGGTGTTTACTGAGATGTCAAATTTGGAGGTTCTCAGTCAGAGGTTGAGGGATACGGGTTTTCAGGTGGATGATGTGGAGTTACGCTGGATTCCTAGTAATTATATTGAGGTTGTTGATTTTGAGCAAGGGCGATCGCTTGTTAAGTTAATTGATTCTCTTGAGGGGTTGGATGATGTTCAGAATGTGACTGCTAATTTTGATATGTCGGATAATGTTTTGGAGTTGATGGTTTAAGAGGAACGAACCGCCAAGGCGCAAAGTACGCCAAGAAAGAGAGAAGAAGGAAGGTAATATTACGAATTACGTTAGCGTAGCTCTCCCGAAGGGAGCATTACGAATTACGAATTACCTATATCCCGCAGCTTGTAAATAAAACAATTTGGCGTAACGTCCCCCGGTCTGTAATAATTCTTCGTGGGTTCCCTGTTCTGCAACTTTACCTTCTTCGATAACTGCAATTTTGTCGGCCATTCTCACTGTGGAGAAGCGGTGGGAAATTAAAAATACCATCTGATTTTGTGTCAGTGTGCGAAAATGATTGAATATATCAAATTCGGCTTGGGCATCCATTGCTGATGTTGGTTCGTCTAATACTAAAATATCGGCTTTTGTTCGCATAAATGCACGGGCTAAGGCGATTTTTTGCCACTGTCCTCCGGAAAGTTCTTGTCCACTCTTGAACCAACGCCCTAGTTGGGTTTGGAAGGTTTGGGGTAATTTCTCAATGAAAGGTTGCGCCATGCCTTTTTCGGCGGCTATTTCCCAGCGATGTTTATCTGCTAAATGTTCTACGTCGCCGACACCAATATTTTCTCCTACGGTGAATTGATAACGCACAAAGTTCTGGAAAATTACCCCAATACGTTGCCGCAATACATCGACGTTCCATTCTTGCAAGTCTAAGCCATCTAAATAAATCTTTCCAGAATCTGGGGTGTAAAGTCGGGTGAGTAATTTAATTAAGGTGGTTTTACCTGAACCGTTTTCACCGACAATTGCGAGTTTTTCTCCCGGTTTTAAATGTAGAGAAATATCTGTTAATGCAGGTTGGGAACTTCCAGGATAAGTAAATGATACGTTCTCAAATCGAATTCCATCTTCAGGGTTTATCCCTCTGGTTGCATTACCCCAAGATTTAGGAACTTGTTCTTCTAAGAAATCGTAAAGGTTGGATAAATATAAGTTGTCTTCATACATTCCGCCAATTGAAGTTAAGGCATTAGAAAATGTAGACTGTCCTTGGCGAAATACGGTGAGATACATTGTCATATCTCCTAAAGAAATTCTCCCCATCGCTGTTTCAACAACAATCCAGGCGTAAGCTAAGTAAAAAGCCGCCGTACTCACTAAACTCAGGAGATATCCCCACAAACCCCGGCGCAGAGTTAAATCTCTATCTTCACTATATAGTTGATGAAACAGGTTGCGGTAACGTTCTAGCAGGGTTTCGCCTAGTTGGTAAAGTTTGATTTCTGTGGCATAATCTTCTCTGGCTAAGATATTTTCTATGTAGTGCTGTTGGCGGGCTTCGGGGACGCGCCAACTAAATAAACGAAAGGCTTCCCCAGCAAATTTGGTTTCGGCAATGAAGGAGGGCATCGCTGCTAAAATTAATACTATGACTGCCCAAGCTGAGAAATTTATTAATAAAATGCCGTAGGTAACTAGAGAAAGGGCGTTTTGTACTAAGCCAAAGGTGCGATTTACTAAGGAAAGGGGACGCACTGAGGCTTCTCGCCTGGCGTTTGTCAGTTTGTCATAAAATTCGGAATCTTCAAATTGGCGTAAATCTAATGTCAGGGCTTTTTCTAATATCAGTACATTTACTTTTTGTCCTAGTAGCACCCGTAACAAGGATTGGCAAATAGAAATACCTCGTTGACTACCGGCGAGGAGGGCGATCGCCACTGCTTCTAAGCCCACATATAATAAAGGTTGGGTAATATTGCCATCATTGACTTGAGCAGTTAAAACCACTGCATCCACAATTAATTTGCCAATGTAGGCGATCGCAGCTGGTAAAAGACCCGCCACTAAAGTTAAAGTAGCAAGAATAATGGTCAAAATCTGGCTAGTATTCCAAACTAAGCTAATAGCCCGTCCGCTATAGCGAAAAACAGCCAATGATTGGCGCAGAGTGGTGATTATTTTTCTCATGCTTATTTTTATACTGATTTTTATAAAATGATCAAAATTTGGCAAGTTGATTTTTATCGGAGTCCGGTGCAGGATACATCTGGACAAATTCTCTGGGAATTGCTGATTTGTGACGCAACACGTAGTTTTGAATATACAGCCACCTGTCCCCAGTCAGCAGCCAACTCTCATTGGCTTGCTACTCAACTTCAGTTAGCAGATAATGACAACTTACCAGATATAATTGAGGTTTTTCGTCCCCAGTCTTTGAGTTTAATTCAAGCAGCTGCAAACAATTTAGATATTGATGTTGAACCTACCCGCTACACTTTGGCGTTAAAACAGTGGTTAGAAGAAAAGCAATATCCCTTAGCGCTGGATAAACCACCCCCAACACCATTACCCGAAAACCTCTGGGGGGAAGAGTGGCGGTTTGCTACACTCTCAGCCGGCGAACTCGCGGATGTGTTTGCACAACGCCCGATACCGATTGTATCTATACCAGAGTTTTTGAAACCGATAAATCTGGGTTTAGCATCCACAGTCCCTGTCCCTGGTGTCATTATCTATGGTGGCAGAAAGTCAATGTATTTAGCACGCTGGTTAGAAGAAGCACAACCAGTATCGTTACATTACATAGCTGGAGAGCCAAATGGTTTAATATTAGAAGCTGGTTTAGTTGATAGATGGATTGTGGCAACCTTTGAAGATGCAGAGGTTACTACTGCTGCAAAAATTTATCAACAGCGTCAACAACAAAGCCAAGGATTGCATTTTTTGTTAGTTCAACCCGATGATTCCGGGATGACTTATACAGGCTTTTGGTTATTACAAACAGACAAATAACATCTGTTAGGACTTACGCACAAATTACGGAATAACTCACCACACCAGACGCAGAGAACACATAGGAATCAGGGTTTGAGAGAGTTTTTGCGTAAGTCCTGTCGTAAAGAAATTTAGTAAGATAATAAAGTCATACTATCAACTAAGACTCATGCTGAAAGTCACAATTACCTTAGAAGAAGATATTCTCAGATTTGTAGACCAGTATGCACAGGGAAACCGCAGTGGATACGTCAATGCACTACTAGCAGAACACCGTCGCCAAATTTTAGCAGCAGAAATGATTGCAGCCCTGAAGCAAGATGCTGAAGACCCGGAATATCAAGCTGAAATTGCTGCTTGGGATCATGTTGTTGGAGATGGCATTAATGCCAAGGGATAATTTAACTTATCAACGGGGAGAAATCCGTTGGGTGAATCTTGATCCTACATTCGGGGCTGAAGCACAAAAAACTCGTCCTTGTTTGATTGTACAAAATGACATTATGAATCAGTATGGATTACTGACAATTGTCATGCCGTTTCGACGAGGAAATAAACAAGCCCCCTATATTGTCAATGTAAAAGCAACAGCAAATAATGGATTAGACCAAGACCGTTTTATTGATGTTGGGCAAATCCGCGCTGTTGATTACAGTCGTATTTTGGGCTTGGTAGGTGTATTAGAAACAGAATACTGGGAACTCATTCGTACATCTGTCAATGTAGTTCTGGGATTTGGGTTTTAGTTTGCCTGAACCCGTGCTTGCTTGACCATTGCAATTAAAGTTTGGTGAGCATCTTCGGAATCTACTAAAATATGATCGAACTGAATCCGAACTGGCACAATTTCGGCATTCACCTGTGCGGTCAAATTCATTCCCTCAGCATCAATTGACAGCATTTCTGCGGTTGTCGCATTTATTACACCGCCGAAAGCCTGGGCGTAGAGAACTACCGCATTAGCATGATCATCGTTCATGTGTTTACAAATGCGTGAGCTAATTTCAGGAGAGAAGTTATCAGACATGATGTGCTTGGAAGTTGGGAATACAGGGTTTGCCTAAATTTTAAGCTAATTTGTCCAAAATTTACAGGCTTTAAAATTGCCCATACAAGCTTCAGTCTCCTGCCATTGCTTGTGTTCTTTATCTCTGGTGAGCAAGTCGCACTTACGTATTTTTTAGCCAATATTATTTTACAGGTCACAATTCGATTAAGATGAAAGTGACATTTGTCAAATACTGTTTATATATTGTTGCGGAAACTCGATCATTTAAACTGTAGCAAAACTATTCAACTAAACTATTTAAGCTAAGAACCGATGAGCGAAACTAGCCAACGTCGAATTGTGATTGGGGATGTACATGGCCACTACGAAGGTTTGATGAAATTGATGGAGTTCATCGCCCCTGGATCAGACGATCAAGTTTATTTCTTGGGAGATTTAATTGATCGTGGCCCCAAAAGTTCCCAGGTTATAGATTTTGTCAAGGACAATAATTATGGGTGTCTGCTGGGAAATCATGAGCAGATGTTATTAAGCATTTTGATCGGCGATAACGTTTCTACACCAGCAATGCAAGCATGGCTGTATGGTGGTGGACAAGCAACTATCGCTAGTTATGAAGAAGCTACTATTCCTGACGAACATTTGGAGTGGTTGAAAACTTTACCCCTATATCTCGATTTGGGAGATATTTGGTTAACTCATGCTGGCGTTGATCCTGACCTATCTTTAGCAGAACAAACTGCCGAACAATTTTGCTGGATACGGGACGAATTTCATAGCATTGAGCAACCATACTTTGCTGATAAGCTGATGATTATCGGTCATACCATTACCTTTACTTTCCCTGGCGTTACCCCCGGCCAGTTGGCACAAGGGCAAGGATGGCTAGATATAGATACGGGTGCTTATCATC
The DNA here is from genome assembly GCF_963920885.1 of Anabaena sp. CCY 0017. Taxonomy (NCBI): domain Bacteria; kingdom Bacillati; phylum Cyanobacteriota; class Cyanophyceae; order Nostocales; family Nostocaceae; genus Anabaena; species Anabaena sp. CCY 0017. The sequence goes on along the minus strand of NZ_CAWUDG010000005.1, from coordinate 80,949 downwards.
CCCGCAGTGGCTGGTTAACTGGATTGGACACTACCAATAACTTAATTCATCAAGTCAATATTTTTACTAATTCTCTCCGCACCTTGCCCTTAGCCGAAGGGGTGACTATGGTTAAACCTTCAAACAGAACTGCTCGCCGCCATAGGCAGCGAGCATAGGTAATTGTTGACATTTGAACTACAGTATGGTTCGGATATTAGCTCGATAAGCAGCATTATCCAATCCGTCGCTCTGATTGCTAGGTTGGGCATTAATAGAATTTTGCAAGGCATTAATGCGATCGCCTGTAGCTGGGTGAGTACTCAAAAATGTCGGCAGAGAACCCCCTCTTTGCATCAGCTTTTGCATAAAGGAAACCATCGCCGACTGGGCATAACCAGCCTGTGTCAGCGCTAGTAATCCTCTCCTATCGGCATCAAATTCATCTTGACGACTGCGAGGACGGTTGAGTGCTAGGTCTAAACCAATTCCCACTGCGGCATTGCGATCTAAACCTGCGGCTGAAGCTACACCACTAGCGATCTCTCTTTGGCGCATCTGTTGTACTAAGTGTTTACCGCCAACGTGACCAATTTCATGGGCAATCACACTAGCGAGTTCCGCTTCATTATCTGCGGCTTTCATCAAACCAGTGTGGATATAGATATAACCCCCCAAAGTCGCAAAGGCATTGATAGAGTTATCGTCAACGACTTGGAAGGTAAAGGGAAGATTAGGGCGATCGCTATTAGCTACCAAGCGCTGACCAATTTGTTCTACATAGCGATTAATTTGAGAATTACGGCTAAATCGAATATTACTACTTTGTAACTGCTGATTCATCTGCCTACCAAGATCAACTTCTTGGCGGTCAGACATATTAGACATCTGAATTATCTGTATTCCTCGGAAGATAAGAGACCGGATATCGAAGGCATTTCCGGGCATGGGTGTACTCAGGCACACAGTTACGGCGACTACTACCGAAATTAACGGATAAAACCAACGTCGCCTTCCAGTCTGATAATTTGCCAAAAAGCTTTTCCAATTCATTGTAATTAGGTTTATGGGATAAATTATAGGACGTATCCAGAAGCTTCTAAGTTGCATTCTTGACTCAAATTCAGACTTATATACTAGTATGGCTCTCTGATCTGTGACAATCAAATCCTGTTTCCATCTTAAATAGACAGAATGTGATTATGTTCAGATTCTTGTCATACTCCTGATTTGCCAACCCGTGATAAACTGTCGCATAACTACAACAACCAGATGCTATGAGTGATTACCAAGTAATCAAGTCGGAAAACTTGCCGTGTTTCTGACAAAACTTGTTGCTAAAATCAATTATTCTGCTTCTATCTAGGAAAAGTTTCTATGGCTATTTTAGATTCCAAAGGACGCTTGTTTGGCAAAATCAATCTCCTTGATTTCGGTGCTGCATTAGTAATTTTACTAGTAATATTTGGTATATTTGTTTTTCCTGGAACTACTGGTTCTGTGGCTCAAGTCAATGTTAATACAGTACCAATTGAGGTAGATTTAGCAGTGCGCGGTTTGAATGTTCGCGATCCTGAACGATTATTTGAGAAAGGATTGACAAAAGGCGGTAAAACTAATGTGATTATTCGTAATCAACCCTACGGTCAGATTGGGATCAAATCTGTTGAAGTCCTACCGAGAACTTTAACAGTTTCCCAACCAGATGGTTCTGTTAAAGAGTTGCCAGATCCCAGGACAAACAATTTCAGCACAGATATGCTTTTAACTTTAGAAGGTAAAGCTCAAATTACTGACGGTGGTCCAGTTTTAGGGAATAGTAAGGTAAAAATTGGGACAACTTTTGAATTGGAAGGTTTTAATTATAATTTTAATTCTACTGTGATTGATGTCAGATTGTTAGATAAATAATAGATAAATCTAGAAGAAGACGCGATTTGTCGCGTCTCTACAAGGGCGGAGTGGGACTAATCTAGGATTGGCAAAAATTGCCGAATTAACCCAATAGTTACGGCTGGTAGTTCTAACTGAGGTGTTAATCCTACATTTTCTAATGGTTGGAAGACTTTGATAGCTTGGGGATTCTTTTCAAAAAGACGACGACCAATTTCTGGGCCAGTAAATTCTGATTGTTGTCCCCAAATAATCGCGGTGGGAGTTGTCAACTGTTGAATGTATAGGGATAAATCAAAACATAAGTCTCCACGGACAAAAGACAGGGCTGCATATTCAGCATTGGGTTGCTGGGCTGATTGGAGATACGCTTCGACAATTTCTGGGTATATGCGATTAGACTGGGCAAATTGCCGTTGTTCTAAAAAGTTACGAATACCCGCACTCGTAGCAATTCCAGTGCTATAAAGCACACGGTCAACAATGGGAACGCTAACTATCTGGGCAAAAATGCTGCGAGAGTAGTCTTCACCAAAATCCGAGAGTCCAGCTGGTGTGATGAGAGTTAAAGACTTGAATAACTCAGGATGGGCGATCGCTACTCGAATTGTAAAGGCCGCAGTCAGGGAAGAAGCGATGACTTTCACTGGCCCCGTACAAGTCTGCTGGATAAACTCCCGAATTGTCGTCAGATAGTCATCAATCATATAGTTTCGGGCGGGATGTTCAGACCTACCCCAACCGATTAAATCTGGTGCTAAAACGCGATATTCGGCAGCAAACGCTGGATACACCTTTGACCACTCATAAGCAGAAGACCCGCCACCAAAGCCATGCAGGAATACCAACGTTTCCCTTTCATCTTGTTTGGCGGTGGAATTTTCCTGCCAAGGTGAGCCAGTGGCAGTATAATAAACCATCTTACCTAGTGAGGTAATTATGGAGCGTTGCTCAAATCCTTGTGGCTGAAACATAGGTTTTGATTAAATTTTGGTACTGGTTACTAAATGAGAGGGATAGTTACTTGACCCGAAAGTTCTGACCTTTTGGATTCCAACTCTCTACAATTCTTATTATCAACTAACCAAAAGTTCTGCACCTCTAGCCCTTGTCAGATTAAGTAGGTAATTGCTATCAGACACGAATTTATGATTAACCATTATTGTCATTAAGTAGGTAAACACAGTGTCCAAGGCTGCATTTTCTGGAAAGCATCTGCTCAACCAGATTCCTCACAAGTCGTTTTGAGAGTTTAAAATGTTCAATTCAAAGCAAAGAAGTTTTAAGCCTTTGTCTGGTCCGGGAGGAATTCTAGGCTTTTTTACAATTATTGTGGCTATGCTGTTGTGGAACTGGAAACTGCTATTGGCGCTTCTGGTTGGTGTTGGGGTAATGTTATTAGTTTACTCAATGCATAAATGGGATTGGCAGCTGCGCTTATCCCAAATGTGGAAGTTCTTAAACAGCCCCAATAGTCGTTTAGCTTTAGCGGTAGGCAGTGGCGGCATTGCCACCGTTAGCACATACATGGCAGCTGCTATCTGGGTTGAGTCCAAAAGTTCCTGGATTGCGACTGGTGCGATTGTGCAAGGTTTAGGAACATTATTAACTTTAATTTTATTGATGTGGCAAATCGTCAGCTTTTACGGCAACCAAAACCAAAATCGGGTTGATCAGTTGTTGGTGAATTTGACAGAACCAGACCCTTTGAAGCGTTTGATTGCTATACGACAATTAACTAAAATCATTACCCGTCAGCGAGTTGACTCCCTAGTGCAGGCAGAAGTTGTTCAATGTTTGCGACTATTACTCAGTCAAGAGCAGGAAACAGTGATTAGAGATGCTGCTTTAGACAGTTTACAGGCCTTGGACAGCAGGCGATCGCTATCATCAAGCACGATGGCTACTTTGCTACCTCTATCCACAAAATCTCAGGTGCGTATTTCTTCGTAATCTAGGTCGCGGAGAGTGTCACTGCCGGAGGCAGGGGAGCAGGGAGCGGGGACAAAGCTTTTACTCCGCCCCAGATCCAGCTTCCTAGAAAGACCTTCCCCCCTGCTTCTTCGGTCATTGCCAGATTAAACAGAACCAGAATTTTTTAGCTAATGACTTTTTAAAACCCCCAGTTCTTGCTGTATGGGCAAGACATCTAAAATATCGGTTTGAGCGCAATATTTTAAATCTTCGTGTGATTCCAGACGTAGTAATCTTTTGCCATGACTAGCTTGGTGGAATAATCCCAATAAGTCATTCTGCCATTGTGAGTAAAGAGCGATCGCACTAATTACTTCATCGTTACCAGCTAATTCATCTTGAGAAAATTGGGACTTTTCTGCCAGACTATGAGCGATCGCCCCAGCACAAACTGTATCTTCTAAAGAAAAAGTGCCTTCCCAACCAGAACCGACAATCCACACAGTCTCTGGTTGTTTGTCCAGGAGATACTGCACTACCGCCGCCCGATTAATCAAAGCTGCGGCCAGTACACTGGGGGAGTCTTGTATCCGTTGTAAGGCGCGAGTCCCATTGGTGGTACTGATAAATAATCGCCGCCCTTCGACGACTTCCTTTGTGCAGTCTAGGGGAGAGTTACCCAAATCAAAGTCAGCAACTTTAGCACCGCCGCGTTCTCCAGCTCGGAGTCGTTTTTCCGGTGGCCATTTTTCGCTGACTGCAATTAGTTGCTCTAAATCGCTGAAGACTTGCACAGCTTCGCCACCAGATGCCAAAACAGTGGCTATAGTGCTAGTAGCTCGCAAAACATCAACTGCGATCGCGCAGTCTGGAGTTTTGCCGGTAGGAGTCAATTCCGGAGTGTGGTAAATGAATAGCTTCACGCGGTGGATAAACCTGCTCTAAATACTATTGCCGAGATTACATTCTAATGGGTGTCATTCACCATAATCACAGTTCAATTCCGAGTATTTCTTATCATCAGACCAGAGTATTTTTTATATATGATTGCAAAAATCATGCCAGCGAAGACAAACAAAGGTAATCTGAAAACAGAATAAATCCCAGCATAAACGGTTTTTATCCGCTATGACTTGGCAAAATAAAGAGGAAATCTTGGTAATCCCCAGATCCCACCTCTACAATTCGTTACAAAATTAATATGGCACCTTTACCTGATTATCGCCCCAAACAAATGTCTGTAGGCCCCTTGGAAGCAGAAATTTTGAATATTATCTGGGAACTGGGTTCAGCTACAGTCAAGGATGTACACGATCGCATTCTCTCAGACCCCAATCGGGAACTCGCTTATACTTCTGTAACTACAGTTTTACGTCGCCTCACTGATAAAGGTTGGCTAGCCTGTAACAAACAAGGACGGGCATTTTATTGGCTACCCAAGCTGACAAAGCAGCAAGCACAGGTAATTAAGGCGCATGACCAGTTACAGAAATTTCTCGCTGTGGGTAATCCTGATGTCATCGCTGCCTTTGCTGATAGTCTAGATGCAGCAGCTAGTGACCAACTAGAAGCGATCGCTCAACGCATTCAAGCCGCACGCCAAGCCAGGGAGGAACAATAATCATGCATTTGATGATGATTTTAACTGCGATCACAGTTGCTTGGAGTTTAAGACACTCTGGGAATCATCTCCAAGGTAATTGGGATATGCGATGGTGGCGATCGCTATTTTTGTTTCTCTTCCCCCCATTATTAATTTTCATGACGGCGATCGCAGTCCTCTTCATGGGGCCTCAAGGCAAAATGGGCGGGATACACACTGGCTGGTGGAGTTATGAACTAGCATTAATTCTGCTAGGATTTTTTGCCATTTTGTGCATTACTCTAGCCTTCCAAGGTTGCCAATCTGTAGAATCTGCCCGGAAATCTCCCCTAGTAAATATTCAGGGTAAACAAGTTAGATTACTGAACACAGACGCGCCCTTTGCGGGTCAAATAGGCTTTTGGCATCCAGAATTAGTAGTTAGTCAAGGATTGCTGCAAACCCTCTCTCCTGCCCATGTAGATAGTGTATTGGCACATGAACAAGGACACTACCATTACCGAGACACATTTTGGTTTTTCTGGCTGGGTTGGGTACGTGCTTGTACCAGTTGGCTACCCAATACAGATGCTTTGTGGGAGGAACTCTTAGCTTTGCGAGAATTACGGGCTGACAGTTACGCAGCTTCCCAGGTAGACCCTTTGCTATTAGCAGAGTCATTGCTGATGGTGGTAAGTAACAGCAGTGTATCATCAGAAATTTGCTGTGCAGCTTTAGGCGCTAGTGGAAGCGACAGATTAGAACAGAGAATAGAAGCTTTATTAGCACCACCAGAACCCACACCAGAAATCAACTCTCAATATTGGCATAGTTTTCTTTTAGCATTTCTACCGTTAGTGAGCGTCATATTTCATACGTGAACTCAGAGTAAAACGAGCATATCTTTAGACCTGAGAGTGTTAATCTGCTGTTTCCTCTAAAGTGCGCTTTGCCCTCTCCAAAATTGTCAGCCAGCGTTGTGCAATACTACTAAACTTAGTCGCCATAAAAGTATTTTTACCAAAAGCAAGACTGTTTGAAAGTTCCTGTAATGCACTGATGGAAGTATTCAGTAATTCATACTGAACATAGAGCGAATTAGCTTCCTCTAATGCACTGACATCCTGGCTAATATCTAAAAATTGACAAAAAACCGTGCCAAGTTCCTTTGGTAGTGGTGAGGGAATCCAAGCCAGTTGCTTGTCAATGTCTATAATATCGCTCAACCTTTGACAACGATTGAGGCTATCTATAGCAATCTCAGTAATTGCCTTTATCGCAACTTTTTGCTGATTGGTATAACTAATCAAGTAATTAATAGTCTCACGGGCTGCTGCTGGGTTCTCTTGATAAGCCTCTACAATCATTCGATCCATAAAAGGCAGAGGCAAAATAATTCGTTCATCAAAGCGAGGTGGTAGGTATCGTAAACAATCTACCCTTTTTCTATTGGATAAAAAGAGAATGAGTGTCCACAGTAATTCCGGTAGCCAGAAGTAAACTCGCAAAACACCCAAAATCCACGCCAAACCTCCCGCCAAACCTCCCGCCAAACCTCCCGCCAAACCCAAACCTCCCGTCACGGTGGAAACCAAGCCTACCAACAAGGTAGACAACACGCCTCCTGCTACGCTGACGGAAACGCCTCCTGCCATCCCTACTGAAATGCCTCCTGCCACCCCTACTGAAACGCCTGCCCCCACACCTATCGCCACGCCTAGCGCCACACCTCCCACCAAGCCTGTCACCAAGCCCACCCCCACACCTTCCACAATGTCTACTGGCATCGCTGATGAAAATTGAGTGTCTAAAAATTCGCTTAAGGATACAATCAGGACAATAACAATTATATTTTTATAGCCGACACGCCCTAAAACCCTTCCTAAAAACCAGCCTGCGAAAAAAGCACAACTTCTGAACCAGTTAAATGACTCACCACTAGCCAGAGTGTAAACTGGTGCAACTAATAATACAGCCAATATTGGAACTACGACACTCAGCCACCAAACCTGCCCAGCATAGCGACGTAACCAGGAATTTGTGCTAAATTCAGCCCGCTTATCAAAGGGATCATCTATCGGTTTAAGTTCTGGATGGATGTTACTCAACCAGTTTTCCAAGGTAAAAGGTTTGAAGTAAGTCCAATACAGTAAGCGTCCACATTTAGCCACATAAGCCCAATCGCCAGATTTTAGAAAATTGTTGCTCATGGCTACTTTCTTCTCAACTTCTCACAGATAAGGTCATATAAAAGCTATACGCTAATTTTAGAAATTTATGTGCGATCGCTTAGAAGGATAGCATTATACGCAATTATGCTTCTGTTACCTGGTGTTTAGTGATCTAGTATTTTGTCAAAAAATAATTGACGGCTATATTTTCTGTATAGACGGCGATTTATCGCGTCTCTCCAACCTGAAATTAATTTCAGTCTACTTTTTGCAGCTGCGCTACCCTGGGGTCAACAATTTTCTGCCCCAAACTGGCAAATTTAACCGCCACAGACACCTTATTATCTTGTCCAAAAACGTGCGTAATTTCACCGATGCCAAAGGATTTATGTAGGACGCGATCGCCTACTTGCCAAGTTTGGGGTGTATAGGGCTTACCGCCAGCTTTAGCAGCAGTTTTAGTTTGCGTATAACGTCCTTTGCTGCGTGTATTTAATAATTCTTCTGGTAATTCATCGAGAAATTGCGATCGCATCGCCGGTTCTCGTGAACCATATAAACGGCGTTCACGGGCGTGTGATAAATATAACCTTTCCTGGGCGCGAGTAATGCCCACATAACACAGCCGGCGTTCTTCCTCTAAGGATTCTGGATTACTCAGCGAACGGTGTCCAGGAAATAGTCCCTGTTCTAAACCCACCAAAAAGACTACGGGAAATTCCAGACCTTTAGAAGCGTGCAGAGTCATTAAAGATACAGCTTTTTGTCCATCCTTTAAATTATCCAAATCCGAACTCAGGGCGCTACTTTGCAGAAAAGCTGTCAGAGAAACGTCTTCACTTTCTTCTTGAAATTGGAGTACGGCGTTGTAAAGTTCCTGGACGTTCTGAATTCTATCTTCGGCTTCATCTGTACCTTGATTGTGCAAGTCTTTAATATAACCAGACTCATTTAGCAGTTCTTGTAAAAGTTCCGAAACTGGAACCGTTGCAGCTTGTTCTTTACAGTGGTTGATCATTTTGGCAAAGTTATTTACAGCCTTCGCCGAACGTCCAGCTAATGTATTAACTGATGTTTCATCACTGAGTATTTCCCACAGGGGTGTCCCCAATTCATAGGAGGCGTTAACTAAGCTTTCAATGGTGGCTTTACCAATACCGCGCCGGGGTGTATTAATGACTCGGAGTAAACTAACTGTATCAGCAGGATTAGCGATCGCTCTTAAATAAGCTATGACATCTTTAATTTCTTTGCGATCGTAAAACTTCATTCCTCCCACCACTGTATAAGGAACTTGATACCTCACTAACAATTCTTCAAAAGGTCGTGATTGGGCATTAGTACGATACAGTATGGCAAAACTACCCCAATCTAACTCCGGATTTTGTTGTTCTAAGGTGCGAATTTGCCCAATGACAAACTCGGCTTCTTCCATTTCATTATCGGCTTTGTGACAATAAATCAGCTCACCGCTTCCCCGCGTCGGCTTCAGGACTTTATCAATGCGTTGAGTGTTATTTTCAATTAATTCGTTAGCCGCTTGCAAAATATTTTCACAGGAGCGATAATTTTCTTCTAACTTCACCATCGAGCGCGTATCATCATCAGCTAAACCATCGCCAAACTCTTGCTGAAATTCCAACAAGATGGTGAAATCAGCCATTCTGAAGCTGTAAATAGACTGGTCTGCATCACCCACCACAAAAACTGAGCGATTCTTCCATTCCCAAGCACTCTTGCTGTCTTCGCCATTAGTCACTAACAGCCGAATTAAATCATATTGAGTGCGGTTAGTATCCTGATATTCATCTACCAGGATATGCTTAAATTTGCGATGCCAATAATCTAGAACCTGCTCATTTTGCTGAAATAATCTTGTAGGTACTAGAATTAAATCATCAAAATCGAGAGCATTATTTTCGGCTAACTTATCTTGATAACAATTATAAACTTGGGCGATTACCCTTCCCCGATAATTTGGCTGTTCGCGTTCAAATTCCTGGGGTGAAAAACCTTGATTTTTAGCGTTACTGATAGCGTAGCGTACAGAACGAGCATCAAACTTTTTGTCGTCTAAGTTTAGCTGTTTATTAACAATTTCTTTCATCAAACTGATGACATCGGATTCGTCAAAAATTGAAAAAGTGCGATTCCAACGTCTGCCTTTTTCGTCCTGGTATTTGTCGATATCAAACCGAAGAATCCGGGAAAATAAACTGTGAAAAGTACCACACCACAAGTCTTTAACAGTATTTTTATAGACTTGCGATCGCAACTGCATTTGTTGGTATTCTGTCAACAAGTCAAATTTTTTGCCATGTTGTTTCATCGCCAAATCTTCAGCAAATAGCTTTTGAATCCGTTCCTTCATCTCCCGTGCGGCTTTGTTCGTGAAGGTGACAGCCAGGATATGCTCAGGCTCTACACGGTGTTTGAGAATCAGATTAGCAATACGATAAGTTAGCGCTCGTGTTTTACCTGAACCTGCACCAGCCACAACTAACAACGGGCCGCAATAATGTTCGACAGCTTGACGTTGGCTGGGATTCAGATGGCTGAGAAAATCAATAGTTGTTGTCATAGAGGTGTAGATAGATCATCGACCACTTGCATATTAGCAGAGTATAACTATGGGTAATCGGCTGGCGACAGATCATGAGAGAAAAATTTGTTCCCCTTGTAAAGACGTGATTCATCGCGTTCGATACTCCAATGACCGCTAATACCAATTGATATAAACTGTATTGATCTGTATGCTTATATGACTTATTATCACAAAATTTAATGCTTAACACTCCAGAAGATCAGCCAACGACAGGAAATTCAACTAACAGCAGTGAGGTAACTATTCCTGCTGAGGTACAGCCTATGATCAACCAAATTGAAAGCCAGATTGCTGAAATTGTCAAAGGCTTTAACCAAGTTTTCCAGGACAAGGATCTGCCACAAGCGACAATAGCTGACTTTCAGTATATTATTAAAATTCCAACTTCTCAGAAGCCTACTGAAACAGTTAACCTAAATATGGCTTCGCGTGCCAATGAAGCAAGCTCCAGTAGGGAAGCTGAAAACTTTACTACAACAATGAACAGTTGGAAAATGTGTTGCGTCAGGAATGAAGATGGTTCTATTACTTGCAGACCCTGTTTAAACATTTAACCTGCGGGTAGCAGTGCGAAGTCGTCGATTTAGCTCTTCATAAACAAAAGCAGGAATATCGGTTACAGGATTGCTACTTAAGCAGCAATCTTGCAACGCTAAAAGAAAACCTTGCACATTTGCTTGTGAACTGGCTAGACCATCTATCCGCACAAAAAATTGAGACCATTCAGATTCATTCTGGTTGTAAAGGTCTATCATCTGTAAAGCTGCTAAATATTCTGCTAATGGATCGAGCGAAAACTTAATGAGATCCTCAGCAGCACCAATAGTTTGAATAATGTGCAGACGCTCTTCTAAATATTTAATACGGCTCGCCGCATCCTCTCCACCCATCGCAGCGATAGCTACATTACGCTTAATGGGACTGGGGGAGTATTTGCGTTTAAGACATTCCCCGGCGATCGCTTTCGTATCTTGTTGCACTGTACGGTTATCAGGTTGGCCTGTTACTGCCTTACGGTTGAGTTCATTTAAATAACGCAGCATTAAATCAGGCACTGTATCAGGCAAATCACTAACAACTGTCCCAGTCTTAGCAGCAATCATTTGTTCAGCATACATCCTGGCAAGCAACACCGTAGTTGTTCGCTGTCCTACTAGGGAAGAAAGGTGACTACAGGCACTAAAAAATTCGGAATCACTAAAAAGTTCCCGTTTACTGCGTCGGAGCAAATAAGCTTCCATAAAAGATGACAAGCGATTACCTTCAATACGTAGGGGTCTGAGAGTACATTTTGTCACTTGTCCCAAAGTTTCCTTCTGCCGAGAAGTAATAATCAGTGCATTAACTGGGAAATCAGGTAACTCAGGACGAATCGCTCTTCGGGTAGCTTCACTCATTTCTGAAAAATGGTCTACAATCACCAGGATATAACGCCCTCTAAGTAGACGCTCTAGAAGTTCTTCAGAAATCGGTTCAGCCATATTGGTTAAATCCTGAAGTTGCCCCCGAATAGTTTCTAAAAAAGGCGATCTGCCGGATACTGGAGTAAAGTCAAGTTCCTGCTCAATCAAAATTGGTAGCATGAGGTGGTTACAAAGCCGTTCTTCCATATTTTCTGCCATTGCCCACTTTGCTATCTGACAAGCTAAACTGGTTTTACCAGCGCCTCCTTCGCCCCAAATCAACAGACAAGCACGATTAGTCCATACTTGACCCAAGTCTTTAGCTGTTAACTCAGGAAGGATTTGCTCTTCAAACATTACCGGAATTGGGATATAAATTTGGCGATCGCGCACTGTGTTCTTGTGCTGAAACTCTTTTCGGATTGAGTTAATGGATTGGTTGACCCACGCATCCAAAACTCTAGGATGATAGTTGAAGAACTCAACTAACAACAGAGAGCGTAGCGAAACTTTAATTCCACCTAGATTCCCCGGTAGTTGAAAATCAGTATAAGGCTTCAAGATTTGATTAATTCTCAACAACCATAAAGGTCGCAGCCAGAGAAACATCAACCAAAGTCCAGGAAAGAAAATCAAATAACCAAAAGGTATTAATACTTCTGGTCGTTTTAATACTTCCAGACTTCTTTTTTGTTTCTCATTTCTTGTTTGTTTCTCATTCTTTAAACGTGTGAGATATTTATTAATTGGTTCTATGTGTTTTTTGTCAACCCCAGCTTGAGACTGGTTCAAAATTTTTAAAGCTGGTTCAAAAATCTTGATATTTTCATCCAACTCTGAGTCCTTAAGGTTTTCCAAATTGTCTCGCAAACTTTCAGCAATATCGGCTAAACTAGCGGCAACATAATTCTTAACGTTTGAATCTTTATCTCCTAAAGCTTTGATCAAATCAGGAATTGCTTCCTTGGCTTCCATATTACCTAATGCCAATGCAGCATAGCTACGAATAGTTCCATGTTGCGATTTGAGTTTTTCTTGCAAAATGCCCATTGCTGGTTTTGCATCTGTCCCAATATTTAATAAAGTTAAAATACCCGAAAGTTGAATATCTTTATTAGGGTCTTTCTTAATTAATTCAGTCAGTTCTGATACTACCTCTTTGTCTTTTAATGTGAGACTGACATCAAAGCTGATCTGATTCAAAGCCTCGACTGCTTTCAAACGCACTTGTTCATTCTGGCTCTTTAAAGCCTTGACCAAATCAGGAACTGCTATTTTTGCTTCCACCCCCATTTGACCGATTGCCCAAGCAGCCTCAGACTGAATTTCTGAATCTTCACGATTACGAAGCTTTGCAATTAAAGCAGGAATGGATTCTTGAGGTTCCTGCTTTAAGGTTTCAAGAGCATTTCTGCGAATATCAATATCTCTGGATTTTAATTTCTGAATTTCGGCTTCAATCCTGGGTTTACCCAAAGACTGAGAATAAACTGGAGATATGAGCAACAGCGAGAAAAAGTAGCACAAAACGGTAGATGTAACTGCTAATTGTTTTCCTAGCTTCGTCATGTATTTTATCAGTATGGGTAAATCCTAAATCAAGTTTCTCAAATTCCTATGACTCTACTGATCAAATAGCAACAAAACTTTATTCTTCTGGCTATATTTCCAGCGTAAACCCGTGTAAAGAGGTTAAAATTGGGGTTTTCACACCATAGCTACTCGCAATTTTCCTCCCCTGGCTACGCCTTCTCTCAACCAAAACCTGTGGCATAATTTGCTGTTTCAAAGAATCCGCAGCGGCTGAGGCAATAATTTCCCAATCTTCTTGCATCAACATTACCCCAAGCAGTTCGCGTCATACCTGATGATTAGAAATAAACGCTTACCCAAAAAATTCAGGCGTTGCTGATTTGAAGTGATCATGTCAAAACCCTTCTAGAGACGTTCCATGTAACGTCTCTACATTTAAATTCATGCTTGGTTTCAGCAAAGCCACAAATTTGCTTGAGTCTCATAGCACAAGTCCTCGAAAGTAGTCAGTCTAGTCCACTGAAGTGGACTTTAGCTATGAGACAGGAACTTAAGTTCCTGGCGGAATTTTTCAAACATTCTCTCAACCCACCCGCCATTAAACTTGTATAGTCAATGGTAGGTGAACAGTGAAAGTAGACCCAACTCCCGGCTGGCTTTTGACAATAACTTTACCACCCATCAATTCGCAAAAGTGGCGGCTAATTGCTAAACCTAATCCAGTACCACCATACCTTTTCGTAGTTGATGTATCCCCTTGGGTAAAAGGTTTAAATAATTGTTCCTGTTGACTATGAGACATCCCAATACCCGTATCAGCCACGCTGAAAGTAATCATCCCCAAAGGATTCTCTGATAGTAAATCTGTGTTTTCGCTCTTAACTGTTAAGGTAACTTTGCCATTACTTGTAAACTTGGCAGCATTACTGAGTAAGTTTAATAATACCTGCCGCATCCGAGTTTGATCTGCGTACATTGTGCCAAGTTCTTGATCACAATGCACTTCTAGGATGTTATTATTTTTGTCTATAGCAGATTTGACTGTCAGCACCACATTATTTATGAGTGTGGAAATCTCAAATGTCTCTGGGTAGAGAGTCATTTTCCCGGCTTCAATTTTTGACAGGTCGAGAATGTCATTAATCAGTTCCAACAGATGTCTACCAGCAGAGTTAATTGTTTCTAAGTCTGTGATAAAATCTCCCGATAGCTCTAAATCAGTAGCGTCATCTTGCAGCAGTTGACTCAAGCCAATGACTGCATTTAATGGCGTGCGTAATTCGTGGCTGACATTGGCTAAAAATATGCTTTTGGCTTTACTAGCAGCTTCGGCTAATTCTTTCGCTTGTTCTAGCTCCTTTGTGCGCTCAGATACGCGTTCAATCAATCGATTCAGCGATTTAGCTAATAAGCCAATTTCATCTTCAGTGGTGACGGGAGCGCGTAAATCAAAATTAGATTTTCTCGCTACTTGTTCCGCTACTTGAGTGACAGTAATTACTGGTTCCGCGATCGCGCGACTGGTACGCCAAGCTACAATGGCGGCAATGGCCACTGATACCAGCATACTCATGATGACTATAAATCTTTCAACTTGTTTGGCCTGCTCTACATCTTTTTGCCTTAATTCTTCTTGATCTTCGGCGATTTCCAGGATCTTGCTTAATCTTTGGGAGAGTTCCTCTAGCTGCATGGCTCTGTCACCACGCATAATTTTGAGTAACTTTTCTCGTGCAAGTTCGGTCTGTTCTGGCTGTAATTGTCGAGGGTCGATCGTCTCTAAGACAGCATCTATTTCATCAAGGTATAATTTTAAAGTAGTACTATAATTCTGTAATAAAATTTGTAAATTAGCACTTTTGGCGGCTAATGTCCCAGGCCTGCTATCTATATATCGGCCAATATCTTGCTCTAAATTTTTAGCTGTATTAACACTCTGAAGAAATTTCTTGTTTGTATTGCTCAATTGTTGCGGATCTTCCAAGACTGCAACTAAATTTGAGCTATATAATTGTGCGTCTAAGACTGCATCCTTATAATTTGTGAGTAATTGCCTTTGCTCTTGGGCTTGATTAAATTGCCTAATTTCTATTCCTCTATAGTAATTGGCAATGACTAACCCAGTCAGTGAGCCGAAAAAACCAATACCGATGGCCACAAAATAACCATAACCAATTTTTTGATGTATTCGCCAAGAACTAGCTTTGAGTTTCCCGCTCGAAGGAAATTCTATAGTTGGAAGTTCATTTCTTGAAGGCTCTTCAACTGGCACTTTTTTGCTTTCTGAACTACTGTCAACAGGGATTGGTTTTTGAGTTTGCATTCCTCAAACCTCCTTACTCTCGCACAAATATGACCGCATCAGTCTTCTTTGTACGATCACATTCATTGATAATTAGCATCTAAAAGTATCTTTTATAATAAAAAGTTACAAGAACTGCTGACTAGATAATTCCCACGCGTGAATTAGTATTTGATTGCTTGTGAAATAAATGTTCACAAAAATACTTAATATGAGTTAAAAAAACCTGATTAGTCAAACTTCGTCACCACTATAGCAGTTTTAACTTGGTATTGACGTAATTCATTGTGTCTTTACAAATGCGATAACTGCCGTGGCGTAGCCATACAATTAATTAACCACAGATGCAAAAACAGAGTAACTTTCCGCAATTTACACATAAATTGCGTACTTAGCAGATGAAGAAACTCTATATTCTTAATACTCAGTTAATTAAGCCAATATTTGACCATTGGCTAGATGCCACCCTATCTTACTCCCAGCCTTGGTAATCGCCACATAGACTTTATACAAAAATTCATTTTTATTGCCTACGGACAGAAACATCAACGCCACAAAATTTAATAGTTTGGACTAAGCCAATAAGGATCGTATCACCG
Organism: Anabaena sp. CCY 0017; assembly: GCF_963920885.1. Taxonomy (NCBI): domain Bacteria; kingdom Bacillati; phylum Cyanobacteriota; class Cyanophyceae; order Nostocales; family Nostocaceae; genus Anabaena; species Anabaena sp. CCY 0017. The sequence continues at coordinate 64,968 of NZ_CAWUDG010000005.1, read as the reverse complement.
ATTAGTTTAATTATAAAAAAAACATCCATTTCTTTTAACATCTTGACAAAGCAGTAGGGGGTTTTGTCCAGGATGTAAACTACCCCTTCTACTTTAACTCCCTACTGCTGTTACTCTAAGCGATCGCAGCCGCTAGCGATTGTGTGACTAGTTGCTGCAACAATTCCACCTTATCGGTGCGCTCCCAAGGTAAATCTAAATCATTGCGCCCAAAGTGACCGTAAGCCGCGATGTCCTGATAAAAACGTCCGCCTCGTTCACTGGGTAAGTTACGTAAATTGAAAGTATGGATAATCCCGGCGGGACGTAGTTCAAATTGGTCTTTGACTAATTCCAACAAGGTTTCATCATCCAATTTACCAGTCCCAAAAGTTTCCAGGAAAATGCTCACGGGGCGGGCTACACCAATGGCATAACTAAGCTGAACCTCACACTTTTGAGCCAACCCAGCCGCCACAATGTTTTTAGCCATATACCGAGCCGCATAAGCAGCCGAACGGTCAACCTTTGTGGGATCTTTACCGGAAAAAGCGCCGCCACCATGTCGAGAATAACCACCGTAGGTATCAACAATAATTTTCCGACCTGTCAGACCAGAGTCTCCTTGAGGACCACCAATCACAAATTTGCCAGTGGGGTTGACTAGGAAACGTGTGTCTTGATTTGGCTTAATGTCAATGTCACCAAAAACAGGCTCCACTACTGCTGACCAGAGGTCTTGTTTAATCTTGGCTTGTATTGCGGCTTCTTCAGTGATTTCCCCGATACTCTCTGTATGCTGAGTGGAAATCAGAATCGTGTCAATACCTACAGGATACCCATCTTCGTAGGCTACAGTTACTTGTGTTTTGCCGTCGGGGCGCAGGTATGGCAATTTGCCTGTTTTCCGAACTGTTGCCAGTCGGCGAGCAATGCGATGAGCCAGACTTATGGGTAAGGGCATCAGTTCCGGTGTTTCGTTGCAGGCGAAGCCAAACATGATACCTTGATCACCCGCACCAATTTTGTCGAATAGTTCATCGCTATCCTGCTGGCGGGTTTCTTGGGCGACATTAACGCCTTGAGCTATATCGGGTGATTGTTCATCTAAAGCCACCAGAACGCTAGCGCTGCTGGACGAAAAGCCATTAACAGCGTCTATGTAGCCAATTTCAGCTATTTTTTGGCGGGCAATGTTGACATAATTCGCATTAGTTTTACTAGTGATTTCACCAGTGATTAGCACCAAACCAGTGTTAACTACTACCTCAGCCGCAACCCGACTGCTAGGATCTTCTGTTAATAAGGCATCTAGGATCGTATCAGAAATTTGATCGCAAATCTTATCTGGATGACCTTCGGTAACTGATTCGGAGGTAAATAAACAGCGTTTAGACAAAGAGGTTCCTCCTTTTCAAAGATTGCCACTGGCTAAAATTTTGGTTATTTATTTAGTTCAGCAGCTAATTTATGAAATCATAACAATATTTACGCACTCCGAAGTTAGTATTGCATTGATTTTTTATAATTTACACATTTATATTCAGTATTTGGCGAATAGAATCAGGTTTGATAACTGATATCTATCAGCATTTGCAATGCCGTTATGACAAAATTTGTAGTATGGCAAATATGGAGATATTTTTCTGAATAAGAAAGGGGGAAACCTAGAAGTACCCCCGAAAGCTGTGGTATAACCACGGCTTAATTAAACTTGAACTGCTAGTTTGGCTTCTTTTGCTGTCAAGCGTTCGTAGGCGGCGCGCATTTTCAAGCCTGTCAGCACTTGGAACAAGCCAGTACCGTTATTGGAACCTGGATACTCACGGTGTTGCAATAGTAAGTGAGTCATCTCACCTTCATACTTGGTGGATGTCTTACTCAGATGGGTTTCGATATAAATAACTTCATCTAGGTTGTCGAATTGACCGTCTACTTCTAATACTGAGACGTAGCGACCGTAATAGACATCAGAACCATAGTATACTTGCATACCAGGGTATGAACAAGTTAGTTTGCGTCCGCAGGGAGTCCAGTTAATGGTTGACCCTTCATCAAATAGGTAGGTTGGCTCAAAACCTTCTTTGCCTTCACGTTGGAGCATACGTACCCGCAGCACCTTGCGTTCTGTATCATTTTTAATCAGGTTCGTGGGCAGTACCTGAAGCACGACATCAGCAAATTCTCGTTGTGGCTCGATGAATTTTTCAAAATCGGGTTTACGAGAATTGATTTGAGCTAAGACATCTTCATAACGATGTCCTCTTTCTGCCATATCGCGTTGGATTTTCCAAGCAATTTTGACTTCATCACTAATATCGAAATAGACGCTGAAATCAAGTAGCGATCGCACTCTCTCATCATATAAAGGATGGAGACCTTCTACAACTACGATGTGATTGGGCTGCACACGCTCTGGTGGATCAATCATCCCGGTTTCGTGGTTATAAATCGGCTTATCAATCACTTGACCTTCTTTAAGCGCTTTGATTTGCTCATACATCAGGTCAAAATTATTGGCTCTGGGGTCAAGTGCAGTTATCCCAGTCTCTTTGCGCTGTTTGCGGTCTAAAGAATGATAGTCATCTAAGCAGATAACCGTCATGAACTCTTCACCAAATAAATCTATTAAACGACGTAAAAAGGTAGATTTACCGCATCCAGAGTCTCCGGCTACTCCAATCAATACCACGCGTTCCGGCTTAGTTGTCATAAATTTCCTCTAAATACTAAATGTGTCAATCAATATTTTTTCACACAGAAGATTTTTAAACCAGGAGTTTACCCCATTGGTTGATCCTGTGTTTTTGCTACTCAGCAGGGCTATGGAATATCTAGACGGGCAGACAACTAAACTATAGTTGTCTGTCATCCAAGTTATACTTAATTCCTTGCTGGCTGGTAAGTATTTAATCCTAGTGGTGTATTTGATTTTAACAGAAGGGGGTATTCTATAACAAGATTTGCTCTCATTCAAATAACGGCTACCATATCCCTACGAGACGCTACGCTTAGGGTAGTCTCGTCAGTACGGCTTATGCGATTGCTCTCACAAGCCGAATGTCGTTAGACCTGAGTTACTGAGAAACAACCTCTTGCTTTCCCAAACATTACTAATAATTAAATTAGCAATTTTCAGTCCCCTGTAATCACCCCTAAAAGTGTTGTCTCAACTTCCCCTACTGAGTTTTGACCTTGGTTCGCCAAGTTGATCAAGTATAATTGATTTAAGTAACCGATTTATTTTGATCAGGGGGAAAATTTGCATGAGCGCTATGGCAATGCTCGACAAATTCAACCTCAGCATCATAATTAGGTGAAACAATCCGCATCATCAGAGTTTCAGGCGGGTATTTGCTCAAAATGCTCAAGTGAGTGCCAGGCACTCCTAGAGGTTGACAGATGTTTCACATCAAGTGAAACTGATTGTAGGTGTTTCTGAGTTAAGGCTAGAAGCCCAAAACCCTGTTTTTTTACCGCAGGATATAGGGGTTTGGGCAAGTGTTACCGCAAGGTAAGTCTATTTTAATAGTCGTATAAAAGGAAACTGCCAAGCTATAGGTCATTGGGTCTTGCCTTTTGGGTGGTTGAAAGCTATCTCCTTGATAGGATTAGCAGTTCACGAAAAAAAGATTAAATTGACTCATTATTAACATTCTGCCAAAGGCTTATCCTTTACCTTAGAAGGTGAACAGGTGTGTTTTTTGCTATCCTTGTATGTCTTTGGTGAGTGAACCTAGCACGGCATTAGCTGATAATGCCCCTTTCCCAGAGTGCCAGTCTTGGTATCCAAAAATTCGGTACACTAAAACTGGTAAAAGGAAAGAATTTTTTTTTGAGAAACGGTTAAGTAAAAATCGGAGTGTTAGAACGAATGTACAATCAAGGTGCTGTTGAAGGTGCTGCCAACATAGAATTAGGTAGCCGCGTCTTCGTTTACGAAGTGGTGGGTCTGCGCCAAAACGAAGAAACTGATCAAACAAACTACCCAATTCGGAAAAGTGGCAGTGTGTTCATCAGAGTACCTTACAACCGCATGAATCAAGAAATGCGACGGATCACTCGCCTAGGCGGCAAAATTGTTAGTATCCAATCTGTAAGTACTCTAGAACAACTTAATGGTAAAGTCTCTCACGAGAGTGCTGGACACAAAGAGGAGTCTTTAGTTACATCTGAAATAGCTGCTAACACTGAGGGGAATGGTAAAGCTACACCTGTTACTAATAGTGAAGTCAAAGGCTTTGCTAAACCATCAGCTGAAGATCAGCTTAAAAAGAAGGACAAAAAAGGCAACACCATGACTCAAGCGAAAGCCAAAAAAGGCGCTGACGTTCCTGTCAATATTTACCGTCCTAATGCTCCATTTGTTGGTAAGTGTATATCTAATGAACCGTTAGTTAAAGAAGACGGTATTGGTATTGTTCAGCACCTCAAGTTCGACCTGTCCGGCGGTGATTTGAAATACGTTGAAGGTCAAAGTATTGGGATTATTCCTCCAGGTGTAGATAAGAACGGCAAGCCAGAAAAACTCAGACTATATTCTATTGCTTCCACTCGTCATGGCGATGATGTGGATGATAGAACCGTATCACTGTGCGTCCGCCAATTGGAGTATAAACACCCAGAAAGCGGTGAAACAGTTTACGGTGTTTGTTCTACTCACCTAACTCAACTTGAACCCGGCGCAGAGGTGAAAATCACTGGGCCAGTGGGTAAGGAAATGTTGCTACCCGAAGATCCAGAAGCCAAAGTAATTATGATGGCAACTGGAACAGGTATCGCTCCCATGCGGGCTTATCTGTGGCGGATGTTTAAGGATGCGGAAAGAGCAGCTAACCCAGAATACCAATTTAAAGGATTCTCTTGGCTGATATTTGGGGTTCCCACCACTCCCAACATCTTATATAAAGAAGAACTGGAAGAAATGCAGGAGAAATATCCTGATAACTTCCGCTTGACTTGTGCTATCAGCCGGGAACAAAAAAATCCCCAAGGTGGCAGAATGTACATCCAAGACCGGGTGGCAGAACACGCTGATGAATTGTGGAAGTTGATTAAGGAAGAAAAAACTCACACTTACATCTGCGGTTTGCGTGGTATGGAAGGTGGTATCGATGAAGCGCTAAGTGCTGCTGCTGCGAAGGAAGGAGTAGTTTGGAGTGATTTCCAGAAGGAACTTAAAAAAGCTCATCGCTGGCACGTAGAAACTTACTAAGTTTATAGTCTTTAGTCATTCGACTGAGGCGATTAACAAAGGATAATCAGTAATAAGTAGGGTGGGTTTTTGTTGACTCACCCTACAATTGTTTTATGTGGACAGCTGAGAACAGAGTTCTAAGTGCTTGATTTACCCATAGATACCTGGGGCTATACCAACAAAGCCATGATTAGCAGGCTAATTAGTATAAATCAGGAAGCACTCAGCACTCAGCACTCAGCACTCAAAAATTAGGGTGCAAAATTTGTGGGAGTGAAACTAGGAATATTAGGTTTAGGCACTGTTGGTACAGGTACAGTGCAGTTACTGCAAGATGTGGTGGGACGTAACCCGTTATTGCAGGAAGTAGAAATATATCGTGTAGGAGTGCGATCGCTTGCTAAAATTCGAGATGTAGAATTACCTGCCAATGTCTTAACTACAGATTTAGAGTCTATTGTCAATGACCCGGCGGTAGATATTGTTGTGGAGTTAATTGGGGGACTGGAACCTGCGCGATCGCTAATTCTCCAAGCTTTAAACAATGGTAAACACGTTGTCACCGCCAATAAAGCGGCGATCGCACGTTTTGGTGCAGAAATCTTTACAACTGCCAACCAAGCCGGGGTATATGTGATGTTAGAAGCGGCTGTAGGTGGTGGTATTCCAGTAATTCAACCCCTCAAGCAGTCTTTAAGTGTTAACCGTATTCATACTATTACAGGCATCGTTAACGGTACAACTAACTACATCCTCACCAGGATGCAAACCGAAGGCAGCAACTTTAGCGATGTCTTGGCTGATGCCCAAAAATTAGGTTATGCCGAAGCTGATCCTACAGCTGATGTAGACGGCTTAGACGCAGCCGATAAAATTGCTATCCTGGCATCATTAGGCTTTGGTGGACGTATCAATTTAGAAGATGTCTATTGTGAAGGCATTCGGCAAGTTAGTAAGACAGATATTACTTATGCCGAAAAGTTGGGATTTGTGATTAAATTGTTAGCGATCGCTAAACAATACACACCTTCATCTCCCCTCTCTGTCAGAGTGCATCCCACCTTAGTAGCCAAAACACATCCATTAGCTAGTATTAACGGTGTTTATAATGCCATTCTCGTAGAAGGTGAACCCATAGGACAGGTAATGTTTTTTGGCCCCGGTGCAGGTGCGGGTGCGACAGCCAGTGCCGTCACCTCGGATATTTTGAATTTAGTTGCTGTTCTCAAAACCAGTACAACTAACCCCAATCCCCTATTAACCTGTGGACACCAAGATTACTGTGAAATTGCCCCCATCACCGAACTTGTAACGCGATTTTATGCCCGCTTCCTCACCAAAGACCAACCAGGAGTTATTGGTAAATTGGGTACTTGCTTTGGTAACTATGGCGTGAGTTTAGAGTCAGTAGTCCAAACAGGTTTTCAGGAAGGACTAGCAGAAATTGTTGTTGTTACTCACGATGTGCGAGAAGGCGATTTTCGGCAAGCCTTGGCAGAAATTCAGAATTTAGAAGCGATAGATAGTATTCCCAGTTTACTGCGCGTCTTGTAAATAGGCTCAGAAATTGCTAGGAGACAAGGTAAAACAGGTTCAACTGGTAGGGGCGGGTTTACAGATATCATTCATGATTAACGGGGATATTAGTAGACCCGCCCACATCCCTTTAATTGCGAAATTATACATAAAAGCTATGTATTATAAGGAATAGCCTCTACCTCAAGAACATGGAACCTTTAACTACTGCTGCGATCGCCATTGGCTCTGTAGTCGCCACCAAAGCCTTAGAAAAAACGGGCGAAAAGGTAGGCGAAGTTTTATGGGATAAAACTGGTCAATTTCTTGTCAAGCTGAGAAAACACTCTCCTCAGACTGTAGTTGCTATTGAGAAAGCACCAGAACAACCGCTAGATTATGGCAAAGCTTTAATTGAGGTAGAATCGGCTGCACAGGCTAATCCTGAAGTAGCACAAGCTGCACAGGAATTGGCAGCAGCAGCAAAAGCAGAACCAAATCCCAAGTTTGCAGAAATTCTGGCTATGCCTAACCTGCAAAAGTTAGCTGACAAAATTGGTCAGGTAGTCATGCCTGGAGGGACAGGAAATATTCAAAATCAGTCTTTTTAAGCTGAAATAGGGCTTTAAATTTTTTTGTGGAACAGGCATCTTGCCTGTTTTGGGCGGGTGAGGACGGGATATGGAAAACCTCTCTCCAAACCTCTCCCCTCCAAGGGGAGAGGCTTTGAATTTTCCCCCTTCCCTGGTAGGGAAGGGGGTTAGGTTTAGCTTTGGTTTTTCCATATCCTGTGAAAAGTGAGGTGAGGACACCCACCCCACAATGATTATTTTTATCTGAAATATTTATGTTTAACGACTCTGGGAAGCGTGCTGACAAAATTGGTGCTTATGCTGCCTTTGGTGGTCAAGTTAACATTGGTACTCAAATTATTCAGGGGCAGAAACAGTTAACTCCCACAAAATATATTCCTTATCGTGGTTCTGTTCATTTCGTCGGACGTGAACAGGAACTGACACGAGTGCATAAACACTTGCAGCGTGGAAATTATGTGGCAATTTCAGGGATGGGAGGCGTAGGCAAAACCGAATTAGCTACCCAATACGCCAAAAGATATCAAGATAATTATGGCGGTATTGCTTGGTTCAATGATCGCAACAGTAATCTTGCTGCTGAAATTTTGGAATTTTTTATCAATCTTGGTTTGGAGATTCCCCAAAAACTAGGGGGCAAACTGTTAAGCCTAAAAGAACAAATTGCTTGGTGTTGGTCTAGATATCCTGACTCTACCTTGCCTATATTAATAGTCTTCGATGATGTCACAGACTTAGCTAATCTCCGCCAAGTCTTACCCGAAAATCAACGCTTTCGCGTTTTGGTGACAACGAGACAACGAAATTTAGACCCGAATTTTATTCAAGAGATACCTTTATATGTTCTGTCTCCAGAAACAGAACCAGGAAAAGCATTAGAACTGTTAAACCGATTGTTAGGGAACAAAGACAGGCGAGTTGAAAATCAATTAGAAGCTGCAACTGCAATATGTGAATGTCTGGAATATTTGCCTTTGGGAATAGTGTTAGTCGGAGGTTATTTAGTCCGCGACCCAGGACTATCTCTGAATACAATGTTGGAGAGACTACAAACCCAAAAATTAGCTGAAATATCTTTACAGCGAGAGCCAGATTCTACCATTGGTCAAGCGCAACTGGGAGTCAAAGCAGCGTTTACCTTAACTTGGGAAAAACTTGACCCCCTCACACAACAATTAGGAAAATTTTTGAGTTTATTTGCTCCCCAACAGATTCTTTGGGATTTAGTGACTTGGGTGGCGACAGATGGAGGGAAAGCAGAAGATGAAGCAGCAATACAGCTAAATTGGTCACAAGAGGAACTAAACGCAGCGAAAAAGCAACTTTACGCACGTAACTTGCTGCAACTGGTAGAAGCTACAGAAGGAGAATATTATAAAATTCATGCTTTGGTGCGGTGGTTCTTGCAAGAACAGTTAACTAATTCTGGGGAAATAAAATCAGTTTTAGAAACAACCTTTACTTCTGCCATGATAGTTGTAGCTCATTACCTTCCCCAATCTCCCACTTCTGAGGATATCGAAAGCATCAAGGATGTTGTTCCCCATATTGAAGACTTGGGAAATAGGATAATTACCGAGATTAAGCAAGCAGCTGAAAAACAGATAAATTCCCCAGCATCAGTTCCCAATGATCAAGTAATTGGGATATTTGTAGGAGTAACAAGATTTTATCAGGGACAAGGACTATATAAATTAGCAGAACCTTGGTATGAGGAATGTGTCAATGTTTGCCAAGCTTTGTTTGCCGGCGACCATCCTGATGTGGCTACTAGCTTGAACAATTTAGGCGAACTCTATCGTAGTCAAGGGCGGTACAGTCAAGCCGAACCCCTCTACATTCAAGCCTTGGACATGAAACAGCGCTTGTTTGCCAGCGACCATCCCAATGTCGCTACTAGCTTGAACAATTTAGCTTTTCTCTACAAAAGTCAAGGGTGGTACAGTCAAGCCGAACCTCTTTTCATTCAAGCCTTGGAGATGACACAGCGCTTGTTTGCCGGCGACCATCCTGATGTCGCTACTAGCTTGAACAATTTAGGCGAACTCTATCGTAGTCAAGGGCGGTACAGTCAAGCCGAACCCCTCTACATTCAAGCCTTGGACATGAAACAGCGCTTGTTTGCCAGCGACCATCCCAATGTCGCTACTAGCTTGAACAATTTAGCTTTTCTCTACAAAAGTCAAGGGTGGTACAGTCAAGCCGAACCTCTTTTCATTCAAGCCTTGGAGATGACACAGCGCTTGTTTGCCGGCGACCATCCTGATGTCGCTACTAGCTTGAACAATTTAGCCGAACTTTATCGTAGTCAAGGGCGGTACAGTCAAGCCGAACCCCTCTACAAAAAAGCCTTGGAGATGAGACAGCGCTTGTTTGCCGACGACCATCCTGATGTCGCTACTAGCTTGAACAATTTAGCTCTACTCTACAACAATCAAGGGCGCTACAGTCAAGCCGAACCTCTGTTCATTCAAGCATTGGAGATTATACAGCGCTTGTTTGCCGGCGACCATCCCAATGTGGCTACTAGCTTGAACAATTTAGCTTCTCTCTACTATAGTCAAGGGCGGTACAGTCAAGCCGAACACTTCTACAAAAAAGCCTTGGAGATGTGTCAACGGGTATTAGGGGTTAATCATCCCACTACAGCGACAATTAAAGAAAACTTGGCAATTCTGCGACAACGTTAATTCCCATTGCTACTTGGAAACGTCGGCTAGGTCAGTTTTTACAAATATTATTGGTGATTGTAATTTTACCGTTTTCTTTACTGTGGCAATTCGCTAAGAAAATAATTCGTAATTAAAGGATTGGATCGGGCGATCGCCTATATTCTACAAGTTCCTGAGCCAGTGCGATTACAGCAGCAAGGCGATCGCAATATATAGCTGTAGCCATATCGCTTAGGACTGTGTTAATATCTCAAAACCTTATAGAGACTAGGTTTATACTCAGAAATCAGAACTTTGCTATATGATTGAATCGCAAAAAAGCGAGAGAGCGATCGCCTGAATTGATCACCGATAAAAAAAGACGCTCAAAGAGCGCCTTAATATGCATAAATTGTAGTTTTTGTCAACGGCTACATTTAGAGAATGGCTACCCTAGTACAGCAAAGGATAGCGACAAAGAAGATATTAAGCTTCTGGATTATTTTTACCGACAACTTGCGATTTCAGCGTAGTGATTTCACTAGTTAGCTCTTTGCGGGTCGAGGCTTTGAGCAAATAGCGGTAAACAAACCAAGCCGAGTAGCCAATACCAATCAATTCAAAAGTCGGTGCGACTAAAGGAACATCATTCAAAGAGTCTAATACTGCCAAGAGTACCTTCACCGAAACAATTGCGGCCACAATTAAACCGACACTAACTAGGGGCTGCTTATATTGGTTAAAAAAGCTTCCCAGGTATTCAGGCAGTGTTGCTAAAAAACCAGAAATTTGTTCGCCGTATTGTTGCCATTGCTCTTGAGACTGCACAGGAGGCTGGAGCTTGGTAATGGTTCCTGTTTGGTTGTTGATATCTGGCACGGTGGCCTCTTGAGATTTGGTTTCTGTGAATTCCGGTTCTTGCATTTTCACTCCTATAAATTTAACAGTTGAGTTTATCTAATCGGTGACAATTACCAGCAAAAGGCTGTTGATTAGGCAATGCACGAGGGCATAAGTACAACTTGTGTTTGATCCACAAAAGGTTTTAGTATCCTATAACCATAATTGCCTCATCAGCTCTACTGCATCAACTACAAGGTAGACGACAGTATGAGGAGAGAAGTCAGAAAGCGTCCAGATATTTGAAAATCAGCTTTCTGAGTGCGGGATTTTGTGAATCTACACAGACGCATTACTGTGTCAGGTCAGCTATCTTAAGGTGAGCCACATTGGCGTAGCCTGCACTCCGCGCATAGCCACCTATCTTAACAACGGGGTTCTGACAGTCGTACTCATTCAAGCACAAATAAGGCCAAAATCAGACTACCTCACATTTATACAAGCTTAAAAGCCGATTTTATCTGATATTAAAGCTATCTTAAGCCGTCTTCGTCAATTAACTCATTGATAATTAATATTAATCTGTAATAAAAGTTTTTATGTATGCAATGACACTAGACGATATAAATGTTTTGTGATATGATTACCAGGCTATATCTGAATTTTTCTAGATTAAGTCAAGCAGCTATTTCCTTAAAGTCAAATATTTTTCCCAAGCAGATTTAGGGATAATGCTTGCTCATAGCAATTGCTTTTATCCCTATACTCAGCCCAAGTAACATTTTTCTACACTTGAATTAAGTGCAACCACCTTGGCGGTTAAGACAGTGTAGATAGCTTGAAGTCCTTGTAGCAAAGGGGTTTCTACCCAACACTAGGCATTTTGCTACAAGTACAACACGACCGAAGTCAAGCTACCACTGAAAACACCCTAAGACTAACGGTAGATTTTGACTTTTGACTTTTGATTTTTAACTTCCGCCTGGCGGTGTTAGTCCCAGTCTGGGAACATATTTGCTTCATCTCCACCAATACCGATACCAGTGTGATAAATTTCCGCATCAGTAATGATCATGTGATCCATTGATGCTCCATATACATTAGAGTCGTAAATTTTAGCGCCAGTCAAATTTGCTCCATTGAGATTGGCTGCTTTGAAATTAACGTTAGTCAGCATAGCTGAAGTTAAGTTTGCACCTTTCAAATTCGCATTAGTTAAGTCTGCGCCTTCGAGATTGACTCCTTCGAGGTTAGCTCCAGAGAGATTTGCTCCTCGTAAGTCAGCACCAATTAAATGAGCGCCTCGGAGGTTAACTCCTGATAAATCGCACTGGATACACTCTCTAGTCAAATTTAGCCTTTGTAAGTCCTGGGAATTGCCAGCTTTAACTATGCTACTAAAAATTAGGGGAGTCGCTAAGGCTAGAGCCGCAAATAGCTGGAGTTTCATATTGTTTTCCCCTTCGTCATTAAACTACATCTGTTCTTTTCCTCACGATTGTATTATCTCACTAAATTGCTAAAAGTTGTGGTTGGAACACACAAGCCAATTGTGATCTGCTACCAATGCTCTGGTGATGTGGGAACTATTATTGACTATGGTTTTGGGCTATTATCAACCAGTAAAATTGGCAGAAATTGTCCCATTAAATTAATGTTAAATATTTTGAAGAACTTGTGCCACTTTGCATAGTTACACATTAGATTTTGCTTGGGTTTTGACTAATACAAGATGACACTGCCTTCAAAAAAATTAGTAGCTTAAATCACCAAAAATTCACGCATATACCGATTAACTAAATCAGGCTTTTCTTGCTGTACCCAATGACCACAATGGGGAATATACTTAATTTGAAAGTCATTGACATAGGCGGCAGTGTCGTAGGTGAGTTCTTTTCCTAGTGCTGTATCGTTTTCGCCCCAAATCATCAGTGTGGGTACAGCCAAAATGCCCCAATTTTTCTGGGTGAATATGCTGGCAAAAATATTACGATAATAGTTGATCATGGCGGTAGTCGCACCACGTTTTGCAGCAGCATTTTTATAAGCATCAATATCTGCTGGGGTGAAAGCGCTTTTATTCACTGCTGTGCCTTGAATAGCTTTTTCAATTGCTTCATAGTCTGACAACTGTAGAAGTAATTCAGGTAGCCAAGGTAACTGAAATAAGAATATATACCAGCTGCGTAATAACTGCTGATAAGTGCGTAAGCCTTGGGCAAATTTAGCAGGGTGAGGTAGGTTGAGGATAATTAATCGCTCTACCATTTCGGGGTGAGCATAGGCAAAAGACCAAGCGATCGCACCACCCCAATCATGTCCAACTAAGATACACTTGTCATATCCTAATCCTTGAATTACCCCTTCCACGTCTTTGACCAATTCATCCATCACATAAGCTGATTGGTCTTTGGGTTTATCGCTATCGTTGTAGCCACGTAAATCAAGGGCGACAACTTGGAAATCTTGGGCAAATTCTGGGATTTGATGTCGCCAAGAATACCAAAACTCAGGAAATCCATGTAACATCAACATTAATGGCCCTGATCCTTGGGTGACGTAGTGCAGTTTCACGCCATTGGTGATTATATATTCATGTTTCCACGAATTCTGTATTACAGACATAATGTTGTATTTTCCAAGCAGAACGTTTCTACCTTAGAAATTATGTATCATTTGTCTACTCAAAGTATCTGTTAAGGGACAGTTTGTGTGAGAAAATTTTTGTATAGCAACTGCCCAGGCGGTTAAAACAGTCTTAAAGCAGCTGGGTTTTTACACTGCTCAACGCCCCGCTATCGCTCTAAGCGCAGCCATGCACTCAGCACTCAACACTTTGCTATCAAGGACAAGACGCGTGGAATCTCAATTGCAGATTGAACAAGTAATCAAAACGCTTCAAGAGGATTTACCAACACTATTTGAGAAAGATATTTCTTATGATATTTATACTCAGGATATCTACTTTCAAGATCCTGTAAATAAATTTAAATGGAAATTCAACTATCGGATTATATTTTGGACGTTACGATTTCACGCGCGGCTATTTTTTACGCAAATTTATTTTGACTTGCATGAAGTATCACAGCCAGCAAAGGATACTATTTTAGCCAAGTGGACAGTTCGCGGAGTTTTGCGTGTTCCCTGGAAAGCCAAACTATTTTTCAATGGCTATTCGACGTATAAACTTAACCAACACACTTTAATCTACGAGCATATCGATACTTGGGATCGTCAGCCAGGGGAAATTTTAAAACAGTTTTGGCAAAGGTAAAGAGTGCTGAGTGCTGAGTGGGTAGGGGCGCAATACTGCTCGGTTAAGCAAATTCGTGAGCGTGAGCCGAAAACCTTTGTAGAAACGTTACATGGAACGTCTATACACTCCTTAACCGAAAAGTATTGGGTGGGGGCGGGTTTAAGCAGTTAGTCTGTGGTTCGTCGAAATCCTTAGTAAACCCGCCCGGACACCGAGTGCTGAGTATAGAAAGCAAAAGAGGGAGTTTGGCTCCCTCAATCAATAAAATAATTATTTAGTTCAATGTAGAGCAGGAATTACAGACGTTCCTTTGGTAAGAGGGCGATAGGATCGATTGCTCCCTTACCTGCTGGGTGGATTTCAAAGTGAGTGTGTGGCCCTGTGCTGAAACCAGTGCTACCCATTTCAGCAATTTGTTGCCCTTGGGTCACTTGTTGACCTGCTCGCACCAAAGTCCGGCTATTGTGAGCATAGCGAGTCATAGTGCCATCGGAATGGCGAATCTCCACCAAGATGCCAAAACCACCTCTGTTCCAGCCAGACTTTGCAACTACACCGTCAGCAGCTGCATAAATTGGCGTGCCAGTGGCGTTAGCAATGTCAATACCCCTGTGCATTCTTCCCCAGCGTCTACCATAACCAGAGGTAAGTACACCTTTTGCTGGCCACATATAGGTTGTTGAAGCGGTTGAAGGGGGAGGTGTAGTTGCATCAATTGGTCTGGGCAAGTATTGTTCCACTGCTGCCAAAGGCGGTAACTGTGGCCTTAATTGTGGAGTAACACTGCTTCCTCGCAAGTTTCCTAGAGTATCAGAGATATCAGCCCCTCTGGGAGATGCTGCTATTGTCTTGTTAGAGCCATTGAGACTAGAGGAAAACTCTGGATTGATTGGCTCGTTGGCACGACGAGTACGGGTTTGGGAATTAGCCGATTGACCATAGCCAGGTAAACTCAAGCTGGGAACATGAATGGGAATAGAGGCAGTTTTTTGTCCCGAAGCAGCTTGAGAAGCTGTGGCATTATTCGGTTTAACAACAGGAATTGCTATGGGAGCTTTTTCTCGTTCAGTAGTGGCTGGGCTTGTGACATTCCCAGACTGTTGCTGGCGATATTGCTCGCGTAATCTCTGAATTTCCTCTTCTGGGCTGCTTGTTTGAGCAACGGTAGTCGGTACAGCAGCTGGCTCTGGTTGAATAACAACTGGCCTGATTGCGTTCCCAGACTGTTGCTGGCGGTATTGCTCGCGTAATCTTTGGATTTCCGCTTCTGGGCTATTGCTATTTGTTTGAGCGAAAAGAGCCGGAACAGAAGTTTGCTCTCGTTCAATCACAACTTGACTGGTGGCATTTCCAGACTGTTGGCTGCGGTATTTTTCCTGTAATCTCTGGATTTCCGTTTGTAGGCTGCTGGTTTGAGCAACTTGAATCGGCACGGCAGCTTTCTCAGGTTCAGTAGCGGCTGTTGTGATGGCATTCCCAGATTGCTGGTTGCTGTGTTTCTCCCGTAATCTTTGGATATCCCCACGTAAGACACGCAAACCTTGATTATCTTTTGTGCCTGCTGCTTGCCCAGCCGATTTTTGAGCCTGCTGCATTTCGGCAAAGATTGTTGGTACTGGTGTATCACCACCTAGTCCTTGAGCATTAAGACTAGTAGGTTCTTTCTCTGTGGGTACAACAGTATTGGCTTGTATCGGCTGATTGGCCTGTGATATGACAACAGGTCGATTGGGCTGGATACTAGCATTATTTACAGGGTAGTTGGTTAGCTGAGGCGTAGTACTGGGATACACGCTATTGGAATTAACTACCACTGGGATTTGAATAGCTCTAGAGAGGTTAACCTGATTAACAGGAATAACCAATCTTTGGCTAATTTTGAGTTGATCCGGGTTGTTAAGACTATTAGCCCTAACTAGTTCGGCAACTGAAATATTGTATCTACTTGCGATCGCTGCTAGTGTGTCTCCAGGTTTAACTTCATAGCCTGTATTACCAGATAAAGCCACAACTTGCCGTGTAGCTGGTACGGGTATTGTTACGGCTTGCTGGTTCGACTCACTGGCTGGTGTTGTTTCTTTTAACCTCGATACTAAACTTTCTGTGTTGTCACTGTTGAAAGTTGATGGCTTTTCTACTGCCGCTTGATTGGCGCTGATTTCTAACGCTTTTTCAGGGGTTTTCGGCTGTGTTAAAGCTATGTCATTTTTTGATAAAGTTTGGGTCTCCTCAGACCGCGACTCCGCCAGACTGTTTCTTAAACGATTCGATTTTGCTTGTAAGCGATTGAGAGCAAATTCTTGCTGCGCCTTTAGTTGAGCATTAACCTCACCACTGGCATCTGTGTTTTCTGCTGCCTGTGGTTGTGGCTCACTTGTGAGGTATGCAGTTTGTTCGTCAGTTTCGTTAGTAACGCTATCAGCATTGGACAGTTCTTGTACTGTCTCATTTGCCTCGATTCCTGTTGACAATCCCTGTGATAATGGGGGTTGTAAATTGAAGGAACTTTTGTTAGCTGCTATTTGGTTAGATTCTGATGTCAGAACAGGAACTTGCACAGACATTCCACTAGCCGCAACTTGCCATTTAGCTTCAAGCCCCGGTAACTGCGAAATTGCTGTTGGTTCCACGATGACAGGATTTTCTGGCACGCTTGCTGGTAAGACTGTTTGTGTCTTCAGCGTTGTGGGAGCAAATTTCACTGTAGTGTCAGAAGCAGCCGGAATTGTTGAGGCGGCCTTTTGGCTACCAACAGGAGCTGCTGCTTGGGCTTGATCGCTTTGTCGAGTCACCAAAAGGCTGGTTGCTCCCATTGAGATAGCCAAGCCAATCATGGCGGCTTTTGTCCGCACCCGGCGGTTAACCTTGGGATTTACTACAATGTTTAGGTGTTCTAGGTGTTCCACTAGGGCATCATCACTGCTGGGGGTATTTTTCAGCACAGCCTTTTCTCTTTTTTTCAATGCTCGTTTCAAAGACGACCTCCTATGATCACTAGCGCTTAACTGATCTCGATTTTTCAGTCGGATACTAGTCAATGATTTAGATCACATCGAATGATAGATCAAGATCACTTTCACCAGAGATACTTACGCAAGATTAACTTGCTTCTCTGATTTAGACAAGTTCACACATGGAACGCAAAAGTTAAAAATTGCTGTGCTTACTTGTCCACTTCACTCCTACACACCATAGAACTTTTGCTTTTGACTGTTGTCTTTACCTGTGGTGCAACGCTTACTAGGACTGAAGAATAATTATTATATATTCACCAAGCCGATTGTGGCTGTTAACCATCTGGTAACTCTGACTTCAGGAAAAGTTTTGCCCTCTGTTGTAGATATCTTCAAGGTTTTTCTACTCGATCCGCCTTCTCAACACGAGACTTTACGTTGATTCATCCCTAAAAATCAACCGTACAAACTTCTAACTACTTTTGTCCTCCTGGAAATTACTTATTAAACAAAAATAGCTCAAATATATGACGATTAAAGGTTTGAAGATTTTTATTCTCCTCGTTACGCTGACTTGAGTTCATCAAAATTTATCATGCAAATTCGGTATAGGCTCAAATTTAATATACAAATTTCTTATATCAGTCTTCTGGTTGTGGTGAGTATTTATAACTAAAAATAAGTAAATGAAACTTTTTGTATAAGATATAACTATAGTTTTCGATTACCCAGAGTGTATTTTTTCGGAAATAAATTACACTCTAGGATTGACATTGCAGAAAATCAAGTATATTTACGTAAAAAAGCTATGATGACAGTAAATAACCCAATTGACGACGGGCTTCAAACAAACTGACGGCGACACTTACTGAAAGATTCAAGCTGCGAACATGAGGTTCTGCCATCGGGATATAAAGTGTAGCATCACAATCTGAGAGAATTGTGGATGGTAAGCCTGTAGTTTCACTACCAAAAAGCAACCAATCATTGGCTTGAAATTGAAAGTCGGCGTAATTAAAATTCCCTCTAACAGTGAAACCTAAGCATCTTCCACCACGTTCTTGATGTGTGGCTTGAAAAGCTTCTAGGGATTCGTGATGATGCAGCTTAACATAAGGCCAGTAATCTAAACCGGCTCTTTTGAGGTAGCGATCGCTGATTTCAAATCCCAACGGTGCTACTAAATGTAATTCTGTACCCGTAGCGGCACAAGTACGCGCAATATTGCCTGTATTTGGGGGTATTTGCGGATAAACTAAAACGACCTGGGGCATTGTCCGTAAAATTACTTTATTCGTGTAAATCTATACTAAATTGTGTATCGTGTCTATCTAATGATAGAGTTCATTGATAGGTTTTACTAATAAATATCAAATAACACCTAAAGATTAATTTTTTTAAACAAAAGATAAATTCTCCTAAAACTTGCTCCGTGAGAGTGCTGAGAGGGGAGAGGGCTGAGTGCTAAGTATGCTTCTTTCCTGGCTTCTGGTTCAAAGCTTTGAAGTATCAGCATAGTCCTCACCAATATGACTGCGGCTAGATTGTAAAATTTTATGAAGGAAATGAAACACCAAGAATTTTTGGGAGAGAAAAGATTTTTTGGGTTTCTCTCACAAAATCTATCTTAAGGATGAAGACAGGAATTTTAAACCACCACAGGAGAACACAATTTGTTTTCTAGTTCAACTTCCCGTTCTTCAGTCGCCACTATCGCCTGAGTGATCACACGCTGGGAATCAAAACCGACTGAATGGAGTTGTAACCACTGTTGGGCTTCATTACCTTCGCGAATAATTTTCTGCAAAGGCGAAAGGAAACAGCTAAAACCATGTTGTTTAGCGATCGCCCAAACATCTTCATATAGTTCAGAAATCCAATCTCTAGCCAGGATAGTTCTACCATCTTGCCAATGGGTCAATTGAGCATCAAGACTAGCAGTAGCTGCGGCTGTTTCATTCTGGGCGGTGATAGCAAGTAGTTCTTCAGGAGAGAAAGTGCTTTGAGTTAAAGGATCGAGGTCAGGGTTTTCGATTAACTGCAACAAACGGGCTTCTAGAAAGGCTGAAATTGCCAGTAAAGCAATAGGATCGGAAACCAAGTCACAAATGCGTAATTCCAGGCGATTCAGGTCATGAGGACGGCGATCGCCATTTGGTCTGACTGAAGTCCATAAATGGCGGACATTTTGCATAGTTCCCGCCGCTATTTGTGCTTCTACCCATTGAATATGATGGGCGTGGCTAGTAAATAAAGGTACATGGGCGGGAGTTTGGGGAAACACAGCCCAACGGCTGGAATGATAATTGGTAGCTTTGCCATCCAGGAAAGGAGATGAAGCACTCAAAGCCAGAAATAAAGGGGCTTCTAAACGAATCAACCGACAAGCCCGCATTAATACTTCTGGGTCACTGATACCGATATTAATATGAACGCTGGCAGTAACTACCTGCGTCCCGTAGGTATGTTCAATATAGTCATGATAAGGGTTATCGGGGTTAGAGCGAAAAAAGCGATCGCTGCCACCCAAAGACAAAGTACTACCAGGAATCAGAGTGTAATTCCCCAAACCCTGGAGGTAGCTGCGTAACTGTCGCCGGGGACGTAACAAAGCACACAATAAGTTTTCGTATTTATGCAATGGATCTGTGATGTATTCCACATTGCGGCTATCCGGTTCCCGCACAAACCCATCCAAAGAAGCCACAATTTTGTCAGAGAGACCGACTATTTCACCTTGAGGCGTACCAGTATACATCTCAATCTCGAAGCCTTTTAATAGGACCACTTTGTTCTCCTCGCCTCTCCTAATCTAAAAATTGTATCGAATTAGACGAATTTCTGCATCTACATTTAAATTAACTTAAAATTCATAATTATTTAAGAATTAACGAACCACAGAGGCACAGAGAACACAGAGCTTAATTCTTCCTTTGCGCCTTTGCGCCTTTGCGTGAAACTAATCCATATTTCCCCTCCTCTTCCTTGGCGGTTTACTTTGTGGTAAAATAAACTTATCGCGCGAATCATGCTCTTGAGCAATCTTAAGACGGATAAAATGCGCCCAAACTTGATCATTAAGTAAGCTTAAAGCAAATTCAGGTTGAACAGATGCGATCGCCTGAATAACTTTTCGCCATCCTTGTTGTAACTCATCAATAAAAGCTTCTTCCCCAGAAAGCCGACTCAGCAGAGAAAGAGCATCTGTGAAATTTATGGAATCATCTATAATTTTGTGTGACATTAAATCGTGAAATACGATATTCAACCACACTGGGAGAAGTTCTAACCAATTACTTTCTTCTATTTTCTGAAGTGCGCCATTTTGCATATTCAACGCCCCCCAAACGCACAAAGCTTCAGCAGCTAATTGGAAATCGCGTTTTTCCAAAGCAATATTCCATTGGGTTTCGGCATGATTTTGGCAACCATGAGCCAGAAATTGATATGCTTCGGCTACTTGTTGGGGAATAGTAACCTGATAAACAGACTCACCATTTGGTAAATATTCACCACCACAGTTTACCCCATCAAACAATCCATAAAAATGAATTTCTTGGTCAATAATAACTTCTTTAACATGGGATTTTCCTAACTCAAAAAATTGTATTGAGGGTAAACCGTGAGGCGTTTTGATAGCACGAAGTTTTTTTTCTACTTCGGTATTTTCTGGTGAAATTCCGTATCCAATTAAAATCCATACATCACTATTAGCTAACTTTTGCAACAGCGTCAAAAATTCTTTATTGAAAATAGCCTGACTCAACCAAGGACAGTAGATGATAACTTGACGTTTTGCAGATTTTAAAGCCTCTTCAAAATCGGGAATAATTTCAGTATCGCGTAACTTTAAAGCTCCTTGGCTAAGTTTTTCCAGCCTAGATTCTATTTCAGGATTTTTATATTTCAGAGTAGCTTCACGCTCCAAATCAATGTATTCATGGGACAATTTGCATAAAGCTTGCCAAGGGATTTTACCCTTACCTTGCAGCACTTCCATGCGTTTGGATGCAGAGGCTAAAATTTGCTTCCCATTTCTGATTTGGATACTTAATTTATCTTCCCCAGCATCACCAATTACAAACAAAGAGATATTTTTCCAAATTATTTGCGCTGGGGCGATAACCTTACAGCTAGTGACAATTTTCCCGATTTCGGGGACATGAAAATCTAAACCTGACAACTGAATACATTTCTGTATCTTCTCAATTGATAAAGCAGATATATCATTAATCTTGCGAGCAATCTTGATAAATTCGGCTAAATCAGGTAGATTTAAAGGAGCATCATTTAATGGTTCAGCATGAAATGTCAGCTTTCCATCTAAAGCATCGGAAACAGCATATATTTGGATAGGATAGGGAAGTTGTGGTACAGAACCTTGGGCGTAAAAATCACGTCCTTCATCTGTAACTGTAATTGGCGATGTTGCGGATAAAGTTTGTAACGCTTGCAAATTTGCAGTTGTACTGCGAACAAATATAGAATCAAGTCCTAATATAGATGCTAATTCATCTTCTGTGGGTGGAGGTGTAAATTCAATTCCAGCCCGGATAATAAATTCTTCGAGAACGTTAAATTCGCGCGGTTCCTTAATAGATAACTCTACAGGAGTTTGATGCAAACTATAACGAAATTCCCTAGCGGCTAAAACTGATAAGTCAGGATTTTGGGCGGTAATTTCCTCTACTAAATTTCTGAGTTTGTCGTCAATAGGTTTAGCCGCAACAGCGAGAAACATCAACGAAACCTCCTTGACTATCTACAGTATGAGAAATCTCTAAATACATACCTCCAACTTTTCCCCCTTGGCGGGTAAATAAATCGTGACAACCCACAATTACGAGTAATTCTTGGGCGCGAGAAAACGCCACATTCACCCGTTCTGGTTTCTTGGCAAAACCGACATCACCTTGATGATTATTCCGCACCATACTTACTATTACCACAGCGCGTTCCATTCCCTGAAATCTATCAACAGTACCCGTGCGAATTTCCAAGGAAGGAAAAAGTTCCGGTTGTAAACGTTCATCGATTCTTTTCAATTGTGCGCCATAGAATGTAATTACTGCAATCTCTTTTTTTGGTTCACCTTTAGCAATTTTAGCAGCCCAAGTATGCTCGAATTGCTGACAGAGGTTTTCAATGACATCAATTTCACGAGGATTAAAATAAGAAGTATTTTCCCGTTCTTCTTGAAATTCCACTTCTCTGGGAATTTTTACCCAAACAAGGTGATGATTTTTCTGGATAATTTCCCCTGTTAAATTATGGGCGCGTTGGGTGTCAGGTTCCAAAAGTCCACATTCTAGTTTACCTTGATAGAACTGATTAATCGCCCCCATAATAAAGGGGTGCATTCTATATTGTGTATTCAGCATTTGTTTGACGCTTTTATCCGCAGCTTCAAACTGAATTTTAAATAATGATTCTTCTAAAAATTGCAGTTCTGATTTTGTACTTCCCAGTGATTGCGCCACTTCTTCAATTGTGCTAGTATCAAGCATCGGTGGTAATTGTCGATGGTCGCCGACTAAGACTAATTTTTTGCCTTTTAAAGCGGGGATGAGTAACTCTGGTGGAGTACACTTACTAACTTCATCGATGATGACGACATCAAAAGCTTTGAATTCTTGGGAAAAGTTGTAATTTGCAGCTTGTACACAAGTGATACCAACGACGTTAGCATTATCTAAATAAATACGTCTTAAATCGTTGCGATCGCGCTCTGAGGGATTTTTAACTTTTGCAATCCAATCTTTGGTAAAATCTTGGTATCGGCTGAGATAAGTTTCCTCTTCCGTGAGTTGATTTCGCCAAGCATCAAACTGGTTTTTTACCCTGAGTAAAAATTCCAGGTTAAATAAATCTGGATGGATATCTGCTGGCTGAAATTTATCAGGTATGGTTTCCCAGAAATTTTCCCACCAATTTCTTGATAAAATTAAATCTTCAGTTGGCTGTATCTGTGGTTGGTTATCTAATTTCTTGATTTGGGCTTGGATTTTATGCAGTTGTTTTTGAGCCAGCGTATTTTCTTGTTTTATAATTGTGATTTGCTCATTTAACGAATTTTTGATATTCTCTAAGACTGGGAAAGGTGCAATTGAGGAAATTAAAGCTTCCAAATTGCTGAGATGAGATACCCCAGCCTTGACCTGAGTTGCAAATTCTGAAGAATGTGCCCAAATTTTTGATTGGGTTGTCAGATATTCTGTAACTAAAGCCCGTAATTTATCCGGGACATTTTGTTGCTGGTTGAGTAGTTGCAAAATCTCGATAATCTGTGCTAGCTTGATATTTGCTACTTCAATTTGAGAAGACGTAGCAGATATTTGTGCTTGAGTAGTTCTTTGTCTTTCCAGTTCAATTAATTGCTGCTGGAAAGACTCAAGCTGCTTGTCAGTTTCAGTCTTAACTCGTCTGATACATTCACGCGCATTTGTGAGGATGTTTGAAAGTAAGTCTTCACTCACTTGTTTGAGAGTAGCGTCGAGATTATTTAACTCCCAAGCTTTACCATATACTGTTTGCATTCTCAGCAAAAACAACTGAGTATTTTCCACCAGTAATTGGCGCTGATTTGGGTTGAGGAGTTGATAATTTTTGAACTCTTCATAGATTTTACGCCATTGAGTGCGATCGCTCGCTGATAGCACGATAGGAATTTGACTAAAATTTTGCTCTAAAAAGTAACTGAAATGATATTGTTTACCGATTCTATCAACAAATCCGCCTTCTGTCTCATACATCAAAGCCTTGTCTAAAGCTTTCCAGTCTGGTAAATGTATTTGATATTTTTTGGGGACTATAGTTAATTTCAATTGATTAGCAAACATCAACAAACCCAATGGCAATTGTAGCAAATCTTCAGTTAATGCTTGTCCCGATAGCTCGCATTCTTTAACTATTTGATATAATACCACAGGTGCAGTAGACTTCCATTCCTTAATAGCTGCAATTACATAATCAATTTCCCGTTGACGATTTTGCCAACCTTGAATTGTTTGTTGTAAAATTTGCCGTTTGGCGATAAATTCCTGTTCATCGATTTCTGGTGAATTCAGATTTTGAGAATTTTGGGGAATAGCCGAAACCGCTTCTACAACTTCCGACATGACTAAAATAGCATCTTGGGCGTAACCGAAGGCTAGTTTAAAATCAGCAATTTTATCAGCTACACCTTCACGCAACCAAACAGCCAACCCAAAAGCACCATAAGTAGGACGAACTAAACCCAGTTCATCAGTATAATGGATAGCTTCCCGAACATGGGTTAAAAATTCTTGGACGACAATATTATTTTCTGTATATGGTTGAAGATAGGGTAGACAATTTGTGACTTCTGGCGCTTCCCAATTAATATGCGGTGCATTTTCCAAGAGATAATCTAAACCTAACTGAATTGATTCTACCTGATTTTTCCGAGTTAAACCTTCGTGATAAATTTCTGCTTGAATTTTACAGTCTGCGGCTAAAGTTTCCTTATCCTGATTTAATTGATTTTGTTGCTGATTTAGCTCTGCTTCTAAGTTAAAATAATCTGTAAATTCTGGTAATGCTGCCCATAATTCACCCAAACCTTTCACATTTTCCAGACGTTTAGCCAAACTACTTTTACAGTCAGTCGCCGTATTTTCCAACCATGTCTCAATAACTTGGTCTTCTAAAAATGGCTGTCCTTCTTCCCCGACTCTCTCAGCGCGTCCTTTGCGAACAGCCCGAATAACTGGGTTGTGAACTAACCGACTCAAAGCATTATCCACAGCTAAATTAGCTTGAGAAGCGATGAGAGTCCGCCCACCCCGCAAAGCTATTTGATAACAAATCTCCGCAATTACAGTAGTTTTACCAGTTCCCGGCGGTCCTTGAATCAGAATTAAATCCTCAGACGCTAACACCTTTTCCACTGCGGCTTTTTGTCCAGCATTAGCAGAAGATAATAACAAATCATCCGCTTTCAGTTCCACAGTTTTCTTCATCCGTCTAGCTTGGGAAGCGTCGAATAAAAAGTTACCCAAATAAGGATTTTGAGTATTTCCGTGCTTTAATTGTTCTAAAGCTTCCTTCTTCCGGCGAACTTGTTGAATATCACCAGCAGCATCAAAAAATAAAAATCCCTTCACAGGAGGCTGATAACGTTGTGTAGCGATATATTCAGCTAATTCGCGTTCTACCTTCACTTTAATTAAACAATTTTTCGGATCAACTTTTTCAATAGAACCGAACTTAGGAATTTTATAAGTGAGTTTTCCTGTAGGAACAGTATCCGAAAGCTTCACTTCTTGATTCTTTGAACGTTTTACCCGTTCCCAGAAACTAGAGACATTTAAATAATTTTGTTCAGAACCATCGAGAGTAGCCGAATTAACATCTACCTCAAAAATAATTTGTCTGGGATTATTGCCATAATCATTACCCACAAAAGCCACACAAAACTGACGCGCCTTAGCGATATTTTCCTCAACTTGCAAAAAAGCCTTCCAAGCTTGCAATTGTTCCTCCGTCGGGATATGATCACCACAGACTGGCATCTTTTCCACCCGTGCCAATGCAGCCTTCGGAATACCTAAACGATGCTGATCATGAGGTAAGAGACGCAAAGAAAAAGGAACAGAATAACCATCAGCGTGTCCGCGTGAAACTTGTAATAAACGAGTAGATAAAACCTTTAACCCACCACGCCCATCATCTTGAATAGCAGCAATTAACCCTAAAGTCTTACCTTGCGTTTCCAGCTTGACAGGTAAAGGAAAATCATCTCTATCCGTAGCAATTGTTAACTGCCAAATTTCCTCATTTTGATGTTTACCCGCACCTTGACGACGCACATAAAACAGACAAACATGATCACCCAATAAATCTATTATCTCATCCTTAGCCACTGCTCCAACACATTTATAGCTCCAGTCTTGGAAATTACGATTGTTAGAAAAAGTGGGCATAAATACTCTTAAAATTACTGATATAGGGTGAGATAATCAACTTCCAAAAAATAAATTATCTAAGTAAACGTTAGCGTAGCTTGCGCGAAGCGCATACCGCAGAGACACAGAGGACACAGAGTTATGAGAGTTTGAAAGGTTTTTTGCGTTAAGTGATTTCGTATTTTTTATTTGGAAGTTCCTAATCAACTTTATGTATTGAGGTAAAGAAGCACAGCATAAAACCGCGCCGAAATCTCTTCTTCCCTCTTCCTTTGCGCCTTTGCGCCTTTGCGTGAAACTAAATCCATATTTTACCCAACTCATAACCTATACTGATGATAAACCTGACTAGCCGCCCGATGCAGCAAAGAGTGTCGCCAAACCAGAGACTTCATATCATCAGCGTACCCCCCACCAATCACACAAGCCACAGGATAACCAGCAGCCACACAGGTACTTAAAACCTGCATTTCCCGGCGAAAAATCCCCGTATCACTCAAAGCCAACTTTCCCAAGCGATCGCCTATGTGAGGATCTACCCCGGCATCGTATAATACTAAATCAGGCTGGACATCCGCTAACAAATCTGGTAAATAGTTCGCCAAAGTTTGCAAATAAGCATCATCTTCCATACCCACCATCAGAGGAACATCCAAATCACTAACTTGTTTAGTACCCGGAAAATTCACCTCACAGTGCATAGAAAAAGTAAACACACTTTCATCCCCTTGAAAAATGAAAGCCGTACCATCCCCTTGATGCACATCCAAATCCACAATCAGAACCTTCTGTACAAGCCCCAATTTTTGTAAAACTCGACAAGCGATCGCTAAATCATTGAAAATACAAAAACCAGAACCATAACTAGGAAAAGCATGATGAGTACCACCCGCCGTATTACAAGCTAACCCGTGACTTAGAGCCATCTGAGCCGTCAGTATTGTACCACCAACCGCTACACAGGTACGATTTACCAGTTCTGGACTCCAAGGTAAACCAATTCGACGCTGTACTTTAGGTTCTAAAGTTCCCTCACAGTAAGCTTGAATATACTCTGAAGTATGCACCAACTCCATTAACTCCGGGGGTGGGCGCTGCGGTGTATGAAATTGTTCTATTTGCGCCACACCCTCAGCTAAAAGCAATTCATAGAGTTGTCCGAACTTGGACATCGGGAAACGATGCCCCGGCGGCAGTGGTGCAATATAATCTGGATGGTAAATAATTGGTAATTCCATAATATTTATTGTCAACCATAGTCGGAAACAAAATATACTTAATTTATCAATGATGGCATCACTCAGACCAATGCCTTAAATCTTGCAGTTAAAATCTCAAATTTAAAGTTAATGATACAGCAATGGATTGTACCAATAGCATTTATTCTAATTGGCTTGCTATCTGGGGTAATTGGTGAAAAAGTTATCTTCAGAAAACTGAAAAAATTTGTTGTTGAAAAAGATATACCAGGTGGTGAAATAATCTTTCAATCCTTACACCACATGACCTTTCTGTGGTTTTTGCTAGCAGGTTTTTCCGGTGCAATTGTTTATTCTTCTCTAGATATCAATGATGACCTTAAAACTCTCCTGCAAAAAATAATTACCATTATATTTCTCTACACAGTCACGTTAGTCTTGGCTAGATTGACTGCTGGTTTTGTAAATTTATTCATCCAGAGAACAGAAGGAGTACCCGCATCATTAATTTCTAACCTAGCGAAGATTGGTGTTTTAATTTTAGGAACCCTCATCCTCTTGCAAACTGTAGGTGTGGAAGTTACACCCATCGTCACAACTTTAGGAGTTGGTGGTTTAGCCGTTGGTTTAGCGCTTCAAGATACACTGACAAATCTATTTTCTGGATTTTATTTAATTATTTCTCAGCAAGTCAGAACAGGCGATTATGTCAAATTAGATGATGGATCTGAAGGCTACGTTACAGATATCACTTGGCGAAATACAACTATTAAAGAACTTAAAAACAATATAATCATTGTACCTAATTCTCGGCTAGCATCGGCGATTTTTACTAACTATCACCTCCCAGCCAAAGCCATTACTTTAACAATGGATGTGGGTGTCGGTTACGATAGTGATTTAGAACAAGTTGAAAGAGTGACTGTAGAAGTCGCCAAAGATGTCATGCAAGAAATTGCCCCAGAATTGATGGAATTTGAACCTAATATTAGATTCCATACTTTTAATGATTCTAGTATAGATTTTAAATTATATATGCGGGTAAATGAATATTTTGACCAGCGCATGGCGAGACATTTATTTATTAAGAAGTTACATAAACGCTATCAACAAGAAGGTATCCAAATTCCCTTTCCTATCAGAGATGTTTATGTGCAGAATAATGGAGCCGAAAGTTCCAAGCTTGATTTAAATTAAAAGTTAACTAGATCCCCGACTTCTTGAAGAAGTCGGGGATCTGAATATCTGAATCAATAATACTTTTGTCGTTGTCGAAAATTTGCTACCGATTCTACTAAGCCTAAACCAATGAAATTGGTTAGCATGGCTGAACGACCGTAACTCATCCAAGGTAAGGGAATTCCCGCTACAGGTGCTAAACCAACAGTCATACCCACGTTAATAATTAGCTGAAACACAATCATTGATAAAACACCAATAGCTAACAATGAACCAAAGTTATCTTTGGCAGTTTGAGCTATACGTAATAGGCGAAAGCAAATCAAACAAAAGACAAATAACACTACTAAACAACCAACAAAACCAAATTCTTCACCCACTGCGGAGAAAATAAAATCTGTATGTTGTTCGGGTACGAAATTTAATTGCGTCATGGGGCCTTTAAACAAACCCCATCCCCAAACTTCACCAGCACCTATAGCAATGCGAGATTGGTGTTGGTGATATCCAACTCCTAAAATGTCGTATCCAGGTTTGAGAAATACAGTCAGGCGGTCTTTTTGATAATCCCTTAATATATGGTTCCAGGCAAAAACTCCTAATTCACCACCTAAAAAGTTGAGCGCTGATGCACCAATACCACTGAGGGCAAATCTACGCCAGGGGAGAGTTTGCCAACCCAAAATGCCCATAGCGACTACCCAAATTAATCCTAAAAGTCCGAAAGATATTTCATGAAATGAAACTATCGGCGCTGACAAAGGCCAACTGATACTAAAAAGAATGGCAGAAATGATTGGCGAAATCATCAGTATCAGCCAGCCAGGATTAGCATTTGCCCAATACAACATTCCTAAGACGACTGCACCAAATACCAAGGATGTTGCCAAATCTGGCTGCAAAAAGATTAATGCCCAAGGAATAGCCGTTATTCCTAAAGCGCGAAATACACTTTCGAGAGTAGAAGCTGTACGCTTGTGTAAAATAGCCGCTAAGGTAATAATTATCCCGATTTTGGCAAATTCCGAAGGCTGCACGTTGAAACCACCAATAGTAATCCATCGCTGCGCCCCATTCGCGGTAGTGCCAATAATCATCACACCTATCAGGCTGATGTTTGTGAGAGCGTATGTTACCCAATGCCATTGAATCAGATTTTCATACTGGGTACGAGCTAAAAACAACGCTATCAAAACACCAATCCCAGCCACCAGCCAGTGCGCCCACCAGTCAGACACTGGTTGCGTTAGTTCCGTACTCATAATCATCAGTCCACCAAACAAACTGAGACCAATTGTCAGAAACAATAGTAGCCAATCTATTTGTTGCCAGGGCTTAAACCAATACTTCCAAGTAGCTTTGGGGCGCGAACGTTTTAATAACATTGTGCAATTTTAGACGTTAAATTTATTGACTCCCATTAATCTGTATTCCCAGGTTATCACCCAGGAATCAGACGGAAACTAAAAATTGATTATGTCAGAGCTGCAACTGATATTTTACCTGCGATATTGAGTGCGATCGCTTTTAATGCTTTGGCTGAAGCAGAATCAGGATCAGCAGCAACAATTGGCACACCGCTATCACCGCCAACTCTGGTAGAAATCTCTAAAGGAATACACCCCAATAGAGGCACTCCCAACTCTTCTGCGGTCTTGGAACCACCACCAGAACCGAAGATGTCATACTGCTTATCTGGCATATCCGGGGGAATAAAATAGCTCATATTTTCTACTATTCCTAAAACCGGGACATTCATCTGCTGGAACATCCGCAAACCTTTACGTGAATCTAACAGCGCTACATTTTGCGGTGTAGTCACAATTACTGCCCCTGACATTGGTACTGATTGGGTTAAAGTTAATTGAGCATCGCCGGTTCCCGGTGGCATATCCACAATTAAATAATCCAGTTCTCCCCATTCCACTTGATAGAGAAACTGCCGAATTACACCATTGAGCATTGGCCCCCGCCAAACCACTGGCTGATCTCGGTCAATTAAAAAGCCCATTGAGACTAATTTGACACCGTGATTAAAAGCAGGTTCAAGAATATCACCTTTATCTGTGGAACGCACCACAATTTCCGCATCAGCTAACCCCAACATAGTCGGGTCGTTGGGGCCGTAAATATCGGCATCAAGTAAACCCACTTTCGCCCCTGTTTGGGCTAAAGCCACAGCCACATTCACCGCTACTGTGCTTTTACCAACACCACCTTTACCACTGGAGACAGCGAAAATATTTTTCACCCCAGTAATCCCAGTCCGGTCAGGCAAACTTTTTTGTTGGGGTGTTTCCGCCGTTACATCTACATTTACCTCTGTAACGCCAGGGAGCTTGTTAACAGCTTTTTTACAATCTTCTACAATAAATTCCCGTAGGGGACAGGCGGGTGTAGTCAATACCAAAGTGAAGCTAACCTTGCCAGCGTCAATTTTGACATTGCGAATCATATTCAGTTCCACCAAACTCTTGCGGAGTTCTGGGTCTTCTACTGGTCGCAAAACATCTAAGACAGAGCCGGAATCGAGAACATCGTACATACTGTTTCCACTGTTACTGCCGTAACAAAATTTAAGAAAATTTTATTATCATCTACCATGATCTTAACTTTCTTTGGAACCTGGAGATGAGGAAGAAGAAAGAAGAAAGAAGCAGGGGGCAGGGAAAACCTTAAAAATCAAAACAACCATTGTTAAGTGCTTTCTTCTTTCCTGACACTGTTTGCAATGCGGTGTTTTCTACGGATTCTACTAGGGAACGTGCCACACGGTCTGCATACGGACGGGATAATGACCAAATTAGGGGCGATAACCAACCCCGGAGGGTGACTGAATAAGATAAGCAAGTGCCGCACACTGTTGACTCGACTCGGTACGTCACCCGTTCTTCTATTCCTGGAATTGCCATGACTCGGATACTTAACATTTCGTTAGGTTTGACACGCTCGACAAAAATCCTGATGGGAATGGGCGAAAAGCGTGTTACAGCTTGGTAAATCAATCCGGGTTTGGGTACTAATCCGTAGGGAACGTTGGTACTTTTAAGTAATGGATGCCAGGAAACATCTGTTAAGTCAACTACCTTCAGCCACATTTCATCAACAGAAGCAGAACTAATTTCTCGATAAGTCCTGACTAAAGAAGCGCAAAACCGACGATGTTTGCGGTGGATGAATTTGGATAACCAATTTCGCATCTGCCTAATCCTCCTGGCTATGCACTTGTTGATCACTCTGCTATAGTGAGTACCCTCGATTACAATAGTTCCAAATCACATAGTCAAATTTTGTGGATTGATGTAGATATGAATCTACAAAATGATTCCGGTTACGAACTATATTTGCAATTCGCCGCGATTTCCTGTGGACATTAGGTAGAACGGAACGAAAAAACGCCACCTGCTTGTTGTAAAACTGGTTTACTGATTTTAATGGCTTGCCATTCACAATAATTGGCTGTATCTCTAGGTCGTTAAAAACAATCGTCGCTAGATTGTCTAAACCAATATCTATCGCCGCATTCAACCCAGGATTTAAGCTACAAAAGAAGTCTGATGTTTCGGGAATTTCATAAACTACTTCGATCACAAAGCATCCGGTTTTGGGAATAATCCTTACTTCACACAAGTCCTGCCACTTTAGTCCAGGTTTTACCGGAATCCTGATTGGCGACATTGATGGCACAATGCAACCCTTAGCAAATTCCCGTTTACCAATTGCTTGATTATTGAACTTAACTAGGTTTTTATCCTCAACATAATTGGGTGGCTTTGGTCTACCGGTGAACTTACTTGAATCAATTTTATAGGCTGACAATGCTTTGTAGTAAGCAATCCACCCATCTGCATTCTGTTTCAAAACCAGTTGGGCTACTTTGGCCGGCATTGATTTATAGTTCTGGTTTTGTTTAAATAAAGTGTCTAAGCTTGCTTGTGTTTGAGTCCCCCATCTGTAGAAAAAACCTTGACGTTGGGTGAATTGAGCCGTGTTGTAAAGCTGTCGGGAAATAGTGCTAATGTCAGTGCAATAATTAAACCATTCATGTCCATACTTGATTATGTGCTTTTCGACTTGATGCATATTGATCAATGTTGGCAATGAAATTAGTATATCAATCCAAGTTATCTTTATTTTCAGCACTTGATACCGGGAGCATAAATCGCCACTCTCACAGCACCCCCTGGCATCTTTTTTGGGTCGTAATCAACAATTACGGTGACTGTGGGAAGTTGCTGTGTTGGGTATGGTATTTTACCTGCTTTGTAATGTCGCCAAGCTCTCAGGTACGAAATCCCCAAGGTTTTTGCATAAGTCAGACAATTTCATCAGGACTGGGTTTTACACTATATCTGAATATACTAGACTAGATTTTGTTTAAAGTTTTGCAATACCTGCTCCAGGTCTCAAAGTAGAGAACGCTGACTAGACTAATTCACGAGAGTCTGGTATTGATACCAGAATGTTTATATCAAGAAGTACAAATAAAACTCGCTCAATATACAAGCCTATACGCATTTGAGGGAAAATAACTTTAGCCATACCCATCAATGGCGTAAATGCTCACAAGTAAGAAAAAAGTAAATTAGGCAAATTCAGCCTAATTATTCGCTAGTATTACCCACAAATGTTTAAATTAATTAATTTGTGGCTTTTTGAAAATTGTAATTTAGGTTTGGGAATCTATGTTGACTAACTCACAAACACCAACTGTAGCCGCAGCATCATCATCTGAGTTTTTACCACCGACTGACGGTAAGACTAGGGTTCGTCAGTTTATGCAACGTTTGCAAGATGAAATTTCTCAACAGTTGACGGAACTAGATGGTGTAAGTAAGTTTAACGAAGATGGTTGGGAACGCCCAGAAGGTGGTGGTGGGCGATCGCGCATATTACGTGATGGAGCAGTCTTTGAACAAGCAGGTGTAGGTTTTTCAGAAGTTTGGGGCGATCGTCTGCCTCCTTCTATTTTAGCCCAACGACCAGATGCCGAAGGACACAGCTTTTATGTGACTGGCACTTCAATGGTGTTACACCCACGCAATCCTTATGTGCCTACCGTCCATCTGAATTATCGCTATTTTGAAGCTGGGCCAGTTTGGTGGTTTGGCGGTGGTGTTGACTTGACACCCTATTATCCTTTTGCCGAAGATGCTAAACATTTACATCAAACGCTGAAGCAGGCTTGCGACAAGCATAACCCAGAATATTATCCAGTGTTTAAGCGCTGGTGTGATGAATATTTCTACCTCAAGCATCGGAATGAGACACGAGGGGTTGGTGGTCTATTTTTTGATTATCAACATAGTGACAGTGGTTTGTATGGTGGTACAGATCCTCATGGGGCGGCGGCGGGATACAGCAACCAGGTAGGAAAACCAGCACCACGCACTTGGGAAGAATTGTTTGCTTTTGTCCAAGACTGTGGCGCAGCATTTTTGCCCGCTTATGTGCCAATTGTGGAACGGCGACATGAACTCGAATATGGCGATCGCGAACGGAATTTCCAACTGTATCGTCGCGGTCGATATGTAGAATTTAACTTGGTTTATGACCGAGGCACGCTTTTTGGACTCCAAACCAACGGACGCACAGAATCTATTTTGATGTCCTTACCACCCTTGGTGCGCTGGGAATACGGTTATAAACCAGAACCCAATACTCCAGAAGCCGAGCTGTATGAAACCTTCCTCAAACCTCAAGATTGGATAAATTGGACACCCAGCGCTTAAAAGCTACTCATCAGTGTTGTGGTGAGTTAAACTACTAAATGTCACCGATATGACATCACGGAGACGTAAAGCCAAAGCTCAGGAAATGTCCAATGCTGCAATGAGTGCTAAGTGCTGAGTGGGTAGGGGCGGGTTTAAGCAGTCAGTCTGCGGTTCGTCGAAATCCTTAGTAAACCCGCCCCTACACCGAGTGCTGAGTTTTGAGTAGGAACCGATTTGCTTCAAGCTTTTGAGCGATTAGCATTGTCCTAACTGATATGACTACGGCTATACATTTAAATTAGTGCCACGGGGAGGCTTAGTGATTCAAATAGAACAAACCACGTATACAACCCAAGACGACAATACCGTTATTGTCTTAACACCAGCAGGACGCTTAGATATCACAACAGCTTGGCAATTTCGGCTGAAGTTACAAGAATGTATTTCTAAACTCAGTCACCATGTTGTTGTCAATCTGGGACAGGTAAATTTTATTGATAGTTCTGGTCTCACGTCCCTGGTAGCGGGGATGCGTGATGCTGATAAAGTCAAGGGCAGTTTCCGCATCTGTAATGTACATCCAGAAGCAAAACTCGTATTTGAAGTAACAATGATGGATACAGTATTTGAAATCTTTGAAACCGAAGAGGAAGCTTTAGAAGGTGTACCCCGTAGTATGGTTAGTTAGCACAATACTGCGTAGAGACGCGATTAATCGCGTCTGCTGAGTGTCAATATGGTTCTCGCTTGGTGTAGCGGTACGGCCCTAAAATTGCTCCCCAGGTTGCTTTCCCAGTATCCGCGTCAATTCCTTTATCGTAGCTGTTAAATTCTGCGTCTGTGGCTTCAAATCCCAAAGAAACTTGGACAATCTTGTTGAGATAAGTAAAGCAGCAACGACTATTTGGAGGTTGAGTAGCCGTAAACTTATAGCTGTTTGCAGCTAGTGTTTGTTGACTAACTGTGAGAATGCAGCCTGGTAGTAAATCTAATTGATCCACCGTCAATGTTTTGAGTAAAGCCGGATTATGTCCTGCACCGCTGAAAGCACTGGGATCTTTGAACATATAGTATTGTACCTGCAAGGGTGCATCAGAGCCGCGCCCCGGCATCAACCGCATAATACGTTGGCGATAGGGATGGTCTAAATTGACAATATTAGCTTGCTCGGCAAACAAGGTGATACTGTCTTCTGTAAACAGATTGACTGGTCTTTGCCAAAGATGGAGATGGACAAACCAAGCGGAATCTGCCAAAGCTTGTTCTCGATTATCAAACTTACCAGCTAAATACTTACCCAGGGCAATTAAATTTGGCGCAAAACTCATAGATGACACTGATCGGAAACCTTAACTTGGCAAAGTAGCCTTTACGCGACAAAATATAATAACGTCGCCCTTAACATTCTTAACATTTTATTTGTGAATAACGTCCGTACTGTTTCAGATACAAAGCGAGCTTTTTACTCCCTTCACACCCGGCCAATTAACACGATTTATCGTCGGGTGGTAGAAGAGTTAATGGTAGAAATGCATCTACTATCAGTCAATAGCGGTTTTACCTACAATCCAATTTATGCCTTGGGTGTCGTCACAAGCTTTGACCGCTTTATGGAAGGCTACCTACCACAACAGGATCAGGAATCAATTTTCCAGTCCTTATGTCAGGCTTTAGAGCAAGATCCGCAACGCTACCGCCAGGATGCTGAACGGCTACAAGCTTTGGCTCAAAACCTACCAGTAAGTGATTTAATTGACTGGTTAAGCCAAACCACCCATTTAGATCGAGATCCTGACTTGCAGGTACAATTGCAAGCGATCGCTAACAATCCTGAGTTTAAATACAGCCGCTTATTTGCAGTTGGTTTATTCACGTTGTTAGAACAGTCCGATCCGGAATTTGTCAAGGATGAAAAGCAACGCACTGAAGCATTCAAAGCTATTGCGGCTGGCTTACATCTCTCTGATGAAAAACTCAGCAAGGATTTGGAACTATACAGTTCTAACCTAGAAAAGATGGCTCAAGCTCTAGTAGTTATGGCTGATATGCTCTCAGCTGATCGCAAAAAGCGCGAACAGCGTCAACAACAAACAACTACCCCAGTTGCTCCCCCAACTGAATAATTCTTAATTGATAACTCGTAATTCGTAATTGTTATCGACGGAAAAAATAAACTTTTTTCCATAAATAGATTGAGGAGTTGTAACCTGAATTAATTACGAATTACGAACTACGAATTAATAATTATTTAAACGCCTAACAATTTGTAGAGCAGGCTGTTGATGATAGTCAGAGCAAAAGCTCCTAATACAGCACTCCAGATCCCAAAACGTAGGCGAAACCCTTCGACTAACCAAGCCGCGATACTAAAACACACAACGGCAATCATAAATGTGAAAATGCTCGATAATAAGTCAAAGGTAAGTAAGTCAGGTAATGTAAATATGAGGCTTAAAATTGGTCTTACTACTGCTGTGACAATACCGAGAACTGCTGCCGCAAAAAAGGCTTTTTGGGGAGAGTCAACTTCAACTCCCAAGGGCAGCTTACTAATAATCAACAAGCTGATAGATGTTACTACCCAAACAATTAAAAGCGTCACAATATTCATGCCACAAACCTTGAAACGCGAATGGTGATTGGCGCTAAATTACTAAGTCTGACGATAAAGAAATTTTTGAAGCTTAACCAATTATTTGTAAATTAACAGATATTTTTATCTAAATAGAATTTATTCCGTATATCTTTAGGTTTAGCCTCAACCTAGAAAATACAAGATGATACCAGGAATTGAAATTAAATAACGTCCAAATCATACGGTTTGTTACTCATTGCTACCATTAACCTCTGTTGCAGATGCTTCTTCAGCATTGGGAATTTCTGATTGGGATTGATGCTGATTTTCTACTGTAGGTGATGCCTGTTTTTTTAAATTTGCATCAGCTTCTTGAAATAAAAGTTGGATTTTGTTACGCCAGTATTGAGTATTGGGAAACTTTTCGGCATGATTTTTATAATCTAAAACTTTGTCCCATTCACCCTTGTCTATTGCCTGATTGATGTCATCAAATAACTCCTCAGCCTTAGCCCAATCTTTTTGCCACTGATTAATCATGGCAACTGTCTCTTTCAAGCCAGAAGAAGCATGATTAGGAATAGAACGCAGTAGAGCGATCGCGCCGCGTAAATCTCCTGATTCATACTTCTGTTTAGCTTCTGCGATAATTTTTTCACTATCATCACTAGACTCTGATTGATTTGGTGTATCTGCTGGTTCTGGCGTAGGTTGTGGTTTGGGTTGGGGTTTGGGTTGAGGAATCGGTCGAGCTGCAATCAAATTACGATCATCTACTGTATTAATAGCAATGCCTTTGTCTCGTAGACAAGAAACCCACTGTTCATTATTGCTAATTACATCCAGATGCGCCCAAGCCAAACCACCAGAGTTGGTTTTAACTTCTACCCAACCCTGTTTTGTGCGCTTGCCAGTGACTTCAAACCCAGTATTTTTACTCACCGTTTGCAAAACAGTATCAGAATTAATCGAGCTAGGTTGAGAACGAACATTAGAATTACCTGCCACCACAGCCAAGCACTTGTCCGTTGCGGTATTATTACCCGTAAAATTAGCAGCTAAATTCCTGATATTTGGATAGACATTTGTGGCTAAAGCCGCCGCCCCACTAGCTAAAAATAAACCAATTAAGAACGGCCACGGGTCAATTTTAGAAGATTCTTGACGGACTGGTTTAGCAGCCACAGGATTTGCTGGCGCTACTGCAACGGTTTTGTTTGTGGATACTTGAGATAAAGACTTAGTAGCTTGGTAGTGCTGATTCTGAGGAATTTCTGGAGGTGTGGCAGGTGCAAATATCGGTTTAGTTGTGCTGATACAAGCTTGCAGCGCTTCTGCTGCACTTTGGTAGCGGTCTTTGAAGTGATAATGCACCATCTTGGTTAACAGTGCTGCCAACCGATAGTTCACGTTTACTAAATGCTGCCAAAGGAGTTCTCCTGTATTGGGGTCTTCTTGTAATTCAGCTGCGGGAACTCCTGTGAGCGCTTGAATTGCAATAATGCCCAGCGAATAAATATCACTATTGGGGCGGGGTTTACCTTGCCCTTGTTCGGTAGGCATATAGCCGGGAGTCCCAATGGCAACTGTAGCTGTAGGTTGCCCGCCAACTGTTACCATTGGTAATCTTAATTGCTTGACTGCCCCAAAATCGACTAACACTAATTTCTGATCACAGGCGCGACGGATAATGTTATCTGGCTTAATATCACGGTGAATCACGCCTTGGCTGTGAACAAACACTAGGATTTCTAAAACTCCTTGCAACAGTTGCAAGACTTGGCTTTCACTCCAAGGCTGACCGGGTATGAGTTCCTCAGCTAGAGTTTGTCCGGCAATAAATTCTTGGACTAAATAGAATTCTTGATTTTCATCAAAGTAAGCCAGCAACCGGGGTATCTGGTCATGATTGCCTAAATTTTCTAACGTTTCAGCTTCGCTGTTAAATAAACGCTTGGCTGTCTCAAATACTCTGGGGTCAGAAGTTGCCGGCTTGAGGTGCTTAACAACGCAGACGGGGTTGCCTGGCCGCCTGGTATCTTGAGCAATATAGGTTTGACCAAATCCCCCTTGAGCTAGGACTCGAATCACTTGGTAACGATGGTCTAGTAGCTTGCCGATCATATTTTCCCCTCAGAGTTATTACTTATAACAGTTTTTATGTATTTGAACCACATCTGTGGTAGGGGCGCAAGGCCTTGCGCCTCTACCACGTGGTCTATTTACCTGAAAATAGCTGTAATTATTTTGCTGGTAATAAGTATCTCCAAATTTTCTTGAATGAAATCCGCTATCTTGAGATAAAGATTTAAACTAAAAAATTAGCTTTTTAATAACTTAGACTGTTTATTTTGTCATTTAGTGTCCCTGTTTAGTACCAATGCCACCTAGAATAACTAATCCTGTCGCATGGCGGCAGGCTGAACTCCTCATGCAACCTGCGTTTATTCGTGTTGTCGATAATATTCGCAAGCATCTTGACACGTCTACTTGGAAGGGAACTTACCACGATGTTCTGATTTGGCCAGCTAACACCACTGATGAAATGAAAACTTTGGTAACTCAGTTGTTGCAAGAAATGGAAACTGCGACCTTAGAACAGGCAGATGAAATTAGAGCGACTCTCGCTGATTTGCCAATGCCCCATCCAGGATATCATCTGCGTTTGCAACGTCAACAGCATCAGGTAAGTATAGATTTGTGGGAAATTTGTTATCAGGTGTGTTTTTTAAATTACTCTGCTGTCAGTGAAGCAGCAAATATTGATACTAGTTTAATTGATGAGGCTGGTGAGGTGGATTGGCAATGTTTGGAAGATAAGACTAAGGATTTAGTTGGACAGGCATTTGCCAATTTACCGGAGGATTAACGTTGTTTTATTTATATTCGCCCAAAACTTTGCAAACACCCTCTCATATCCAAGTGTTAAACCACATTCGGATTTTGAAACCTTCAGGCGATAGTGGTAAACCTAAATATAGAGGCATCCAAAAAATGAAGGCGGCTAAAATCAGGAATGTTATGGTAACACCTACGGCTCGAATGGCTCGGTAATAACTGCTAAGACACTGATCTACAAACCAGGCGATCGCTAAAAATACAAATACCACAGCACTCATATAGTGGTATATAAAAACGCACCTTGTAACTCTTACCCAAGGTAATAAATTAGCAGCATAATTTAAAACTAAGTATAGGGCAATCCAAGTATCAACAGCAAGATTTACAGGTAAAGAAAAACGCTTTTGTTGCCACCAAGGAATCACCAATTGTAATACCAGCATTGCTGCTAAAAACAAAATAGCGGCGACACCAAACCACCACAAAAAAGGATTGCCCATTGCGTGGATATCATAAATAATTTTTCCTGTTTCCGTAGGTAAAGAAGGCTGCAATCCAGACAATGGTTGATTAACACTTTCAGTCGTTTGGTAATAATAGGCAATTGGTCGATTCATTAACGGCCATTTATACCATGCAGCACAGTAAGGATGCACATTCGTAATGTTTCCACCTATTTGGAGGTGATAGCTTAAAATTTTCTGATGTACTGCAATAAATCCATATCTTCTATCTAGCTGGAGATGAGGAATCCAGATAATGCTGTATATTATAGCTGGGATAATTCCTAAATAAAATAGCATTTGCCCAGCTTTGATTTGCGTCAGATTCTGTAATGGTGTCTGAACGGCAATTTTTGAAGATTTTTTATTTAAATAAACCCATTTACAGTACCAATTACTAAAAAATATTTGGCTTTTTTTGATTAGTGTTACCGGAGATATCAGGAAAATTGGAGTATCAGGAAAAGATTGGATTCCCTGAATGATATAAGCTGCTATCCAAATAAAATAAGCACCTAACAAAAACCATAAGCCATTCCATTTAGTGGCAACTGATGCACCAAAACTCATACCAGCTAGAACTAACCACCAAGAACGTTGTTGATTTTGGTTATTTAATGCTAATAGTAAAAACCATTGCCCTAATAAACCAAAGATGACAGTATAAATATTATTTAAAGCATAACGAGATTCAACTAAAAATAAACCATCACAAGCTGTAAAGAAACCTGCCAGTAAAGCAAAGCTATAACGGCGATTTAATTGATAGGCAATACCAGCGACAATTACAGGAATGAAAGAGCCTGTGAGAGCATTTAACCAACGATAACTCCAAGGCGATCGCACTGAACCTGTGAGTTCATGTACCGTATCTTGCCCAAAAGGCAGATGACTGCCAATCCAAATACCAATGCCAATAATATATTGGCTCAATGGTGGATGGACATTAAAAAATGGTGTCTGGGTGAGATAGTTATTGCCAAATTGGGCATAGTAAATTTCATCAAATACTAGCGTGTTAAATCGCTCTAATCCCCAAAACCGTAAGGACAGTGATAGCAGAAAGATACCTAATAGCCCAATTTGGAACCACTTTTTAGTCATTTGTCAATAATTGATTTTCCTTTGATTATTTGAAGTTTATCTAAGGAGAACTGAGCAGTTCTAGTTAATCATACTTGTTTGTTTACCTTTTTGGCATTTCAGGTGATAAAATATTTTCATGTTTGATAACATCTGTAAGTTCATCGCGGAAACATTTTCCACCGACTTAGCTACATGGCTATTGGGAACACCCGTAGAATTCACAGAGTTAAGTCCCAAAGAATTATCGTTAGAACCGATTCGCGCCGACGCATTAATACTACTGCAATCAGATGAAGTGGTTCTACATCTGGAATTCCAAACCCAGCCTGATGCGTCTATTCCCTTTCGGATGGCGGACTATCGCCTACGAGTATATCGGCGCTTTCCACACAAACGAATGCGTCAAGTAGTAATTTATCTGACTGAGACAAAATCAGAAGAGGTGTATAAAAATACATTTAGTATCGATGGTCTACACCATGAATTTACCGTAATTCGCCTATGGGAAGAACCAACAGAAGTATTTTTGAGAACACCAGGATTACTGCCATTTGCGGTGTTAAGTAATACGAATAATCAAACCAATACATTGCAAGCCGTGGCTAATGAAATTAACAATATTAGTGATCTGCGAATGCAAAGTAATCTGGCCGCATCCACAGCAGTTTTAGCTGGGTTAGTATTGAAACAAGATGTAATTCAACGCTTACTAAGGAAGGATATTATGCGCGAGTCAGTGATTTATCAATTGATTAAAACTGAAGGTTTGGAAGAAGGTAGACAGGAAGGTAAACAGGAAGGTAGTCAGGAGAAAGCAGAGCAAATTGCCATCAACTTGCTAGCAGAAGACATGACAATTGAAGCGATCGCTCGAATTACTGGTTTATCTGTGGAAGTAGTGCAACAGTTACAGCGTCAACAAGCTGATACTCAAGCATAACTTTGTCTCTACTCATGTGAGAAAATTAGCTAAAAGCATTCAAATTAACAGTGTATTCCTCCATCGGTAACAACCGCCAATTAGAGCTACCATCGAGTTCTAACACGTACTCATGGTACTGCAACAAACTAGGGCGGTGTCCCACACTAATTAATGTAGTGCCTTTAGCTTTTAGTTGTTGATACAGGTTCTTTTCATTAGCTAAATCCAGCGCACTGGTAGCTTCATCTAAAATCACATAGTTAGGCATACTCAGCAGGAGTCGCGCAAAAGCCAAGCGTTGTTGTTCTCCTAAAGATAGGACATTTGCCCAGTCTAACTCGACCTCAAAGCCACCAACTCGTTCTGGTAACTCAGCCAAATTAACCTCTTCTAAAATATCGCGCATTTTGCTTTCACTAATATCATTGTCAGGATTGGGGTAGAGTAACTGACTCCGTAGCGAACCCAATACCATATAAGGACGTTGGGGTAAAAACATCATGTCTGATAAAGAAGGACGGAGAATTTGACCAGTACCAGCATTCCATAATCCGGCGATCGCTCTTAATAAAGAACTCTTACCACTACCACTATTCCCCACA
This sequence comes from Anabaena sp. CCY 0017, assembly GCF_963920885.1. Classification (NCBI taxonomy): domain Bacteria; kingdom Bacillati; phylum Cyanobacteriota; class Cyanophyceae; order Nostocales; family Nostocaceae; genus Anabaena; species Anabaena sp. CCY 0017. Next base: position 22,435 of record NZ_CAWUDG010000005.1, on the reverse strand, counting down.
ATGACTAAACCCTCACCAGCCTGTAAGCTGAATGGTAAATCACGTACCAAAGTGCGTTCATAGTTGGGAGTTAATAAGGTTACACTACGTAATTCAATCCGAGAATCTTCTGTAACATCAATAGTCCTCATTCCTGGCTGCTGTTGGTCTGTGCTATCCAGAACTTCGTCTAAGTCGCCCATCCGTTCAATACCGGCTGCAAAAGCGGTTAAACTTTCAAACTGACCCACCACCACCGATAAAGCACTAAAAATTTGACTGAAGGCGATCGCCGCTTGGGTAAATGTGCCAAAATCAGTCTGACCCGCAAAGTAAATAGGTGCAATCACCAAATAAGGTAACGCAGAAACAAAATAATTATAGCTAGTCGTAAAAAATCCTAAATTACGTTGCCAATTGATTAACAAATCAAAGTTAACAATTGCGCGGATAAAACGTTGTTTTAGCTGAAGTATTTCTTCGGTTTCACCTTGATAAAAAGCAATAGATTCGGCATTATCTCGCACATGAATTAATCCATAACGAAAATCAGCTTCTCGTTTAAGTTGATTATAATTAATACCAATTAATCGCTGACCAATCCAAGTCGTAACAACTGTTCCCAGAATTGCATAGATTACCAGCGCCACTGATAAAGAAACTGAAATAGATAACAAAACTCCAGTGAAAGACACTAAAGTAATAATAGATGTCAAAATCAGCAGTGTAAAAGATAAACTGGTGCGAGTAAATGACCTGATATCTTCAGCAATTCGCTGGTCTGGGTTGTCAATTTTTTGATTAAAATTAATCTGGTAATAAGCCCGATTTTGGAAATATTTATCGAGAAAATGATTCGTCAACCACTCCCGCCATCGCAATCCTAATTTGTCTTGCAAATAGCCATACATAACCACAATGGGAGTACCAATGACTAACAACCCAGCATAAATAGCAATGAAGCGCCAAAAAGTTGATGCATCTTTAGTTTGGGGAAATTCTGCTAGAGAAGTGTCAATATTGCGGAAAATAAAGCTAATACCAACATTAATCGCATTAACTGCTAATGCCAAAAGTAGCAAAAGTCCTAATAGTCCCCTAGCCTTCCATTTTTGTTCTGAAAACCAGTAGGGTTTGGCAACCTTGAGAAATTTCTGCCACAATTCAGGATCTAATCGTTTGGGCGGAGTTGTTGTTGTATTCATGATTAATTATTCTTTTATAAGAGAATATCTAACTCTAACTTTCTTTAATATAAAATGCGATTCGCCCCTCGGTTTTTCTTGTCCTGTTACAGTTATTGAAATCGTACATAACATAAAATTATATAGAAAACAACATATTTATTTATACAACCTAATAAAAAATATAAGTCTCAGAGATATCTCTAGGGTTTACGCATTGACAGGACAAACCAAATAGGGGGTATGGATTTCAGGCATTAAATCTTGATTTTTACACACTTTTTAGGCGATTGTGCGTTCGCGTAGCGTGTCTGAAAGACTCAGCGCAGTGCCGGAGGCGATCGCTATTGGGAGCAACGCGATTTTGTGAGGTTCGGAAATTTGGTAATATAAGTTACCTAAGTTTTGAGCGATCGCTACCTAGAAAAGGTAAAAATAGGGAATTTCAACCAGGGTTTATTAGGAATCAGCCCTGGTAATTGAGATATAAAATCCGATCTCACATTTTCGCGTTGCTCCCATCGCTATTTATCAAGGGATGATTAATAAAAGCCTGAAATGACCTATTTCCGTTAATGCACAAAATCTGAAATTTGTATAGTGCGTAAATCCTAGAGATATTTCTGAGATTTGTATTTTTTTTAATACAGCTATCTTGCTTATTTAACTTAAGTTTTGTTATTCTGTTAATGCGTAATAACGCGTAAGTCCTATTCATTTATAATCGGACTTTCTTCTTTATTGTGCAGGTCTTCCCGTCAGCATTATCCCAAGTCTCATTATCTACGGATAGGAGGTTTTCATAATGCCTAGTACAAGTCGGCGGAAATAAGACAACCATCAGCAATCAATGAAAAGCCTATAGAGTCAGCTTTTTGACTTCCGCCCTGCGGTACTAGGTTTAGTTTTGGTTATGTTTAGTTTCAGTTAATTGACGCATCAATAATACCAAGGAGAAATACTGCATGATGAGATTACTTCCGCTTTTTGCTTCTGCCGCAATGGTTGCTGTCAGTGGTGGTTCAGCTTTGGGGTTTACTCTAGTTGGTTCAGAACTGAGGGTCGGCGTGGAGTTACAAAGCACTCCAACCAGTGAACTTCTCGTTAGTTCCTTTCCCGTGTCTGCAATTGTGAGCGAATCAGCAGTAGAGTTCCCAGATGCTCAAAGCTTATTTAATCCAGGTGACTTTCCAGGATTTTTTATTGTCAATACTGCGATCGATGCGGGTGCAGATTACCTGGAGCTAGACTACTCTAACGCGGGATCTGGTGGATTTTCCAATATCTTCAAGAACAACTATGTGTTCACATTCACTTCCCCCATCGCCTTACAGATTACAAATGTTTTGATTGACCCAAGCACCACGTTGGGCATAACACCTGATAGTGTCACTTTTGATGGTGATAGATTGACCGTGAGTGTTCGGGGGCTATCCTACAATTCCAACTCGTTTGTTCGTCTAAATTTAAGTGGCACTACAGTTCCTAACCCAAATCCTATTACTGTTCCCGAACCTAGCTCTTTGCTTGGATTGGGCATCTTGGCGTTGGGTGGAGCCATGCTCAAACGGCGTACCCAGTATAAAGCTGTTTAATAGCTTGAGAAATTAGATGTTGACAGTGCAACGGGCGGCAAATTTTCTTCATTGCTCGTTGCCTTTTCAATCCAGACTACAGCTATACGGCTTTTGGCAACAATACTGTGTCCCGGTTCTTGGTTAACTAGCGCCATTAATGCCGAAGCATCTAAAACAACATTATTCACAGTTAGCCTCAGCACGGCGTTCAGCGATTAACTCGTCTACCAGAGATTCTCCTTCAGGCACATACTTCCGAACCCTGTTCTGTATTTTTGCCAGGGATGACCGCAGCTTTGCCATTTGCTCTTCCTCTCCTTGGGGAGATATAACTGTTTCTGACTCTGAGACCTGAGTTGCAGTTGCCAACAGCACAATCACCTGTACATCTGTGCCTTCAGGGCATTCTGGTGCTACTAGCTCAATTTTACCGCCTGTGCCGACTCTAACAATCTGTTGTACTGCTCTTAACATGAATTTCTCCTCATCATCTTCTCAGATCCTTCAAGTTTCCCCTTATTGCAGTCACAGAAATCAGGGATCGAGGAGTCAACTACTCAGTCCCCAGTCCCCAGTCCCTTAATTATCTACATGATTTTGTTCTACTTTGGCAATTTCCAGCAGCGTTTTTAAAACCGAATCTGGATTAAGACTAATAGAATCAATTCCCTGTTCTACTAAAAACTGGGCAAATTCTGGGTAATCGCTGGGTGCTTGTCCACAAATACCGATTTTACGGTGATTTTTCTTCGCAGATGCTATGGCCATTGTCACCATGCGCTTCACAGCCGGACTGCGTTCATCAAATAACCACGCCACCAAGGACGAATCCCTATCTAAGCCTAATGTTAGCTGAGTTAAGTCATTGGAACCAATAGAGAAGCCATCAAACACCTCGGCAAACTCATCAGCCATAATCACATTACTGGGTAACTCGCACATTACATACACTTGCAAGTTGTTCACACCCTGTTTTAAATCATTTTTGGCCATTTCCGCCAACACTAAACGCCCCTCATTGGGAGTGCGACAGAAGGGAATCATCGGGATCAGGTTAGTCAAACCCATTTCGTCCCGCACTCGCTTGATAGATTGACACTCTAGGGCAAAAGCTTCTTGATATCCTGGATCATAGTAACGTGATGCACCTCGCCAACCCAACATGGGGTTTTCTTCTTGAGGTTCAAATTGCTGACCACCTAAAAGATTTGCGTATTCATTACTTTTAAAATCTGACATTCTGACAATTACTGGTTTAGGATAAAAAGCCGCCGCAATTCTGCCTATACCTTGGGCTAATTTATCGACAAAATACTGGGGTTTATGATCGTAAAGGGCTGTAAGTTGTTTAATTTTGGTTTTGACAAATTCATCTTCTAGCTTCTCAAAGTGAATCAAGGCCATAGGATGAACTTGAATTTGGTTGGCGATAATAAATTCTGTGCGGGCTAAACCAACTCCATCATTGGGAATTGCAGATAAACTCAAGGCTTCTTGGGGATTACCCACATTCATTAAAATTTGGGTACGAGTGCGGGGTAAGTTTTCTAGAAGCACTTCTTTGACTTCAAAGGGTAACAAACCAGGATAAACTTTACCTTCATCGCCCTCGGCGCAAGAAATTGTGACCTCTTGACCAGTTTTTAAGATGGTTGTGGCGTTGTTACATCCGACAATCGCCGGTACTCCCAATTCTCGCGCAATAATTGCTGCGTGACAGGTGCGCCCCCCAGAGTTGGTGATAATGGCGCTGGCGCGTTTCATAATTGGTTCCCAGTCGGGATCTGTTCTTTCTGTCACCAACACATCCCCGGCTTGAAACTGTTCGATGTTATTTACATTTAAAATCAGCTTAACTTGACCTTGACTAATGGCTTCACCGATGGCGCGACCAGTGACTAGGGGATGAGGGGATTTGGCTTTTTTATCTGTTTTAACGAAGTGATAACTCCGCAATATGTTCGCTATTTTTTGGGACTGGACTGTTTCAGGACGGGCTTGGACAATAAAAAGTTGATTGGTAATTCCGTCTTTTGCCCACTCGATATCCATTGGGGAGTAATTACCGTGGGTTTGGCCATAATGGTCTTCGATTAAACAAGCCCAATGTGCTAGTTGTAAAATTTCTGCATCACTGAGCGCAAATTTACTTTGTTCTGTGGAGGATACGGCGACGTTCTTTGTAAATTTTGAGCCGTCATCATAGATCATTTTTAGTTCTTTGCTGCCCAATTTTTTATCGATAATGGGGCTGAAACCTGTTTTTAATGTCGGCTTGAAAACATAGTATTCATCTGGGTTGACGGTTCCCTGAACGACATTTTCGCCTAAACCGTAAGCGGCCGTAATCAGTGCAGCATCTTTAAAACCGGTTTCGGTGTCGATGGAAAACATGACTCCAGAGGTGGCTAAGTCAGAACGCACCATTTTTTGTACGCCGACGGCGAGGGCAATGCTAAAGTGATCAAATCCTTTGGTGTGGCGATAGGATATGGCTCGGTCTGTGAATAGGGACGCAAAGCATCGATGACACGCTGCTAAAACTCCTTCTACACTGACAACATTTAAGTAACTTTCTTGCTGTCCAGCAAAACTTGCGTCGGGGAGGTCTTCGGCTGTGGCGCTAGAACGGACGGCAACATCTGTATCTGGGTTGTATTGTTCGCATAGTTTCAGATACGCTGAGGCGATCGCATCCCTTAATTCTACAGGAAAGGGTGTGTGCATCAGTAGCGATCGCGCTTTTTTGCCCCGTACCTGCAAATTTTTGACATCCTCAACATCTAGATCCGCAAAGAGTTGGCGTAACTTGGCTTCTAAACCAGCCGACTCGATGAAATACCGATAAGCGTAAGCAGTGGTCGCAAAGCCTGTGGGAACGTTAACGCCTTGGGGTGTCAATTGTTGAATCATTTCCCCTAGTGAGGCATTTTTACCACCAACTAGCGGGATATCAGCAATACCTACTTCATCAAACCAGAGAATGAGCGATCGCATTTTGTCAGATTGAGTCAATGTGTTTTCAGATACTGTAACCATCTGTATTACCTCTCAAGTAGACGCTCTGGTTGTCAGTTGGTGATTGCTAGGATATTTTCCCTATGTTTAATTCTAGGTTTAAGATTTGGTATTTTGCTATGAGATGTAGCATTATAGTTAGGAAAATTTAACATTTTCTTAGATAATAGCGATATTATCATCCAAAATTTCAGGCACAATGGCGCAACTAGAACGACTACTACAAATGGCAGAAGATGAGCTAACTGAATACAGTAGTGATGCCCGCAAAATTGAAAAAATGCGCCGTAAAATTAGTTTGTCTGTATCACTTGCAGAACAACGGCAAGTTAAAGCTGAATTATTAACTACTATGCAGCCTAGTATATTTACTAAAATTGTCGAAGAACAAAGGCAAGCCGCAGCGTTACCATTTTGGGGAATTGCGGGATTGGGGTTATTATTTGGAATTTCTCTAAATCAGCCCGTGCTTTTATTAGTAGGTGGGGTGGGGACTGTGGCCGCTTTCAGAATCCAAAAGTGGGGTTGGAAATTACAGGCCAAGCGTTTATTGTTACAAACCTTAGAAGACATTGAAGCCCGCATATCCCAACCCAGTTCCTCGTAGGGGCGGGTTCTCAGATATCATTGAATATCAACGAGGATATGACTAAACCCGTCCTCATCCCTTACTAAGATTCTCTCCCTGATGCCCAGGTATCACGCCATTTTACAGTGCCTTCCTTGGCAATTACCCAACGGCGATTGACGAGATTTTCCCGCAGAGGCGATTGCCCTTCGCGCCATAAGGCATACTTGTAACTAATCAAGTTACCAACACTTTCATCAAAGGGAATCTCTGCAAACCAAGTGCTGGAGTTGATGTACTCTAAGGGATAAGCCTTGCTGATATCCCAGTTGCCTAACTCTGGACAATCTCCAGTTACTACAATGGTTTCACCTGGTTGGGTATATACGCCATTCAGTTGTACCCGCACTATAGTCTGTCCTTTAATCCGTTCTCCCACGTGGCTGAAAATAATTACTCCCCGTTCTTCCAGGGGTAAATTATAAACTTTACCGTCTTTGACTTCATACTTATTGCGAGTAATCAAACAGGTATGTTCGCCATCAGGTAGTTCTGTTTCCACTTCTGGTAAAGTCACCTCTCCGCCCCGATTCAGTGCCACAAAACATACAGAGTCACGATAGCGGCGGATATAACAGTAAAGGTCGGGTGTGAGGTATTTTTGCCACTGACTACCCATTGATATCGCCGGATTCAGCCGCCGTAAGCCAGACAGCAATCGCAGGACACGATAAATTTCAGTTTCAGTATCCCACTTTGCCATCATCGGGCGGTTGTAGGGGTCGTTACCGCCGTTAGTATCATTGTGCAGATACTGTTCTGTACCGTAATAGATACAAGGAATACCACGAGCTGTCATAATCAGAGCGATCGCCACTTTCAACATTGCTGGATCAGGATTCAGCGATTGGAAGCGGCACATATCATGGTTATCAATGAAAGTGATTAACTCAGTCGCCCCATTGTAACGATAATCCTGGTCAAAGATATCTTGAATTGCTTGAAAACCATTTTCTGCACCCTGTGCTAATGCTGAACGAATGGCCATACATAGCCCAAAGTCTAGCATGGTCATACCTGAATTATTGGCAAATTCTACCGAGAGATCATCACTCGGATGGTTATAAATCCATTCACCAAAAATAAATACATCTGGCTTGTGATTGGTCATATCACCAGTGAATTCTTGCCAAAACCAGATAGGCATATGCTTGACAGTATCTACCCGTAGTGCATCAACACCCCGGTCTAGCCATTGTTTAATTGCTGACTTGATATACTGCCGATATTCACTATTATTTTCATTGAAGGTCGCCAGACCTGCTAATTCACAATTTTGCACTTGCCAATCATCTTCCCAGTCTTGCACTTCCCCATAATGGTGATACCAGTGATTGACATCATTATTGAAGTCAGCAATTTTCACGCCATCATCATATAATTCACCCTTACTACCGTTAGTATCAGGGGTACTGTGGTTGCAGACAATATCTAGCACCAGCTTCATCTTGCGCTTGTGCAGTTCGGCAATTAACCGATCAAATGTCGTATTTTTGGCTGATTGGGTTTCGTTTAAAGAAGGGTTTTCTCCCTTAGCAATGTAGCGTGGATTGATGCGCTTAAAGTCTTTTGTCCAATAACCATGCATTGCGGCATTGCTAATAAATAAATCGTCCACTTGTTCAAACAGGGGAGTTAACCAGACAGCCGTCACGCCCATATTTTTCAGGTAGTCCAACTTATCGATGACACCTTGCAAGTCACCACCCCAATATTTACCCCAATCTTGGGCGGTACCATCGTAAAGGTCTGAGTTAGTACCTTTGCTGTTATCTAGATCACCTTCATAAAAGCGATCAACCACCAAAAAGTAAATAGTTTCTTGGCGAAATTCAATATCTCTGGTGTAAAGGAATTCTAAATCAATTTCAGTATCTGATGACGGTGTTTCAATCAGAGATTCTATTTCTGTACCAGAAGAACCTACTGTATATTGTTCTGGTGAGGACTGGGAAGGCGGATTTACCATAAAAGAAGCAAAATTATCATGTGTCACTACAAACAACGGTATTATGGCATCCCACTCTTGGTATATAAATCTATCTTTAGCTAGTTGATATTTCTACCCATAGATAAAATTTATTTGCCAGCTAATTAAAGCAAAAGATGATTACCGCTATGGGAATTGAATTGTAAAGTAAGTATTAAGGATCAAATATTCCAGCATCCTAGAGTTACACAATACACCAAGCTGACCATTGTTACTTTTAATCTGTTAGTGCTAGCCAACCACGAAGGTAATATTTATGACTAAATACGACAAGATTTTTAATTCATCCAAAACCACAGAAGCATCATTGAGTCCAGAAGAAGCCGTAGCAGCGATCGCAGTTGTCACAGAAATGGCTGATTTGTCTGTAGAGGACGTAGATGCAGAAGTTTTAGCCAGTATCCTTTGGGACTTTGAAGTTTTTGAGGACTACTCAGAAGATGAAATTGCCCAAATAGTTGATAGACTCATAGGCATTGCAGAAGACGAGGGCATAGGAACCTTATTTAATGTCGCAAGTAAAAGCCTTTCAGATGAACTAGTTCTGGATGCTTTTGCTGTCGGGGTAATGGTGGCTATAGATGAAGACGATTTAATTATTCCCCAACAGAAACAGCCCTATCTCAAACAGTTACAGCAAGCCTTAGACCTAGAAGATGAAGAAGCCCATGAAATTACACAAGAAGTAATCGCCGCCTATCAAGAAGCAGAAAACGAAATTTACCTAGATGACGAAGAAGACACAGTAATAGTCAAAGATTATGGCGACGAGATATATGAATCGCCCTACGGTAATTTTTCAGTCCCCATTCCTGTTGATCCACAGCAGGGAGGTAAGGTAGAAAGTGAAGACGGAGTAGTGGGTTTTTTTGATAACTTCGGTACTATGCTGAGAATTGATCATTACCCCATATCCTCAGAACAATTAGAAGAAGTAGAATCTATTGGACAAGAAGAGTATCTGCAATCAATTTTGCTCAACAAGTATGTGCCAGAAGCCATTTTTACCAACTTGCCAAAGGCTGAGGTTAGATATACTGAATATTTAAAAGATGCGGTTGAAGGTTCTTACTTTGCCCTCATTGATATGCCCCAAGGTTCAACAATTTCCCAGTCAAAAAATAATGGTACAGCTACCAGACTAGACGCATACAGAGGGCTTTTGGCATTTATGCATTCTAACTATTTGTATATAGTTAGTAGCCAGCACAGCTTTTTTAACGGTGAAAAACCAAGTTCAATTAAAGAAGAAGCCCAAGATATTAAGGAGAATATTTTAGACTTTGTAGAAACTATAGAATTCACAGAAACTGAATAAAGGAACACCAAAAAAACTGTAGGTTGGGTTAAGCGCAGCGCAACCTAACCTACATCTAATGCACTATTTTACAGCGCTTCCGGCTATTATGCAATACAGATTTATCCTGTGTCCCTCTCCTATCATAGCTTTCAGTTTTGGGGATGTACCTCATAGCTGCCGGAAGTGCTGTAAGCGTGTCAATCCACTACTGGCGTGACCCTACGAATTACGAACTACGAACTACGAATTATCAATTTGCGCCGCAGCAAATCCAAAGCCGTGCAACCACTCACATAACGAATTAAATCACGTCCCCGCATCGCGCCAAAGCGATATTCAAAACTGGCAACTTCATTTTTGGGACTGGCTAAACCGATGTAAACTAAACCCACAGGCTTCGTATCCGTTCCCCCAGATGGACCAGCAATACCAGTGATACTTAAACCCCAAGACGTGGAAAGGCGGGTTTTTACCCCCATCGCCATTTGTTCTGCAACAGTAGCACTCACCGCCCCAAATTTATCTAAATCCTCTGGGTTAACCCCCAGTAACCCCACCTTGACTGAATTATCATAAGAAATTACGCCACCCCAAAAGTAATCAGAACTCCCAGAAATATCCGTTAACATTTGTCCTAAACCACCACCAGTACAGGACTCGGCTACTGATAGTGTTTCCCCTGATAAACGTAACAAATTACCCAAGACAGCAGCCAAAGTTTCATCATCAGCACCGTAATAATCTAAGCCAGCAATATCTTTTAGCTGTTTCTCCACAGGTGAAATTAAAGCCTCAGCGGCAGCTTCGGAATCAGCCTTGGCGGAAATGCGTAATCTGACTTCACCTTTACCCGCATAAGGGGCGACAGTGGGATTAGGTAAATTAAAATAGGGAGCAACTTTTTCTGCTAATGCAGATTCACCAATTCCCCAAAACCTTAAACTCCGACTGTAAATAATCTCCTTTCCCCAGCCTTGATTTTTGAGATAAGGGACTGCTGTATCTGTCCACATCCGGTGCATTTCTGACGGGACACCAGGAAAGGTAAAAATCGTGATTTCGGGGCGCGGTTGCCAAATAATCCCCGGTGCTGTACCAGTGGGATTGGGTAAAATGTCTGCACCTTGGGGAATTAATGCTTGTTTGCGGTTACTGGGAGACATAACCCGACCACGTTGGGCAAATTTCTGAGTGATGTCTTCGATGATTTCGGGACTTTCTACCAAGGGAACGCCAAAAAAATCTGCTATGGTTTCGCAGGTGAGGTCGTCGGGTGTGGGACCAAGACCACCAGTAAAAATAAGAATTTGCGCTCTTGATATAGCAATTTCTATAACTTGCTTTAATCTTTCTGGGTTATCGCCTACTACGGTTTGATTGTAGTGGGGTATCCCTAGTTGGGCTAATTGTTGGGCTAAATATTTCGAGTTACTGTTGAGGATATCCCCTAGTAAGAGTTCTGTACCAACACAAATAATTTCTGCACTCATTGATGTGAAAGGGAAGGGAGAAAGGCCTGTATTTTACAGTAACCCGATTTTGTCACTGTTGATGATTAAGATATGAATCTCACGCAGAGGCGCAGAGGCGCAGAAAGAAGGATTTGAAGAGTTGTTTTTTTTGCAATTTAAGAGGATGTATGAACAGTAATATTATTGGGAGCAAAAAATTATATATCCCCTAGTTTTTAACTACTCTCTGAACTATGGTAGATTTAATTACGCTTAAATATGCATTATATAGTTAAGTCTACTTAAATAGTTATGGTAAGTGACGATAATTCTGGTTTTCAACAAGAGTCTATTCTTAACGCTAGTGTAAGTGACCAAGCCGCAGCAGAAGATGAACTTGGTTTTAAACCTTATGTAGAAGCTATTGCAGAGTTCTTAATCAATCCTGTAACTCAACCTCCATTAACTATTTCTATAGAAGGTGAATGGGGTAGTGGCAAATCTTCTTTTATGAAGCAACTCCAGAAAACTATTGAGGAGTTTGAGCAGAAAAAGTTTGAAAAAGAGTTACAAGTAAATTTAGGAAAACTGCAAAGACAAGCTGAAAGTGGTATTAGAAAATTTAGAAATAAAAATAATCTGCCTGAAGTAATTAGTGAATTGCTTACATTTATTTCAGGACTTACGCAACAATTACCAAAAATCTTGATTTATCGAACCGCCAAGCCGCCAAGAACGCCAAGAAAACGTAGATTATGCGTAAGTCCTATATTTTACAAAAATCTTTATTTGTATTAATTAATATATGTAAATGGCTATGCTTAAGTCTTAACAACCTGCAACCTAAGCCTAAAACAATCTGGTTCAATGCTTGGAAACACGATAAAGCAGAAGCCTTATGGGCAGCTTTTGCCCTAGAGTTTCTTCGCCAGATTTCTATAGGCTCTAATATCATTTTGTTCTGGCTGCGCTATGACTGGAAAAATGGGTTTTCGTTTATCTTGGTAGCATTGCTTGGTCTTGGTACTTTCGTCAGGTACTTAGATGTTGCAGTAAAAAGAGCAGGTAATTTATTGCAATAAACTCCTACAAGTTTCCTCTGGAACACAAGATGACCTCAGTTCAGAAAGAGGTGTAGACTATACCCAACTGCGGGACTACTTAAAATACCAACAATGGAGAGAAGCGAACAAGGAAACCTCTGTGGTAATGCTTCAGGCTGTAGGACGTAAGAAAGACGACTGGTTGAGGAGTGAGGAATTATTAAACTTTCCCTGTACCGACCTCCACACAATTGACCACCTATGGGTAAAATATAGCGATGGGAATTTTGGCTTCAGCGTTCAAAAAGAAATTTACTTGAGCGTTGGCGGTAAGCTAGACGGCAGCTATAACGAAGAAGCTTTAGAACAATTTGGCGATCGCGTAGGATGGAGAGTGGACAGTAATTGGATTAACTTCAGTGAAGTAATTTTTGATACGTCAGCACAGACAGGACACCTTCCACATGGGGGCGATTTCGTTCTTTACCAATCATTCGAGTCGGCTAGGTTTCTCTTCTCTCGCATCGAAATTTGTAAACTTTAACATCTAAGGCTTTCCGAAGTTTGTAAACATTTATCACAGCCTCCTTTCCCACGCAGTAATAAACATTTCATAAATCCGATACATGGCGACCTCTTTGAGGAAGTCAGAATTAAGAAACCTTCATCATCATCGTTAGAACATGGGCGGGCAAAACTTGTACTGAGCTTGTCGAAGTATGCCCACCCCACAAGAGTTTAATCTAATTTAAATATGCAAACTAGATGTTTTTCAGCGTTGATCACTGATAACTGTTCACTGTCAACTGATTTAAGCTAAAGCTGGTACAGGAATTTGGAGATGTGGGTACAAGGGGAAGCGATCGCACAATGCCGCTACCCGTTGCCGACAATCTTGTGCTACTGTCTCAGAATCAGGCGACAGCAGTCTGTCAGCGATAATATTCCCAATTTCGGTAAATTCTGTAACACCCATGCCCCGTGTCGTCATGGCTGGAGAACCTAACCTCAAACCACTGGTAACAAATGGTGATTGCGGGTCAAAGGGAACTGTATTTTTGTTAGCAGTAATATTTACCCCACTCACAAGTTGATCGGCTTGCTTTCCGGTAAGTCCAATATTCTGTAAATCTACTAACATCAAATGATTGTCTGTACCATTTGACACTAATTTTAAACCACGGTTTTGCAGTTGACTTGCCAAAGCACGAGCATTTTCAATTACTTGCGCCGAATACTCTTTAAATTCCGGCTTCAGTGCTTCCCCAAAAGCCACTGCTTTTCCGGCAATTACGTGTTCTAGGGGACCGCCTTGAGTGCCAGGGAAAACGGATTTATCGAACTTTTTGCCTAATTCGGCATCGCGGGTCAAAATCAGCCCACCACGAGGTCCACGCAGGGTTTTATGAGTCGTGGTTGTGACGACATCACAGAAGGGAAGGGGGTTAGGATGCAAACCGCTAGCCACTAAACCAGCGATATGGGCAATATCTGCCAGCAAGTAAGCGCCGACTTCATCAGCAATGCTGCGGAACTTTTCAAAATCAATCACACGAGGATAAGCAGAATATCCACAAATTAAGAGCTTGGGACGCTCCCTCAGCGCCAGCTCCCGAATTTGTTCATAGTCTAGCTGTTCTGTTTCTTTGCTGACACCGTAATGGCAAACTTCAAACCATTTACCGGAAACATTGACAGGTGAACCGTGGGTGAGGTGTCCACCATGAGACAAATCCATCCCCATGATTTTGTCGCCGGGTTGCAGTAATGTCAGGAAAACTGCAAAATTTGCCTGCGCGCCGGAATGGGGTTGGACATTAGCATGAGCTGCACCAAATAGCTGTTTAGCTCGGTCGATAGCGATTTGTTCAATTTGATCGACAAATTCACAACCGCCATAATAACGTTTACCTGGTAATCCTTCGGCATATTTATTGGTTAATGCTGAACCTTGGGCTGCTAGTACAGCAGCTGAGGTAAAGTTTTCACTAGCAATTAACTCTAGGTGGTCGCGTTGGCGTTGTAGTTCTTGGTTAATTAATTCGGCGATCGCGGGGTCGGAGTTAGCCAAAAATTCGGAATTCGTTTTAGTCACTTAAATTTATCCTTGGTGGAATTTTGCACAATGGTGGATTTGGGCTTGGTGTAGCACCTCATTCAATAGTTTTTCACTACTGACTTCTTAATTATCATCAACCTTTTTCCTGAATTTCAAATTTTACACTTTGATTGGATACTCTGCTCTACTTCAGATCCAGTCTTTCTGTATGATTTGTTACAAATAAATCAATATTTTTGATAGATAACATAAAATAAATTAAAGTTGACCAGAGATTTTTGGTATGCGCTCATATTTAAGCTGGTGAACATTCAACTTGCACAATTTCAAGGGACCAAATGCCCATCCCACAATAGTTTTATTTAAATATGTTTTGCCGCATCAGGTTTATTACCTGACTTCAGGCGTAATTTCAAAACCCATAAGAAAAATTTACAGGAGGGATGTGATGTTAGTCATTTTAATGGATAATCAAATCCTTGCCCCGGCGCAAGTTTGCCAATCTTGCTTGCTTGCTGACAATAGCGGTCAACCCCGTTGGGGTGGAGGTCAACTGCGATGCGGTCAAGCAATTCGCCAACTCAATGCACAGCAGCCAACGCAGTATAAATGTCTGATGGGTTTCCAAATTGCGGATATAGAATAATCGCATTTGTTAGCACAACCAAGCAACTGCGTTATCCTAGGCTCAAGTAACTCTGAAATTTTAGCCATAGGAGAACGCACAATGACTTGGCGCGGGTCTATAACGGTTTCCGACCGGATTTTTGCTTGTTTACCTTATTTGCTACCGCTAATTCAAAGTTTGGCCTTTGGTAGCTTTTTCTTCACACAGTTTCCAGTCACACGGGTGTTGCTAATTCCATTGAGTCCATTAATCGGAATTTATCAACTTCCCTTTGCCAGCCTGATTATTTTCTTTGCTTTGTTCCTCTTAGTGGTGAGAAACGAAAAAATCAGTCACTTCATTCGATTCAACACTATGCAGGCCATTCTTTTGAACATAGTGATATTTTTGTGTGAAATAGTGCTGCAAATTTTAGGTTCGATTCCTGGTGCTGGCTTTGCTTCAGAAACCATCTCCAACACTATTTTTATCGGCATCATAGCAGCAGTTGTCTATTCTGTTGCTCAATCTCTGTTGGGGCGTTATGCAGAAATTCCGGCAATTTCTGATGCAGTGCATCTGCAAGTGCGTTAAAAGTTAACGCCCAACCACTTTGTTCTCTAAGCGACCAATACCTTCAATTTCCACACGGATGCGATCGCCTATGTGCAGAGGACCAACACCCAATGGCGTACCAGTTAGCACTACGTCTCCTGGTAGGAGTGTCATTACCTGACTAATGTAGGACACTAGAGCATCAGGGGCAAACACCATCTGATCAATACAGGCAGACTGCACAGGGATAGCATCGTCATTCAAAAAGGTCTGTAATCTCGCCCCAGGATTTAATTCTCGGACAATCCAAGGGCCGAGAGGACAAAAAGTATCAAAACCTTTAGCGCGAGTCCATTGGCTATCCTTCTGTTGTAAATCCCGCGCCGTGACATCGTTAGCGATGGTATAGCCCCAAATTTTGGTTTGGGCTTCTTCTATTGTGCAGTCACAAGTGCGATCGCCAATCACCAGTGCTAACTCACCTTCGTAATCTACCCGTTGCGACTGGGGCGGATACTTAATTTCTGTTTCCGAGGCAATGATAGATGTCGGTGGTTTGAGAAAGATTAATGGTTCATTTGGCACAGTAGTTCCCATTTCTTGGGCATGATCTGCATAATTCTTGCCCACTGCTACAACTTTTGAAGGAGCGCAGGGAGTCAGAATTTGGTACTTTTCGGGTTCTAGAATTAAATTTGTCGGTTGTCCTTGTAACCAGGGTGGAGCATCTAACACCTGCACATCCAGGGATAGTTGTAGCAATCCATAGTAAACTTTGCCTTCTAGATTTTGAACTCGCACATAGCGCTGCGCCATAACCTTGATTAATATCCTTTTGTCTGCGATTAAAAGCTGTTAGCGGAAGTATATAGCCTTAGCCATATCGGTTAGGACAATGCTCATAGCGGAATGGCACTAAGATAAAGGCAAATCTATTATTTACAAGGCTTTTGGGTGTCGGGTGTCGGGTGTGGGGTGTGGGGAATTAAGAAGATGTTGAACTATAGAACGTACTAAGATTCAATTTTCTTGAACAATACACCCAACACCCAATCCCCTACCCCCTGCCTTGACAAGGTTTCGGCTTATCTTCGTGCCATTCGCTCATAGCCTTTCCCTGGGGAGAAGGGCTTTTTTTACCCTGTGGGTGGATGACTACCTCATCACCCTCAAGGCAGCTTCTGATTAAAGATGCAAATTTAGCGGATTTGGTTAATGATTCAAATTGAAAACTGGTAAGATTATAGTTCCTTGTTGCTTAGATGTTGATGATTGCGAGTATTATTTATAATATTTCTGTATAAAATCACATCAGCAGCCCCTTCGTCCATAAGGTGACTTAAAATCATGTCCATAGTTTACGAAACAATTTACATTCTGCGTCCAGATTTAGGAGATGAACAAGTAGAGCAAGCAATTAGTAAATATCAGAACTTGCTCACTGAACAAGGTGCTGAGAATATCACAATTCAAAATCGTGGTAAACGTCGCCTGGCTTATGAAATCAAAAAGCATCGGGATGGCATCTACGTTCAAATGGACTACACTGGTCCTGGAACTGCGATCGCTCCTATGGAACGTGCTATGCGTTTAAGTGAAGAAGTGATTCGTTACTTGACTATTAAGCAGGATCTCCGAGAAGAAACAGTAGAAGAAGAAGCAGAAGAAGCCGTTGCTGTTTCTGCCTAATTGAATCAGCAATGCTGAGTATTGAGTTTTTTGACTCAGTACTCAGTACTGGAAGAATAAATATAAAAATTTTTTTACCATTGCTCTTTTTTGGGTTGAGTTGGGAATGCTAAATTAACAAGTAACTGCTAAAGGCAGTATTACCGCAGTTACACCTAAGATTGGACAAGCATTCGTCAATGGGATCTGTAAACCACTGTGAGCCAAACTGACACATCTAACATCCAAGCTCTCTCTACCGAGGTATCGCAGTTGCGCCAAGAGTTGCAGCTTCGTGATCAATTAGTGCAGCAGCTATCTCAAGAACTTTTCCGGCTGGTTAAGGGCAATGCTAACTTTATGCCCCAACGCACTGAACCGGAATATGATTCAAGTAAGTTGCAAGCATTGCAAGAACAATTACAAGCGGTTGAGCAACAGGTAACGTTCTACCAAGAACAAATAACCACTCGTGATACTGAAATTTACCAACTGCGCCAGTCAGTGCAAGAACTAACTGATCGTAGTCGAATGCTAGAGCAGGTTGTACAAGAGTTACCTCAAATTTACCGTCGCAAGTTTGAGGAGCGTATGGCTCCAGTTAGAGAAAAAGTGGCGATTCTACAACGAGAAAACCGCAAACTTCAAGCAGAACTGCAAAGTGTCAGTTACCGTTTGGCCGTAAAAACCCGCACAGCCAGTCATAGCGGCATTGATTTGCCAAATTTTCCCCGCCCAGAATCTGACGATAATAATATTTCTACTGTGCAGAATGCTTGATGATTTTATGGCAAAGTGCTGAGTGGGTAGGGGCGCAATACTGTTCGGTTAAGCAAATTCATGAGCGCCGAAAACCCTTGTAGAGACGTTACATGGAACGTCTCTACATCCCTTAACCGAAAGGTATTGGGTAGGGGCGGGTTTAAGCAGTCAGTCTGTGGTGCGTCAAAATTCTTAGTAAACCCGCCCCTACAGGAGTTATATCATGTCCGGCAAATTACTTGTCATTACGAACGTAGCGATAGCGAAGTGAAGTAATCGCAGAGTCCAGGCGATTGCTTCGTTTCACTATGGCTCTAAGCGGAGCTTTCGCTTTAGCGATACGTTGCACTCGCAATGACATATCGTAAGTGATTAAGTAAGAGTGCTGTGGGGAATAATATCGGCAATTTGCCACAATAATAAACCACTTACCTCGATGGAAGTGGTCAATTTTTGCGCTTTGTGTAGACTTTAGAAACAGCAGGCTTGCACCATTTAAGATAGCCGAATGCTTGAATTATGCGATCGCTAGATTTCGATCATTGGTGTTTGTGAAAATATCCTCGTAAGTATCGAAGATTTCAAACACAGAGTCCAGTTGTGTGAGTTCCAAAATTAATCTGACTGGAGCTTGCACATTACACAACACCAGACGACAACCGCTTTCACGTGCAGATGTGAGTCCATTGATGAGGGGGACTAACCCTGAACTATCCATGAAATCTACTGCGGATAGGTCAATAACCCAGAGTTGCTGAGGCTGGGGTGTGACTTCAAGCATTTGTTGGCTAAAAGTCATTCCACCTTGCAAATCCATACTGCCCTGGGGCTTAAATAAAACAACTCTGTCGTGTGAGATAGCCATAATTTTAACTAAGTAATTGGAACAAGTAACAAAAGAGAAAAAAGACAAACTTGACATCCATACTGATTCAGGTGCAAAGACAAAATTACTGTTTGAGCCTTAAATTAGGAGGTTACAGCAGTCTTGTTGATACACTTGGGTTCGGTATTTATGTCATATAATTTATGTTAACTTCCCTAAATATAGGCATAATGGCTTAACAATTTCGGTATCAAGGGTATCTTTTACTATATTTTTATATTTCACTAGGCTTTTTGTAAATTTTTCATAAACAATGCTTAAACAGGTAGCATTAAATCTAAATTGGTGCTAGCAAATCATAAAAAGACACAAAAATCAAGTGTATCAAGCATCGGGCATTGATTATTCCCCTCAATCAGCACTCTTACATCAGTTTTCATGTATTTGAACCGCATCTGTCGTAGGGGCGCAAGGCCTTGCGCCCCTACCCACTCAGCACTCTTCACTAGCGGATTGATTGACACCCCAGGCATAGAAGAGCCAAGATATATGAAAGGTAAAAAATTGTAAAGGCGGCGGTGCGGGATGTCTCTTGAGCTGATTTCACTAGAAAACATCCAGGAATTTGCCCACCAGTATGGTTACTGGGCAATTTTTTTGGGCATTTTGCTAGAAAATTTGGGCATTCCCCTACCTGGTGAAACCGTGACCATAGTCGGCGGATTTCTAGCTGGCAGTGAAGAACTAAACTATTGGTTAGTTCTCAGTGATGCAGTTGCAGGTGCTGTAATTGGGGGTGCTTGCGGTTATTGGATTGGTAGAATAGGCGGTTGGCCTTTCCTGGTACGACTAGGTAAACTCTTTCGGATTTCCGATGAGCGTTTGTTGAATATTAAAAATCAATTTAGTGAAAATGCTACTAAAGCTGTATTCTTTGGCCGCTTTTTCGCATTACTGCGAATTTTTGCAGCCCCACTAGCTGGTATAGCCGAAATGCCTTTTGGAAAATTCTTTTTGTACAACTTAGCAGGAGCAACCACCTGGGCTAGTGTGATGGTAACGTTAGCTTTCTTTGCTGGCAAAGTTGTCTCCCTAGAACAATTAGTAGCTTGGGTAAGTCAATTTGCGATCGCAGCTTTACTAATCCTAGTTGCTTTGATTGCTATACCCATCTGGTTAGAGTCCCGCCAAGTCAAGCGGGCAGCCGGTGAGTAAGGGGGAGCAGGGGGGAAAAGAGGCAGGGGTGCAGGGTGCAGGGTGCAGGGGGGAACAAACTTCCTATTACCCATTACCCATTACCCATTACCTAACTTCTACCTTGCTGCGCCCAAATGCGAGTGGGTAAACCCCAAACGTAAATAAAGCCTTCAGCTGCTTTGTGGTCAAATTGGTCTTCAGATCCATAGGTTGCCAAGTCTGGGCTATAAAGTGAATTGTCACTCCAACGCCCGACTACAGTGGCATTACCTTTAAAAAGTTTGATTCGTACAGTTCCAAAAACTCGTTCTTGTGTCTTTTGAATAAAAGCATCTAGTGCGCTTTTAAGTGGACTGTACCAAAGACCGTTATAAACGATTTGAGTATAAGTCTCTTCAATACCTCGCTTGTAGTGGCTGACATCTGCTGTCAAAGTCAGGCTTTCTAAATCCCGGTGTGCCTGAATTAGCACTAACATCGCGGGTGATTCGTAGATTTCTCTAGATTTAATCCCTACTAAGCGGTTTTCCATCATATCTATCCGCCCAATACCGTGATTTCCTACCACCTGATTGAGTTGCTCAATTAGCTCAACTGGATTTTTAGCTGTACCATTGAGACTGGTGGGAATACCGCGTGTAAAACCAATTTCAATGTACTCTGGTTCATTGGGCGTATCTGCGATCGCCTTGGTCATTTCATAGATTTCTTCTAGTGGCTCAACGGCTGGATCTTCCAGTACACCAGCTTCAATACTACGACCGAGTAAATTTTTATCAATACTGTAGGGAGAAGACTTTTTCACAGGTGAAGGGATACCACATTTTTCACCATAAGCGATGGTTTCTTCACGACTCATCCCCCATTCTCTCGCCGGTGCGAGGATCTTCATATTGGGATCAAGAGCAGCACAAGCCACATCAAAGCGAACCTGATCATTACCTTTACCGGTGCAACCGTGAGCGATCGCATCCGCACCATATTTATGAGCAGCTTCTACTAATATTTTGGCAATTAAAGGACGAGCGAGGGCTGTCCCCAAAGGATATCGATTTTCGTAGAGGGCATTTGCTTGAATCGCCGCAAAGGCATAATCTTTAATGAAACTTTCTTTAACGTCAGCCACTAGAGACTCACTTGCACCCGATTTCAGCGCTTTTTCTCGGATTGGCTCTAATTCATCTCCCTGACCTAAATCTGCTGCGAGGGTAATTACTTCTTCTACACCCCATTCATTTTTCAGATAGGGAATACAAACGGAAGTATCCACTCCCCCAGAATATGCCAACACAACCTTTTTAGCGCGACCCATTGGTTTCTCCAGTTAGAAAAACAAAGAATGAGTCATTATTATAAGGTATGTAGGTTAAAAACCAGCTTCAAAAATTTCCTCTCAAAAATACAGTAAATAAATTCTCGTTTGTTTTCAATTCATTATCAGCGCTATCTCTGCCATAGTCGTACTGATTATTTTGCCACGATAGGTTGAGTGTGGGACTATTTGGATTTGTGCTGAGTCGAAGTCTTGCTCCCGCACCATAGACAGAACGGCCTGGATTTTCATTGATGGGATTATAGTATGCTGATAACGCAAAACTATTGCTAAATTGAATACCAACACTTGTTACCAGAGTATTCTTCACTGAATCTGGTAAAACATCGCCAAAATAATTAGTTAAACCAAACCAAACCTTACCTATATTTGCTCTGGCTCTGACTGTAATAGAATTAACAAAATTATTATTAGGGGGAGTTTCCCGATCAAAAGCATAATTCACTCCCGTGGATAGCACTAAATTACTATTCCGACTGAAAGGGATACGTTTACCAATACTACCTGTGATTTCACTGTAGTAATCAATGTCTGGATTAATATAGCCAATTATCCCGCCAGAAAAGTTCCATCCGTTGGCAGTATTTTTCGTAAAATCTAGTCCACCATAAGCTTTAATTTCGTCTGCACCAATCACACCTGTATAATATCTCAAAGCTTCCTGTGTCCCTGTGATATTTCCTGTAAAACTCAGATGGGGCGCATATTTTGTTTCTTCCCTATATCTATTAGTTATAACATTATTAACTTCTTGGCTGAAAGCTGTAACGTAAGTCTGAGTATAAAAATTTTCTAAATTGGCACTAGAAAAAATTTCATTGTTAATGTTAGAAATAAAACTCACATTAGAATCAAATCCTCCTTCTCCACCACCAGATGCAGAAACTGTCTGGGGGCTAATTTGTTCAAAACGAGTAGTAATATCAGACCTGCGTTTGATCACAGGTGATGCACCTAACCAAAGACTATTGAATGTAGCCGCAGGTACTTGTTTCAAATTTCTCGCTGTTCGTGGGACACTCTGCGCTCTGGCAATTCCCCCATGATAAGCAGTTAAACTATTTATAGGAAGTCTGACATTATTAGCAGCTAAAAACAAATTATTGTTAACGTTTGAGTTGACTCTGTTTTCGGAACTGGCAATATTAGGGATAATATCAGGTAAAAAATTATATCCCAGTTGCAAAGCTGTATTCAGTAAAGGGGAGCAACGCGATTTTGTGAAGTCGGAGAAAAAACAAGCGATCGCAAAAACTGA